>NZ_JBWKCJ010000012.1:10082-90135 GCF_056436545.1 Streptomyces sp. NPDC043738 | reverse complement strand
GGGAGCGAAGTACCAACCGGCGAGGGGGGGGGGGGGGGGGGGGGGGGGGGGCGTCCTCTCCCCCCCCCCCCCCCCCCCCCCCATGCCGTGTTCCTACTGGCCGGGGTCCGGCAGGGGAACGGCCTGGCCCGTCACCCGAATCCGGGCGTCGTCCGGGTGCAGGTCGACGAAGAGGTCGCTGGGGCGGCCCATGTCCTCGCCCTGTCGGATGTGGGCCCGCCGGGGCTCGGTGACCAGGCCCAGCGCGCGCAGATAGCCGCCGAAGGCCGCAGCGGCGGCGCCGGTCGCCGGGTCCTCCACGACACCGCCGACGGGGAAGGGGTCGCGGGCGTGGAAGTCGAGGCGGTCGGGGGCCTCGCGGTGCACGAGGTGCACGGTGGTCCAGCCGTGCCGCCGCATGATCTCGTGCAGGGCGTCGAAGTCGTAGTCGAGCGCGGCCAGTCGTGCCCGGCTCGCGACCGCCAGTACGAGGTGCTCGTTGCCCGCGAAGGCGATGTGCGGCGGGAGGGCCGGGTCCAGCTCGTCCCGGCTCCAGCGCAGGGCCCGCAGCACCGGATCGACCTCGGCGTCCTCGGCCGGGCGGGAGTGCGCCGGAACGCTGGTGAGCGTGGCGCGGACCGGCCCGTCGCCGTCGGCGGTGGTCCCCACCCGGATCTCGCCCGCGGGCGTGTCGAAGAGCAGCTCGCCGGTGCCCGTCCGGGAGGCGAGGGCGACCGCGGTGGCGATCGTGGCGTGTCCGCAGAAGGCGACCTCGGCGCGGGGGCTGAAGTACCGCAGCCGGTAGCGGCGGGCCACGGGGTCGGACGCCGTGACGAACGCGGTCTCCGAGTATCCGACCCGGGCGGCGACGGCGAGCATCCGCGCGTCGTCGAGGTCTTCGGCGTCGAGCACCACGCCGGCCGGATTCCCGCCCGCGGGGTCCGCGGTGAAGGCCGAGTAGCGCAGGACGTCGAGGGCGGTCAGAAGCTCGTCCGAGCCGGTGGAGGACTGCTGTGTGCTGGTCATGCACTCACCCTGGCATCGTGGACTCATCGCGTCCAACGATTGTTTTCGTTCGCTGCCATCGACGATCGCGATAGTGTGCGCCGATGGACACCAGACTCCTGCGGACCTTCGTGACGCTCGCCAGAACGGGCGGCTTCACGGCCGCGGCCCGCGCGCTGCATCTCGCGCAGTCCACGGTCACCGTCCAGATCCGCACGCTGGAGCGGGAGCTGGGGACGCCGCTGTTCGACAGGCTGCCCTCGGGGACGGTGCCGACGCGTGCCGGAGCGAGCCTGCTGGAGGCGGCCGAGCAGGTGCTCGACGCGGTGGCCCGGCTCCGCGCGACGGCCTCGGCCGGGCAGGGGGACCCGGCGAGCGGGGCGGTCGAGGGCGAGGTGGCCGTGGGTGCGGGTGATTCGCTGTGCTCCTCGCGGCTGCCCGCGGTGATCGCCTCGTTGCGGCGCGGCCATCCCGGGCTCGATGTCCATCTGCACGCCGTCGGCACGGCCGCGGCGGTGGACGGTCTGCGCACGGGCCGGCTCGACCTCGCCCTCCTTTTGGAACCGGAGGTCGCCGAGAGCGATCTGCTGGCCCGCCGGATCGCCGGCGAGCCGCTGGCGTACGTGGCGGCGCCGGGCCACCGGCTCGCCGGCCGGTCGGCCGACTGGGAGGAGTTGGCCGGCGAGAGCTTCTTCGTGCACGAGGAGGGCTGCTCCTACAGCGACCGGCTCGTCCGGACATTGCTGGGCAGGTCCGGCACCCGCCCCCGGATCACCCGCTTCGGCAGCATCGACGCCGCCCGGTCGTGCGTCGAGGCCGGGCTCGGTCTGACCCTGCTCCCCCGGGTGACCGTCGAACGGCATCTGGCGGAGGGCCGGCTGTCCGCGGTGGACGGCCCCGAGGCCCAGCCGGTACCCGTCCAGCTGGTCCGGCATCGCCGGCGCTGGGTCTCGCCGGGCGCCCGGATCGTGGCGGAGGAGCTGACCCGGACCTTCGCCGGGGGCTCGGACGCGGCGTCGCACGAGAGCTGACCGGACACCGGCATCGGGCGCCCGGGGGGCGCCCAGAACCCCAATACCCGAATACGGGACGAGGCCCGCTGTGATATCCGCCATATCACGGGGCGGCATCAACTAACCAGTTTAGTAATTGATCTCCAGGCGACATGGGGGACTTGTCCGTCTTGATAGTGGAATACCTGGTGCGGGACGGGACGATACGACTTCACCTCGAAGCGATCCCCCGCCCATTCGCCCGGCAAGGCATTCTGACGACGCAACAGCAATTCCCGGCAGACACGGAACCGGACCTGCATGCCACTACCCCCATGGCAAGTGCCGAAGCGCTCTACTATTCGAGGTAGTACTTCTCTTTCTTGTCTTGCCGGGCAGTGGTCCGAAGAATGACGACCCCACGGCATCTCCGCAGCTCAGAAGCGGGGACCAGGCGGAGCAAACCGCACCGAAGGCGCTCCGCGATTACCGAGCGAGGTCATGGATGAGCAAGCACCGCAAGACGAGGCACCGCCGGAAGATAGTCATCGCCGCTCTCGCCGTCGGCGCCGTGGGTGTGCCCTCCGTCGCCATGGCGTGCTTCGGTGACCAGGGGGACGAGCGCGTCCGGTCCCATGACCGCGGGCAGCACGGGTCCCACCAGCGCTGGCAGCACGAGTCCCCTGACGGCCGGGAGCACGATCGGCCCCAGCACCACCGGTCGCGGCACGGCGAGGGGCACGCGAAGCCGACCGCGAAGGCCACCAAGACCCCGACCGCGACGCCCACCAAGGCCCCCTCCAAGGCTCCCTCCAAGGCACCCACCGCGGCGCCCACCAGGGTCGCCACCAAGGCACCCGCCAAGGCCCCCGCCCCCGCGCCGAGCGCCACGAGAACCGCCGCCCCGGCGTCCTCGGCCACCGCCCGCGTGGTGGAACTCGTCAACATCGAACGCAGCAAGGTCGGGTGCTCGCCGCTGAAGGTGAATGCGCAGCTGACCAAGGCCGCGCAGGATCACAGCAACGACATGGCCTCGCACCGGAATATGTCCCACACGGGATCCGACGGATCTTCTCCGGAGGACCGTATCCAGCGCGCCGGCTACAACTGGAGCGCATACGGCGAGAATGTCGCCTACGGATACTCCACACCGGAGAGCGTGATGAAGGGCTGGATGTCCAGCCCCGGCCACAAGCGCAACATCCTGGACTGCTCGTTCAAGGAGATCGGTGTCGGCCTGGCTCAGCCCGGCTATTACTGGACGCAGGACTTCGGAACTGCCGGATAACCGCGAGACGTCGAAGCGGCCGGAAATCCCCGGCACTTCGGGACGGCTTTGAGGTCCCCTACGGGAATTTCGTCGGGGACCTCAGCGCCGTCCGGCCGCCGACGCCTAGCGGGTGATCCGCAGATGGCGCGGGCCCCGCAGTACGGGGCTGCGCCGGTACGGCGGGGGGTCCTCGACCAGCCGGGGGTCGTCGAGGTGCCGGATGAGTTCGGTGAGGGCGAGCTGGGCCTCCAGACGGGCCAGCGGTGCGCCGAAGCAGCTGTGGATGCCGCTGCCGAACCCCAGGTGCTGGTTGTCCTCGCGCGCCGGGTCGAAGCGGTCGGGATCGCGGAACCGCAGCCGGTCGCGGTTGCCGGAGGCGAGCACCAGGATGAGCGGAGCGCCCTTGGGGATGGTGACTCCCGAGACCTCGATGTCGGCCAGCGGGGTGCGCTGCGGCAGCATCTGGACCGGTGGCTCGTAGCGCAGCAGCTCCTCGACCGCCAGCGGCATCAGCGCGGGTTCGCGGCGCAGGCGCGCCAGCTGGTCGGGGTGGCGCAGCAGGGTCAGTACGCCGTTGGTGATCAGGTTGACGGTCGTCTCGTGGCCCGCGATGAGCAGCAGGACCGAGGTGGTCATGATCTCCAGCGGGGTGAGCTGCTGGTCGGCGCATGCGCCGGCACCGTTGACGAACGCGGAGAGCATGTCGTCGGACGGCTGATCGCGGCGCTGCTCGGCGAGCCCGCCCAGATACAGCCCCATCGCCTTGCGGGCCTCCAGGGCGGCGTGTTCCCGTTCCGCGGGGTCCTCGCCGGGGGTGGGGTCGAAGCCCGCGACGATGGCGTCCGACCACGTCCGGAACTGCGGCTCGTCCTCGGTCGGTACGCCCAGCAGCCGGCAGATCACGGTGACGGGGAGCGGGTAGGCGAAGTCGTCCACCACGTCGATCTGGTCCTTGTCCCCGAAGCCGGCGAGCAGCTCCCCGACGATCCGGGTCATCTCCCCCTGCATGGCGTCGATCCGGCCCGGGGTGTGCGGGGGGCCGAAGGGCCGCATCGCCAGTCCGCGCAGCCGGTGGTGGGCGGGGTCGTCGAGCCCGATGAAGGACGGCGGAAGCTGCTCCCCGCTCCCGCCCCCGGCCTCCTGCGGCACGGTGCGCTTGCGGCGGTCGGAACTGATCCGCGGGTCGTGGAGCAGCGCCATGATCTCGTGGTACGTGCCGACGAGGTAGCTGCCGTCCTCCTGCCGCGCCACCCCCGCCTCGCGCAGCTCGGCGTAGAGCGGATAGGGGTCGGCGCGGCTGGCGTAGTCGGTGATCCGGTGGAACAGGGTGTCCGCGGCCATGGGCGGGGGCTCCTCATCGCTCTGCATCGCTAGGGAGTGACGGGTCTCAGCGGGCCGGGCGCACCAGGGTCAGGCGCCGGTCCGGCAGGTGACCGGTGAGGGCGACGGTCGGACCGTGCGAGAGCACCTTCGGGTCCGGCACGTCGGAGGGGGCCGGCGCCATCCGCCCGGCCTGGTCGGGGGCTCCGGGCCCGGGCGGGAACGGCGCCGCCGTCTCGATCATGCGCTCGTAGTGCTCCAGGGACTTGGCCTGGTTCACGCTCACCGCCGCGGTGACGCGCCCCCGGTAGCCGTAGACGGCGACCAGCCGGGCCTCCTGGAGCGACCCCTGGGCGATGACCACCTGGTCGGAGAAGGTGGGTACGCCGACCGACTTGATGTTGAGGCCGAACTGGCTGGACCAGAAGGCCGGGACGGTCAGATGCGGGCGTCTGCGGGGCCCGGGGTTGACCATGTTGTGGGCGGCGACCTCGGCCTGCGCGACCGCGTTGCCCCAGTGCTCCAGGGACAGCAGCTGATACTCGAAGAGCGGGTGCGGGAATCTGGCCACATCGCCGGCGGCGAAGACGTCGTCGGTGACAATGCCGTACATGTCGAAGGCGCGGCAGCCGGCGTCGCAGGTCACCCCTCGTGGGCCCGCGGCGAGTCCCGACTCGGCCAGCCACTCTGTGTTGCGGACCGCGCCCAGGGCGACCACGGCGACATCGGCTTCGATCCGTGTGCCGTCGGAGAACCGTGCGCCGGTGAGCCGTCCGTCGCCCTCCAGGGAGGTGACCGTCACTCCGCAGCGCAGATCGACGCCGTGGGCGCGCTGCAACCGCGCGGCCAGCGCGCCGAGCGTTCCGCCGAGCGCGCCGACCAGTGGCGCCGGCCCCCGCTCGGCGACCGTCACCTCCAGGCCGCGCTCCCGGCAGGCGGAGGCGATCTCCGAGCCGGTGAAGCCGGCGCCGATGACCAGGACCCGGCGCGGCCCGGCGTCCAGCCGCTCGGCGAGCCGGCCGGCCTCGTCGCTGGTGCGCAGGGTGAACACGCCGTCCAGGGCGGCTTCGGCCGGGTCCGGCCAGGGGCGGGCCCGGGTGCCGGTGGCGATCAGCAGCCGGTCGAAGGGCACCTCGGTACCGTCGGCGAGCAGCACCCGCTTCCCGTAGGGGTCGACCCCGGTTGCCCGCACGCCCAGTCGCCACTCCGCGTCGATCTCCCGGCGCCGCGGCAGGCCGGTGCGGTCGGCCGGCACCTTGCCGAGCAGCACCTGCTTGGACAACGGTGGCCTGTCGTACGGGGCCTGCGACTCCTCCCCGATCAAGGTCAGCGAACCGCCGAAGCCCTCCGCACGCAGCGTCTCGGCGGCTCGCAGCCCGGCGAGCGACGCGCCGACGATGACGATCCGGCCGTCGCGGAGTTCACCCGGCACCGGGGCCCGCCTCCTCGCCGACGAGGATGGCCTGCACGGGGCACGCCGCCGCGGCCCGGTGCACCCGTTCGCGCTGGTCTTCCGGGATGACCGGGGTGTACATCAGGGCCTCCTCGCCATGCATCGTGAACACCTCGGGGGCGAGGAACGCGCACTGCGCGTACCCCTGACAGCGATTGAGGTCGACGACGACGTTCATCCCGAGCATCCACTCCTCCGGCGGCCACACCTGTCCCGCCACCTCCGTCCTACTACCGATGCCGGCGCGGAGCAGGCGGTGCCGGGCCGTCGGAGTGGTGACTCACGGTGGTGCGGGTTGTCATGAACACGCCTTACGTGTCGTTGCGGGCGGCCGCCGAGAGACGCCCCGACCGGAAGAAACAAGACCTGACCCCCCTTCCGCTTCTCGCGCCCACTGAGCACCCTTTTGCCACGAAGGCGGAAGACCGGAACGCCTCCCCCCCCCCGCACCCGAGAAGTGAGTCGCACCATGGACGCTGAACACACCGCCCGCCCCTTAACAGCCGAAACGACCGCGGCCGCCGACTGGTACGTCGACGAGCGCTGCAACAACTGCGACGTCGCCCGGCAGCTCGCGCCGACGCTGATCGGCGAGGTCGACGGACGGTCCCGGATCCTGCGTCAGCCACGCGACGAGGCGGAGGAACGCCTGCTGCACGCCGCGGCGTTCGCCTGCCACTCCCGCTCCATCCGCCGGGCTTCCCGACGGCTGGACACCTCGCTGGACCCGTTCCCCCAGCCCCTCGACGACACCGACGACGCGGTGCACCTGTGCGGCCACAACTCGCCGCACACCGCCGCGGCCAACTCCTACCTCGTGCGGCGCCCCTCCGGGACCCTGATGATGGTCGACACCCCGCGCTGGAGCGAGGAACTGGCCGCGCGGTACGAGGGGCTGGGCCCCGTCACCGACGTCCTGCTCACCCACCGGGACCACGCCGCGCACGGCCGCCGGTACGCCGACCGCTTCGGCGCCCGGCTGTGGATCCACGAAGGCGACCTCGAAGCGGCTCCGGACGCCGACCGCGTACTGCGCGGCACCGGCCCGGCCGAGATCGCCGACGGCGTCCTCGCCCTTCCGCTCCCCGGCCACACCAGGGGAAGCGTGCTCTACGTCGTCGACGAGCGGTACTGCTTCAGCGGCGACAGCTTCTACTGGTCGCGGTCGACCGGTGACATCGAGGTGGCGGAGAGCGTCACCTGGTACTCCATCGAGGAGCTGGCGGCGTCCTTGGCCCGTACGGTCGACCGGCTGCGCTTCGAGTGGCTGCTGCCCGGGCACGGCGATCGAAAGCGGCTGCCCGCCGACCAAATGCACCGCAGGATGCGGCAGTTGGCGGCGCGGACCGCCGAACTGGAGCCCCGGCCCGTCGACTTCACCGCGGTGCGCTGGTGAGTGTCGGCAGGCGGGGCCTCGTCGCGGTGGCCGGAGCGGCGGTTCACCGCACCGAGGCGGCCGGCGGGCGCTCGCGCACGGCGCCGTAGGCGAGGAAGTAGGCCGGTACCCGGTTCAGCCACCGCGAGGTGGTGACCAGTTCGGCCATCCGCTTCGCCCGCCGGGGATCGCCGAACGGCGCCTCCCCGGCGAGCACCGGTCCGATGACGCGGGTGTGGGCGAGCCGCTGCAGGGCCTGGGTCAGGGCGGTGGTCGGCCACCGGCGGCGCTGCACGGCCCGCACGTCGCGCAGACCGACGCGGTCCGCCCGCAGCGGCCCGACGAGGTGCCGGGCGGCGGCGACCGCGTCCTCGACGGCGAGGTTGATGCCGATGCCGAAGACCGGCGACATCGCGTGCGCGGCGTCGCCGATGCACAGCAGCCCCGGGCGGTGCCAGCGCCGCAGCCGGTCGAGCCGTACGTCGAGCAGCTTCACCTCGTCCCAGGACCCGAGCGCCCGGACCCGGTCCGCCAGCCACGGGGCGGCGGTCGTGAAGTTGGCCATGAACGGCTCGAGGCCGGCGGCGCGGCGCTCGGCGTCGGTGCCCTTGGGGATCAGCGCGGCGCACTGCCAGTAGTCTCCGCGGTCGATCATGGCGGCGAGCAGCCGGTCGCCGACACCTCCCACGAGCCCGTGCGGGTCGCCCGCCCGCCGCGGCAGCCGGAACCACCAGGCGTCCATCGGGCAGGCGAAGCTGCGCAGCCCGAGTTCGGGCAGGAGCCGGGCCAGCGAGCCCCGCCCGTCGCAGGCCACCGTGAGCGTCGCCCTCAGCTCACCGATGCGGCCGTCGGACGTGCGGTAGCGCACTCCGGTGACCCGGCCGCGATCGACCAGGAAGCCGGTCGCCTCGGTGCTCATCCGTACCGAGAAGGACGGCTCGCGCCGGGCCTCGTCCGCCAGGAGGTCGAGCAGGTCCCACTGCGGCACCATCGCGATGTAGTTGAACCTGCCCCGCAGCGCGCCGATGTCGCCGACGGTGACCAGCGAACGATCCCGCCCGAGCGGCAGCTGAACCGTCTTCACCCGCCGCTGCGGCAGACGGGCGAACCGCTCGCTCAGCCCCAGCTCGTCCAGCAGCGCCAGCGTGGAGGGGTGCACGGTGTCGCCGCGGAAGTCGCGCAGGAAGTCCCCGTGCTTCTCCAGGACCGTGACCGCCACCCCCGCCCGGGCCAGCAGCAGCCCGAGCACCATCCCGGCGGGGCCGCCGCCCACCACACAGCAGGTGGTCCGCTCCATCGCAACCGCTCCTCTCCGGTGACCGCCGGGCATCCGCCGCACCGGCGCCCCTGGGGGGCACCGGCACTCAGCCAGATATACCCGCAAACCCGGGCAGCATCGCGGATCCCTCGTCGCGGCCCGGGCGGGCGCCGCGGCGGGCGGGCTCGTCGGAGAGCGGCGTCACCAGGTGTGCGCGACGTCCACGATCAGCTGCTGACCGGACTGGTGGACGCGGAACGGCAGCTTGGCGCGCACACCGAGGCCGACCTGGGTCTGCCCCTCGAAGCTCGCCCCGAACCTGGTGTCCTTGAACGTCCGGTAGCCGGTGAGGTCCACGCCCGGCAGCGGCTTGCCGGCCTCCGCGGCGTAGCTCTGCCGACCGGTCGACGGGTCGTAGCTCGGCGCGGACACATAGACCTGCAGGATGGCGCCGCCGCCGACCGGAATCCGCTGGCCGGAGCCGTCCTGGTGGAACTCGTCGACGTAGCCGACGTGGTAGCCGACCTTGCCGGTCGCGCCGCCGATGTCGAAGACCATGCGGTCGTAGCACGCGTGCCGACCGGTCCTGACGCTCTTCAGCGGCGCGGCGTTGGCGTCGGTGGCCGACTTGTCGCCGCTGCCCCAGCCGGTCGCGCAGGTCGTGGCAGGGGCGGCCGTGCCGGCCGGGCCGGTCACGGCGCCGGCCGCCCCGGCGGTGCCCAGAACCCCGGCGCCCGCCAGCACGAACACCGCGGCCGCGGTCCCCAACCGTCGCATGACTTACCTCCAGGAGAGATTCGGTACGGAGAATTCCGGTGCGGCGCGTTCGATGCCTCCGCCACACCGGTAACGATGCGTGCGGGAGGACGGCCGACGGAGCCACCGCGTTCCCTCCGGGGTCGCTTTCGGCCAGCGTGGGGGCGAAGTTGTCGCGAAAAGGGGCGCCGTGGTCACCGCACGCCGTGGGGCCGGAACTGCACGCTGATCCGCGGTCCCGTCGCCCGGTTGCTCTTGGGTATCGCGTGCTCCCAGGTCCGCTGGCAGGAGCCGCCCATCACGATGAGATCGCCGTGCCCCAGCGGCTTGCGCACCGAGCCGCCACCGCGACGTGGACGCAGCAGCAGGTCACGCGGCGCGCCCACGGACAGGATGGCGACCATCGTGTCCGCATGCCTGCTGCGGCCCGTCCGGTCGCCGTGCCAGGCCACGCTGTCGCGGCCGTCTCGGTAGTAGCAGAGGCCGGCCGTGGTGAAGGGTTCGCCGAGCTCGGCGGCGTAGTGGGCGGAGAGCACCTCCCTCGCCTCGTCCAGGACGGGGTGCGGCAGCGTGTCGTCGGCCTGGTAGAAGGCGAGCAGCCGCGGTACGTCCACCACGTGTTCGTACATCTGCCGGCGCTCGGCCTGCCAGGGCACCTCGGTGGCGAGCCGCAGGAACAGGGCGTCCGCCCCGCTGAGCCACCCGGGCAGCAGATCGATCCAGGCCCCGTCGCCGAGCTCGGTCCGGCGCAGCCCGTGCAGCGGGCCGAGGCGGATGTCGTCGGTCTGGTCGAAGAGCGAGCCCTGAAGATGCGTGCTCATGCTGCCAGCGTACCCAGATAATCGAATAAATGTTCTGTGCCGCGTTCTGTAGCGGCCCGGACCACCGGGCGCGGACACCCGGCCGTGCCGCGTCGGCGCCGGAAGGGCCGCGGCCCGGCTCCGGCCCGCGGCAACCGCCCGCGGCGTATCACCGGCCCCGTCGGGCCGCACCCACCACCGCCTTCTCCTCGGCGGTGGACAGCCAGAAGTACAGCCAGGGCAGGACGAGTTCCACAGCCGTAAGAACGAGCTGGAACCACTGCGGCCGACCGTGGACGGCGAGGGACAACAGCCGGCCGGCTCCACCGAGCAGAAGGATGCCGGCCAGCCACCGCACCGCCGTCGACGGGACTGGCGACTGCCGGGCAGCCCAGATCCAGGCGAGGCCGTATCCGAGGAAGACCGCCCCGTAGAAACGCTCCCGGCTGTCGACGGTCGCACCGGCCGAGCCCTCGCCCGGCACCGAGCCGATGCCGAGAGCGAGGTGGAGGGCACCGATCGCCACACAGGCGATCCCCATGATCAGCACAAGCCACCTGAGAAGCCTGACCATGATCCGACCACCCCTCCGTCGTTAGTAGACGTCTGCCTACTAACGGCGAAGGTAGGGACCTCAGTAGACACGTGTCAAGCAAGTAGTCTGTGCCGCGTGACCACGCGCCGCAGACTCGATCCCGCCGAGCGCCGCAACCAGCTGCTCGACGTCGGAGCGCGGCTCTTCGCGGCGAAGCCGTACGACGAGGTCCTCATGGAGGACATCGCCGAAGAAGCCGGCGTCTCCCGCGCGCTCCTCTACCGCTACTTCCCGAACAAGCGCGACCTGTTCGCCGCGATCTACCGGCAGGCCGCCGACCGGCTGCTGGCCGCGACGCACCTCGATCCGGCCGTGCCCGTGACCGAGCAGCTGGCCGCCGGACTCGACGCGCACATCGACTACTTCGTCGCGCACCGCAACACCGTGCTCGCGGCGAACCGGGTGCTCGCCGGCGACCCCGTCATCCAGGCCGTCATCACCGACGAGCTGGCCGTGCTGCGCCGGCGCCTGCTCGACACCACCGCGCTCAAAGACGGCCCCGGGGACCTGGTGTCGGCGGCGCTGATGAGCTGGCTGGTGTTCGTCCGCGCCCTGTGCGTGGACTGGCTGGCGCACCAGAAGTTCTCCCGCACCGAGCTGCGCGAGATGTGCGTCGGCGCTCTGCTGGGGGCGCTCGAACCGGTCATGGACCTCGGTCCGCTCCGCTCCGTCCATCCGGACGCCGACGCCGAGGCCCGCGCCGGCGGCTGACCTCCCCTCAGGCCGACGCCTGTGCGGCGGCGCGTTCGCGGGCGGCGGCGGCCCGCGCCGGGTCGCCCAGCTGGTCCTCCAGCCGGGCCTTGGCCGCCCAGTTGTACGGGCAGATCGGGCGCAGTTGGATGCGTTCGCTGAGCAGGGTGCGGGCCAGTTCGGTACGGCCGGCGCGCAGGGACGCCTCGACGAGGGTGCGCTGGATCGCGTCGCGCTGGGCGTGGCTGCCGCCGAAGGTGTGCAGACGGTCGCGGACGGGCAGCAGCAGATCGGTGGCCCGGGAGTAGTCCTGCTGTCCGTAGGCGATCAGCGCGCGGCAGACCGGCAGGCCGATCCGGGCGGTCATGGCGCCGTTGAACCCGGTGGGTTCGGCCGCCAGCCAGCGCTCCCGGTCCTGGACGAGGCGCTGCGCCAGGGCGATGCGGCCCGCCCCCACATAGGCCATGACGGCGTGGGCGTCGTTGAAGGCGTAATAGGGGCCGTCCTGGCGACGCTCCCAGGCGTCGGCGACTCGCTCCCACCGTGCGCTGTGCACGTCCTCGGCCAGGTACAGCCGCCACAGCAGGGCCGCGGCGTCCAGCAGCCCCATCGCCATGCCCGCCGAACCGTCGTGGTGGATCGCCGCGTCGTAGATCTCCAGCACCCGGTCGACGTCGCCGGCCTCCAGCGCGTAGAGGGCGTAGTGCCACCAGTTGTGGACGGTGAGCAGGGTGCCGCTCGCCCAGTCGTCGGTGCGGGCGTCGAGGAATCGGATCCCGTCGGTGAAGCGTCCGCGCATCTCATGGCTGTGGACCACGCTGTGGATCGCCCACACATCGCGTGGATGCCGCGCGACGGCGGCCAGGCCGACCTCCTCGGCGCGTTCGTAGTGGCCCGACTCCTCCAGGCCGAACGCGTACATGCCGAGCAGCGGTCCGTGGTGGGGGTCGTCCTCGTCCCAGGCGTCCAGTGCTCCGCCGACGCGGTCGCGCAGACGTGCGGCGTCGCCGGTGAGGAAGTCGTGCTGATGCCCCACGAAGAGCGCCAGCGCATCGCGCGGAAAGGCGACGGAGATGTCGCCGAGGAGCCGGCCGGCGCCGTGCAGATCGCCGTCCAGCCATGCCGTCGCGGCGGCGAGGTGCATGCGCTCGCGGGAGGTGAGCCGTTCGGTGTCCAGCCCGGAGCGGAAGTCGACGAAGGCCTCGCGTGCCGCGGCCGCGTCCTTCTCCTCGGTCCCCAGCACGCCCAGATACGCCATCAGGCTCTGCCCCATCGCCGAACGCGGCGCCGCGGCGAGCACGGACCGGGCCGTCTCCATGACCTGGGGGCGGAAGAACAGCAGGTCGTCCAGGGCCTGTTCGTAAGGGGTGACGGCATCGGCGCCGGTGTCGGTCATCGTGTGGCCGTGCCGGTCCGTGGTCATGGATACCTCCTGCGTGGCATGGGTGCCGGACGGGCTGGTCCGCTCGGGATGCGAAAGAAGCGCGGGCCACCGGTCCGGGACGGGGCCCTCGCGCATCCCGCCATGGTCCCCGCGCCGGAGACGTGCGTCAGGCCCCTTCACCCGATTGGCCGAACGGCGTCGCCGGGCCGGATCCGCGAGCGCGCTCCGCCCGCCCCGTCCTCAACCGTCCTCGGGCCGCTGCTGGGTCGAGCAGTGGATGCCCCCTCCGCCCTCGCCGAGGTGGTCCACCGGCAGTTGTGCGACCTCGCGGCCCGGGTACAGGTCGCGCACGATGGAGGCGGCCCTGCGGTCGGCCTTCCGGTCACCGAAACGGGGCATGATGACGCCGCCGTTGACCACGTAGTAGTTGACGTAGCAGGCCAGGAACCCTTCCCCGCGGCGACCGATGTCGACCGGCTCCGGCAGCTCGACGACCTCCAGCCGCTTCCCCCGGGCGTCGACGGCGCGGTCCAGGACCTTGCGGGCCTGGTCGTAGGCCGCGGTCCAGACGTCGCGGGGAGCCTGCTCGTCCGGTGTGCTCATGACCACGACGCCGGGCTCGCTGAAGCGCGCCAGCGCGTCGATGTGGTAGTCCGTGATGTCCTCGCCCAGGACGCCCTTCACCCAGATCACCGTGGCGACGCCGAACAGGTCCTTGAGCGCCCGCTCGATGGCCTTGCGCGACATACCGGGGTTGCGGGAGTCGTTGACCAGGGAACTCTCGGTCACCAGCAGCGTCCCCTCGCCGTCGGTCTCCAACGCCCCGCCCTCCGCGGTGATCGGCGCCTTGATCCTCCTGACGCGCTCGCCCTCCAGGACGGCCCGGGCGACCCGGCCGTCGCGGGCGTGCTCCTGCTTGCCGCCCCAGCCGTTGAAGTTGAGGTCGACTCCCGCGATCCGGTCGGCGGCGCGCACGAAGGTCGGTCCCGTGTCGCGCATCCACAGGTCGTCCACCGGGGTCGGGACGACCTCCACCGCGGAACCGCAGGCCCGCCGGGCCGCCCCCACCTCCGCGCGGTTGGCGAGCAGGGTCACCGGCTCGAAGTCGGCGACGGTCCGCGCGATGCGCGCGATGTCCTCGCGCACGCCGTCGGTGGCCGATCCCCAGATCCGGCGCGTGGGCCAGGCCATATAGGTCAGCTCGTGCGGCTGGGACTCCTCGGGCCACCACCGCCGGTCGGCCGGCCGTGCGCAGCCGGTCCCGCCGAGGGCGGCCACGGCCGCTGCCTGCAGTGTGCGACGTCTGGACATTTCCACGCTCAACCACCTGACTGAAAATTTGGTCAGGACGATTCTAGGGCATGATCAGAGCCGACACAGTGACCTTTCTCTTGGACAGCGGGAGTGCGTGATGCCGGACCGGCCCACCCAGATCCTGGAAGCCGCCGCCCGGCTGATCGCGCGGCGCGGTGTGCGCGGGCTGCGCGTCGAGGAGGTCTCCGCCGAGGCCGGCGTCTCGACCGCGCTGATCTACTACCACTTCAAGGACCGCGCCGGACTGCTGCGACGGACGCTGGAGTTCATCAGCCGGCGCGCGGTCCGCTACACCGACCCCGCCCTGGAGTCCTCCGACGATCCGCGAACCCAGCTCACCGACATGCTGCTGCTGGAACTGCAGGACATCGACCAGGTACGGGAGAACAGCGCGGCCTGGGGCGAGTTGCGCGCCACCGCCATCTTCGACCCGGACCTGCGCGCGCTGCTGGCGGATGCGACCCGCGACTGGGTCGAGGACCTCGCCCGGCTCATCGGCCAGGTGCGGACGGCCGGTTCGGCCGGCACCGGCACCGACCCGTACGCCACGGCCGAACGGCTCACCGCCCTGGTGGAGGGCCTCAGCGAACGCTGGCTGAGCGGGACCACCTCGCTGGAGCGCGCACACGAGCTGCTCCGCGGCGCCGTCGAGGCGGAGCTGGGGGCGGGATGACCGGCGGCCCGGTCCCGTTCCGCGCGCCCTCGGTCTCCGACTGACACGGCGTCAGCGCCATCGGGCACGCCCCACGGCGGCCGCGAGGGTCAGCGGAACCGTCAGTACGGCGGCGACGGCGAAGAGCGCGCCGTACTCGTGCCGGGCGGCGGTACTCGCCGTCAGGCTGCTGGCCAGCGCGCTGCCGCCGTAGAGGCTGACGCCGAACATCGCCACGCCGGTGGCCCGGGCCGTCGGCGTCGCCGCCGTCGCCCACGACTGGACCGTGGTGTGCAGGAACGACCAGCCGGTGCCCAGGAGCAACGCGGCGACTCCCAGGGCCGGAACGGACCGGCTCACGGCGGCGAGGGCGTAGGCCACGGCGGCCTGTGCCCCGCCCGCCACGATCAGCCTGGCGGGGCTCCACCGGCCCACCAGCTTCTTGACCAGCTGCGCGCACGCCATCGCCCCGACGCCGTAGAGCGCCGACACCGCCCCGGCCACCGCGGCCGGCACGCCCCGGGCCTCCAGCGCGGGCGCCAGATACGTCAAGAAGCCCAGCATGACGGCGCCTTCGAGCAGGGCGACGGCCATGACGTACCACATCCACCGGGTGGCCAGGACGATGCGGAACGGAGCCAGCAGGCCGGCCCCGGAGGGGCTGCGCGCCGGTTCGGGGAGGTGGCGCAGCGCGCGGGAGAGGTATCCGGCGAGCAGCGCGGGCAACAGGAAGACCACCCGCCAGCTGACGTAGTGCGCCAGCGCTCCGGCCACGACCGTGCCCAGCGCCGTTCCCAGCGCGAAGGCGGTCATCAGATCGGTGAGCGGGCGCTGGCGCCGCTCGGCGGGTACGACGTCGCCGATATGGCTCAGGGAGGCGGGAATGCAGGCGGCGAAGCAGGCTCCGCAGACGGCGCGGGACACGATGAGCGTCTCGGCGTTCGGGGCGAGCGCCGAGAGCACCGCGGCGAGCGACCCCGCGGCGAGGGAGAACCGCATGACGCGGATCCGCCCCAGCCGGTCGCCGGCCAGACCCCAGACCGGCTGCATCAGGCCGTACGCCAGGTAGTAGCCGCCGGCTGCGAGCGCCACCTTCGACAGATCCGTGCCGAGTCGGTCCGCGATGATCAGCAGCATCGGGGCGATACAGAACCGGTCGAAGTTGCTGATCAGGCCCGCGCCCCGCAGGAGCCGGAGCGAGCGGGCGGGCAGCGCGGGCGCCGGCTCGGTGGGCCGATCGGGCCCGGTGGGCGTGGGGGTGGACACGGAGCGGTCGCTGAACACGGGACTCCCTTCGGCGCCCGGCCTCTTCCCGGGCTGTTTCCGCCAGCCCACCACTCCCGCCGTCCACTTTTGATCGCCAAGCGATCACCATCACTCACACTTTGAGCCGGCACGACATGTGTGACGAGAAAGGAAGTCGGTCCGATGAGCTTCAGGGAACGGCCGGCCGGCGACGGCCCCGGCCCGGCGAGTACGTCGCGCAAGGAGCTTGGTGCCTTCCTGCGCTCGCGCCGGGAGCGGCTGACGCCCAGGGAACTGGGGCTGCCGGTCGCTCCGCGCCGTCGCACCCCCGGTCTGCGGCGCGACGAGGTGGCCGAGCGGGCCGGTATCAGCAGCTCCTGGTACGCGTGGCTGGAGCAGGGGCGCGTCCGTACGTCGGAGCAGGTGCTGCGCGCGGTGGCGCGGGCGCTGTGCCTGGACGGCGCCGAGACCGCGCACGTCCTGTCGTTCGTCGAGGACGCCGCGGCGGCCGGCACACCGCCGGGCTATGTCTCACGGAACCTGTTGTCCCTGGTGGAGTCGGTTTCGCCGAACCCCGCAGTGGTCATCGACCCGCACTGGGACCTGCTCGCCTGGAACGCCGGATACGCGGCCCTGCTCACCGACCCCGCACGCCTTCCTCCGAAGCGGCGCAATCTGCCGTGGCTGGTGTTCCGTTGGGCACCGGCGCGCGCCCTGCTCGCCGACTGGGAGTCCGAGGCGCGCGGTCTCCTGGGCCAGTTCCGTGCCGCCGCCGCCCGTCGTCCGGAGGACCGGCGGTATGCGGAGATCATCCACGAGATCACCCAGGACCCGGATGCGGCCCGCTGGTACGGCCGCCGGGAGACAGCCGTCTACCAGCCCGCGGTCCGCCGCTTCCGACACCCCAGGGCGGGCGAGCTGAGCCTGCGCTACGTGAAGCTGGCCGACCTCGACGAGCCCGGGCATCACTTCCTGTGCTACCTGCCCGACGACGCGGGCACCGAGACCGCGGTGCGCAGGCTCACCGAGGACGACGGATGATTCCGGCCGCCGGTCCGGACCGGCCCCCTATGCCTCGCCACCCGCACCGGAACGGCACGCCGGGTGGCCCCAGCCGTCCGGGTTCTTGGCGATCGGCTCGCCCGCGGCGTACGTCCGCCCGCACCGGCAGCGGCCGGGGAACTTGGCGTCGAGGGTCCGCGTGGAGCTGCCCGAGGTGCGCCGGCGCGGCGAAGCGGCCGTCTTCGCCGCCGAGCCGGTGGTACGACGGCGCGTGCCGCCGGGCCGAACGGTGTCCGGTGCGGGCGGCGGCTCCGCGGACCCGAGCGCGCTGCCCGCGGCCTCCTGGACGACCGCCGCCTGGCTCGCGGCCCGGTCGGCGAAGTCGTTGAGCCGGTCGCCGTCCACTTGGTGCGCGGGCACGTAGCGGAACTCCACCTCGCGGCCCGTGAGCAGGGCGTCGATGCGTACGACGAGTTCCTGGTTGGCCACCGGCTTGCCCGCGGCCGTCTTCCACCCCTTGCGCTTCCAGCCGGGGAGCCACGTCGTGACGGCCTTCATCGCGTACTGGGAGTCCATCCGGATCTCGATCGCCACGGCCGGGTCGGTGGCCGTCAGCAGGCGTTCCAGCGCGGTGAGCTCCGCGACGTTGTTCGTCGCGGTGCCCAGCGGACCGGCCTCCCAGCGAAGGACGGTCTCCCCTGCGTCGGCGACGACCCAGGCCCAGCCCGCGGGCCCGGGGTTTCCTTTCGATGCACCGTCACATGCGGCAATCACGCGTTCAGCCATGCGCGCGATCATGCCAGGCGGCGACTCGCGGGGCGAAGTCGCGTCCGATCAGTTGCCGGCGGCCTTCTCCGGACGGAGCTCACTGGGCCGTACGACCACGAAGCCCTCGCCGTCGAGGCGGAGCTGAACGGCCTCGCCGGAGCCGCCCCGGAGCATGGAACCCAGGCTCTGCGAACGGTGCAGCGTGGTCTGCAGGCTGCTGCTCCAGCCGACCACGGCGTCGGTGTCGACGAAGACCGGAGACTGCGGCGACACGGGGATGACGATGGGATTGCCCTCACACACGACACCCAGCTTGCCCTGGCCGCTGAAAACGGAGTTGAAGAGTCCGCCGCCGACCATACCGGCGCCCTTGACGACCTTGATCTCGTAGGAGAGCGACGGGTCGAAGCACAGCACATTGCGGCCGTTGACGGTCAGGCCGTCACCAGGGGCGAGATCGATGATGAAGCAGTTCGCGGCCTCGTGCGCGAACCACACCTCGCCACGGCCCCGTACGGCCATCAGCGCCAGCCCCTCGCCGGTGACCGCCCGCTTGAGGAACTTGCCGACGCCCTGCCCCTGCTTCTCGAACTGCAGATCGCCGCGGTAGGCGACCATCGCACCCTGCCGGGCGTAGCACTCGCCGTCCACCGCGTACTTGATCGACTTCGCGTTCTGCTGCGTCATACCGGGTGCGGTCGCCGGTATGGCCATGTTGTCCGAGGAAAAGAGATCACTGTTCATGGCCGTCATGGTAGGTCGCATCGCCGCCGCACCAACCGGACTTGACGGCCGGCGGCAACCGATGCGGTCCTGCCCTGTCCTCTCCCGCCACGGATCGATTCGTACGGCAGATCGTCAACTCGGGCCACGACAACACCTGGAAGTCTGATCTTCGTGACCTGTGCCTCTGGATCGGGATTCGGCGGGGAATCCACATCGGTGTACGCACCGAGCGGCTCACAGTCGTGGTGCGAGGCGCTCCTACGGAAGCCGCATCGCCCATGAGCCGCTTTCCTTCACCAGTAGGGAGACCGATCGATGGCTCACCGGATCAAGAGTGCCCTCCTGACCGCCGGCGCCTGCGCCGTCGTCCTCGGCGGGGCAGGCCTGGCCTCCGCCGACAGTGGTGCACAGGGCGCGTCGCTCCACTCACCCGGTGTCCTGTCCGGCAACACCACCCAGATCCCCGTCCATCTTCCGATCAACGCCTGCGGCAACACCATCAGCATCGTCGGACTGCTGAACCCCACATTCGGCAACACCTGCGTCAACACCTGACGCCTCGCCGTCACGCGGTGTCCGGAGGCGAGCAGCCCGCCCCGGAACGCCGAGTGCCGGCCGAGCGGGCCCTCGGTTTCCCTTCCCGAGGGCCCGCTCTTCGCGTCGTGGCACTGATCGGCGCCCGGCCGGCACTGCCCGGCACCGACTGGATCCGTGAACGCCGACCGGAATACCGCTGACCGGCCCTTTCCCCTGGGGCGGAATTCCGCGACCGCACACACCGCTTTACCCCTAAAATCTTCTCCCGTTTACCTTCGCTGCCCCCTAGGCAATCGCGTCCTCGCGTAGCACGATCGACTGTAAAGGGCCGGACCTTCATCTCGACACAGCAGGTATTCAGCACGTCCCTCACCGCCACCGCTCACCCCCGATTCGGCTCGCAACCCATCAGACTTTCCCCACCCTGAGCGCACCGGCGCGTCGCGTGGTCGCGGCGCCGGTGTTCGGCACCGCGACCACAGGACGCACCGGTGCGGAAAGCGACACGTCATGAAACTGCTCGCCGAGCCACGGACGGACAACGACTCCCGGCCCAACGGACTCCGGTCTCCCCCGCTCGCGGCCGATATCGGCTTGCTGCTGCTCCGCCTGACCGTAGGGCTGATCATGGGCGGCCACGGCGCCCAGAAACTCTTCGGGCTCTTCGGCGGCCACGGGCTCACCGCGACCGGAAAGGGATTCGCCGCCCTCGGCTACCAGCCGGGCGAGTTCTTCGCCGGCCTCGCCGGGGCCTCGGAGCTCCTCGGCGGTCTCGGTCTCGCGGCCGGGCTGCTCACCCCACTGGCGGCCGCCGCGCTGATCGGCGTAATGATCAACGCCATGACGCTCTCCGCCCCCAAGGGCCTCTGGTCCGAGTCAGGCGGCCTGGAATATCCCCTGACGATCACCGTCGTCGCCCTCGCGGTCGCCGCGATCGGCCCCGGCCGCCTCGCGCTCGACAGGCCCTTCGTCTGGCGGGACGGGGGCTGGGGCTGTGCCGCCGTCGCCCTGGGACTGGGCGGCCTCGGCGCCGCCCTCACCCTGGCCCTGTGATCCGGAGAAACTCCCCACCTGTGATCCGGAGGCGCCCTGGAAAGAACAACGCATCACACGTCCTTGAACGAACACGGGCCACTGGACCTGCGTCGCGCGGAGGGTTGTGCGGGTAGCCGATCGGCCGGTCATGCGTCCGGTCGGTCATACGTCCGGAAGGGTGGCCTGCACCTGGCGCAGGAAGGTCGCATTGTCCGGGGCGTGTCGCAGCTTCTCCAGCAAAGTCTCCCATTTCGCCGACCCATCGCCGGTTTGGAGGACCCTCCGCAGTCGACGCGCGGCCGTCAACTCGGCTGCGGTGAGCAGCAGTTCCTCGCGACGGGTGCCGGAGGCGGTGACATTGACCGCTGGGTAGATCCGCTTTCCCGCGAGTGCGCGGTCCAGGCGGAGTTCCAGGTTTCCGGTGCCCTTCAATTCCTCGAAGTAGTAGTCGTCGGCCCGGGAGCCGGTCTCCACCAAAGCGGTGGCGAGGATGGTCAGCGAACCGCCCTCCTCCGCGAGGCGCGCGGCCCCGAAGAGCCGCTTGGGACCGTACAGCGCGGCCGCGTCCACACCTCCGCTCAGCGTGCGACCCCCCGATGCTGCGGCATTGTTGTGCGCCCGGCAGAGACGGGTCAGGGAATCCATGAGGACGACGACATCCGTTCCGTGCTCGACGAGTCGTTTCGCGCGTTCCACGGCCAGTTCGGCGAGCGCGATGTGCTCTTTCGGCGATCGGTCGAAAGTGGAGGCGAGCACCTCACCGCGTACGCGACGACGCATTTCGGTGACCTCCTCGGGCCGTTCGTCGACCAGGACGACCATCAGCCGGCATTCGGGGTGATTGTCGGCGACGGCGGCGGCCAGCTGTTGCAGCAGAACCGTCTTGCCGGTCTTCGGCGGGGCGACGATGAGCCCGCGCTGCCCCTTGCCGACCGGGGCGATCAGGTCGACGATGCGCGATGCCAGGCCGCCATGCGGGCTTTCGAGGCGTATCCGGTGTCGTGGATGCAGCGGCGTGAGATCGCGGAAGTGCGGTCGGCCCCGCAATTCTCCTGGTGGGCGGCCGTTGACGGTCTCGACCTCGGTGAGCGTCCGCGGGCGGCCGCACCAGCCCACGACGAAGTCACCTTTGCGCAGGCCGTTCTTGCGGATCAGTGCAGCGGGCACGCGAACGTCCACGGGTGAGGCGAGGAATCCTTCCGCACGAAGCAAGCCGAATTCCTGCCGCTCGTTCGCGATATCCAGGATCCCGGCGGCCGGCGTGGCGATGTCGATTCGGGAATCGACCACAGTCGTCGAGCGGGTCGAGTCGGTCGAGTGGGTGGGGTCGGCGGAGTGAGTGGTGTTCGTGGCGTGATCCGTGTGTGTGGTGTGCTTCGTGTGCTTGGTTTTGGTGGTGGTCACGGTGTCCTCTCGGGACGTATGGAGATGAGTACGCGGTAGGGCGGTACGAAGGAATCCGGCAGGTAGGGGGCGGCGTCTTCACGCCCCACGGGCGGGCAGGAAACCCGCGGCCGGAGAGAGATGGTGAGGGTGATGCTGCTGCCCGGCGCAGAAACCGAGTTCTGCCAGTGCCGGGCGGAGAACCGGAGCTGACCGCCGTCGCCGGTCCGGACAGACGAACCAAGGGCGCAGCGGCGACACGGATCCGTCACGAACGCACTGCGAAGAGAGACGGGCAGGGATGAACCGATGCGATGGTGATGGGGTCGCAGAGATGAGCCGGGCACCGGCGCCGTCATCGCGGCGAACACAAGTGCGCTCCGAACGCACTGTAGCACTCGACGCGGACGGGCAGACAGGCCTTCGATACTTCTCGGTACCTCACCCGGCCTCGCGGACCGCGGATGAGCCTATGCTGAACGCGATGTTCGCACCCCAGGGCCCCACGTTCCGTGAACTCGCCGTTCAGGCGCTGTCCTCCGTCGAGCACGGCTATGACCTGCTCGCTCCGAAATTCGACCACACCCCGTTCCGGACACCGCAGTCGGTGCTGACTCCCGTGTCACGGGCGCTGCTGAGGCTGGGGCCGTTCGACAGCGGCCTCGACCTGTGCTGCGGTACGGGCGCGGGGATGGGCGTACTGCGGCAGGTGTGCCGGGAGCGGGTCACGGGGGTCGACATCAGCGCCGGCATGCTCGCCGTGGGCCGTGCCCGTGAACAGCCGGCCGCGACCGCGCCGCGCATCGACTGGGTACGGGCGGATGCGCGGGCCCTTCCGTTCGGCCCGGTCTTCGATCTCGTCGTGAGTTTCGGCGCGTTCGGGCATTTCCTGCCCCGGGAGCGGCCGGGGCTGTTCGCGCAGGTCCACTCCGTGCTGCGCCCCGGCGGACGGTTCGTCTTCCCGGTCGGCGCGCCGCCCCGCCCGGGGTCGCCGGCCTACTGGACGCTCCTGGCGTTCGATACGGCGATGCGGGTCCGCAATGCGCTGTGGCGTCCGCCCTTCGTCATGTACTACCGGGCGTTCCGGCTCGCCGACGTACGGGCGGAGCTGGCCCGGACCGGCTTCGCAGTGCAGTTGCACGCACTGCCGGAGCCGGACCTGCGTCCCGATGGCAGCCCTCGGTGCCGGTTGGTGGTGGCCACCCGGCGCGGGTGAGACCGGACGGGCACCTGCACCGCATCGGCCACTGGCGACCGGAGCATCGCCGTCCAGGGGCCGGCAGGCAGGTCGCCACCCGAGTGCCGGGGGCATGTCACCGCCCAAGGGCCGGCGGGCACCTCACCGTCGCAAGGGCCGGCGGCACCTCACCGTCCAGTCGTCGACGGTGTACCGGCGCCCTCCGCCCGAGCCGTGACGACCGCCGCCGCGTCCATGACCTGCCGGGCCACCGCCGTCGCGTCCGCGAGGAGCGTGAGGTGCCCACACCCTGGCCGGACGATGAGGCGACCGTCTCGACAGGCGCGAAGGAAGCGGCGTTCGTCGCGGCGGAAGTGGTCGCGTTCGCCGTTCACCAGCCATACCGGACCCGGATACGCCGACAGCGTCGCGAGCGGGTCAAGCTCGCGGACGGCGGCGACGACGTCCGGCACGGTCTCGCAGCTCAGACCGCCCGCGGCCATCGCTCGCCCCAGGGGGCCGGGCAGCCCGTGACGGAACGCGAACGCGCTGAGGCGGTTGGCCTCTTCCGGATACCTGGCCGCCGCGCGTGCCGCTCCCCGGTACACGGCGCCGAACGGTCCGCGTGGCAGGGCCGTACAGCCCATCGCCACCAGGCCCGCCACCCGGTCCGGGTGTCCGGCAGCCGTGGCCATCGCGACGTAACCGCCCAGGGACAGCCCCGCCACCACGGCGCGGCCGCCGAGTCGATCCACCGCCTCGGCCACTGCCGCCACGGCGCCGGGCAGGGTGAACTTCTCGCCGCGCCTGGCTCCATGGCCCGGTAGGTCAGGTGCCGCCACGGGGTGGCGGGTTCCGATGGCATGGACAACGGGTCGCCACATCGTGCTGCTGACGCGCGTGCCGTGCACGAAGACGACGGGCAGCGCGGGTTCATTGGTCTCCATGCCCCGGCACGCTACCGCAAATGCAACGCAACGTTGCGTTGTTTCTCGATGCTAACCTTCCCTCATGAGCGAGGAACGACACGGCGGAACGCGACGAAGCGGCGGCCCGCGCAAGGCACCGGAGATCTTCGATGCCACACTGGACCTGCTCGCGGAGAAGGGCTACGAGGGCCTGACCGTCGAGGGAGTCGCGCAGCGGTCCGGGGTCAACAAGACCACGATCTACCGCTGGTGGCCGTCGAAGGGGGCGCTCCTGGGCGCCGCACTCACGGGCGCCAGCCGGCTCGACGTCGAACTCCCCGACACCGGCAGCCTCCGAGGCGACCTGGAGGCACTGCTGCGCACGGTGGTGACCTTGCTGACCGCTCCACCGGGCTCCGACATCGCCGTCTCCGCACTGGGCGCGGTCACCCACAGCCCCGAACTCGCCGGCCATGTGCGCGACTTCTTCGCCGATCGGATCGACCGCGAGCGACCCGTCTTCGACCGCGCCGTCGCCCGCGGCGAACTCGCGGCGGACGCCGACCCGATGCTGCTGGTGGACCTGCTGGCCGGGGCCGCCTGGCTCCGCGTCGTACTGCGGCAGCTCCCGGTGGAGAACGACTTCGTCTCACGCGCCGTGAGTACCGTCCTCAACGGCGCGTCGACTGCCCGGCGATGAGAGAAGAAGGCCCGAAGAGACCCCGAGGGGCCCCGAAGAGAGCCCGCGGAGGACCTGCGCGAGACCCGCCAGAAAACTGACGCAGCCTCCGTTTCGATTCCCCCTAAAGGGACTGTTTCGCCATCAACTACAACTTTACCGACTCTTGGTGTAGTTGAATCAACTTTCACTCCAGTCTCGAACGCAACAGCGGCGGACGCGACATGCACCACACTCCACCCGGAACAGTCGCTTCCATGTGCCGTGTGTGAAATGGGCGAGAAGCACGAGAGGCAACACCAAGATGACGAAGAGGAACGGCAGAACGATCCGGTACGGGAGCCGGCTGATGGCGCTGTCGACGGCCGCACTGGGACTGGTCGCAGCAATGACCGTACCCGCTGCCGCAGACGACGGCCCCACCCGGGAGCAGCTCATAGCCGACTGCGCCTCCGGCGAGGGGAAGTGCAGCTTCAACGAGCCGACGCTCGGCAAGGCGTACCTCGGGGACTTCCGGCAGGTCTCCAACTCCCTTTACAACTGCAGCACTTCGGACGCCACGCAGTCGATGGGCTGGGCGGACACGGTGGGTTCGACGGACAGCGCCGGAGTCTCGGTCACCGCCGGCGGGAAGATCGCCGGTCTGATCGACCTGAGCGTGACCGCGACGTACAGTCACACCTGGTCGAGTTCGCACACCGAGAACAGCTCCCTGAACATGACGGTGAAGCCCGGCGAGGTGGGCTGGATCTCCCGTGCACAGGTCATGCAGACCGTCTCGGGTACCTGGCAGACCCATTACGACAGCCCCAAGTGGGGGCACTACTACTGGTTCGTGCCGGACACCGTCACGGGCCCCGCACCCAACGGGACGGACGGGCAGAGCAACGCGGTCACGGTCAAGACCCGCAAGATGACCGCGTCGGAGAAGGGTTCCTGCTCGGCCGACGCGAAGAAGGGCCGGGCGTTCGTCGTGAAGCGCTGATCTCGGCAGTCGCGGCCGTCTGACGGTGGGCGCGGCCGGCCGAGCAGCCAGCCCGGTGCCTCCCGGCCCACCCCATGGGGCCGGGAGGTTCCCCGGGCAGGACGTCCTTGAGCTGGGCGGTGAGGCGACCACCGAGGTCGCGGCGGCCATCGGCTTCCATGACCCGGCGCATCCGAACCGGCCCTTCGCCCGCCACGTGGGCACCCACGCCGGGGCGCTGTGCCGCCACCCGAGGGCACGGCTCGTCGTGAGGGCGCCGGGAGGGGTGTTTTGGCCGACCGTGGCGTTACGGGGAGCTGAAGTGCCGTCATTTCGGCCATCTCCCAGGGTTGTCGGCCCGACGCGCTGCGTGTTGTGCCTACAGTCCCGCCATGACGCATGGGCAGGACGTGGCCGGCGACCGGGTGCTGGTGGCCGGGGCGTACTCGGTCGATCTTGTGTACCGGGGGCTGACGGGACCCGTTGCGTACGGCAAGGAAGTGTGGGCCGAGGGCTTCAGCATGGTGCCCGGCGGGGCGTTCACCCTGGCCATGGGGCTGCGGCGGCTGGGGCGCGAGGTCGTCTGGGCGGCGGACTTCGGCAATGACCCGTTCAGCCTGGAGGTGCTCGCGGCGGCACGGGACGAGGGGCTGGACGAGCGGGGCTTTCGGCGCCATGCGCGACCGCTGCCCAATGTGACGACCGCGTTGTCACGGCCCGGTGACCGGGCGATGGTCTCGTACGAGGAACCGGTCGTCGCCCCTCCGCTGGCGCAGCTGATCGAGACCTACCGGCCGACGCTGGTGATGCTGCCGTTCCTGCAGTACGGACCGGCGGTGTCCAAGGCCCTGGACGCCGCCGCACGAGTGGGGGCGGAGGTGTTCATGGACTGCCAGGACTACGCCGGCAGCGTCGACGTCCCCGAGGTGGCCAAGGCGCTCGGGCAGGTCGCCGTCTTCGCGCCCAACGCCACGGAGGCCCTGCGGGTGACCGGGACCGGATCCGTCGACGACGCGCTGGAGGTGCTCGCGGGGTTGGTGCGCACCGTGGTGATCAAGCAGGACAGCAGGGGCGCGGTGGCCGCGCAGGACGGTGTACGGATCGCGCAGCCGTCGCTGCCGGTGGACGTGGTGGACACCACTGGCGCGGGGGACTGCTTCAACGTGGGCTTCGTCCATCGCCGCCTCGCGGGCGGGACGCTCGCCGAGTGTCTGGCCGCCGGAGTCGTCTGCGGGGCGGCGTCCGTCACCGCGGCCGGTTCGGGCGCCGCGCTGGACGCGGCCGGGCTCGAACGGTGGCTGGCGCGCCTGGCGACGTAGCGCGGCCGTCTTCGTACGGCGCACACGGGCCGCACGGAGCCGCTCGGAGCAGAACTGCTCGGCGGAGTACAGACCCGCCCCGCCGGAGTACCGACCCGTACCGCGGAGACGCGCCCGACCACAACGGGGGAAACATGGCAGCGCTGGAGTCGGACGAGCAGGCTGCGCGCGGGCCGTCGGCCGCGGGTCCCGGTGACCGGGTGCTGGTCACCGATCTGGACGGCACGCTGCTGGGCGGCGACCGCACGGACCGCCGGCGGCTGCGCCAGGCGCTCGACCGGCACCCGGAACTGACCGTGGTGTTCGCGACCGGCCGCTCACTGCCGTCCGTCGAAGGGATCGTGTGCGCCGATCCGCTCGTCCCCTCTCCCCGGTGGATCATCGCGGACGTCGGCGCGAGCGTGATCGACGGGAGGGACCGCACCTGCGTCGGCCCGTTGCAGGACCGGCTGCGTCACGGCTGGCCGGGGCAGCGGAGCGTACGGGAGCGGTTGGCGCGCTTTCCCGAACTCGTCTATCAGGACGGGGTGGTCCAGGAGGGCCGCTGCTCGTTCTTCCTGCGTCCCGAGCAGCTCTCCGAGGCGATCACCGACGCGGTGCGGGAGCTGGGTTGCGGATGGACGTACTCGGCAGGCCGCTACTTCGACGTCCTGCCGGCCCGGGCCAGCAAGGGCAACGCCCTGGCGCTGCTCGCCCGTCGGCAGCGGTGGCGCATGGACTCGGTCCTCGTGGCCGGGGACTCGCTCAACGACCTGTCGCTGTTCCAGCTCGGCGCACGGGGCGTGCTCATGAGCAATGCGGAAGCCGCACTCCGGGAGCGGCTCCCCGACCGCGCCGACGTCCACCGGCCGGACCGTCCGGGGGCGGCCGGCATCCTGTCCGCGTTGGAGAGCCTGGGCTGGATCGAGCGTGCTCGTCCCCTCGTGGTCGGCTATCACCGTCCGCCGGTGCGATGGGCCGACGGGCAGTGGCAACAGCCCCTGAGCCCGAACGGCGTGCTGCCCACGCTGCAGGGGCTGTTCAGCCCCGACGGTCCCGATGCCGTCTGGGCCACGGCGCTGGTCGGGGACGACGCCCCGCAGGGCAGGGTCGAGGTCACGCAGGGCACGGGCGGTGTCGCGTACGACGGCGGTGCCGGGCCGCGCGGCGGCGAGGGCGCCTTGGCCATCCCTCCCGGCGCGTCCGCCCGTCCGGGTCCCGCGCACGGGACCGGTCTGCCGCTGGCGTTCCTCCCGGTGGCCGCCGCCGAGTGGACGGAGTACTTCCACCGCGCGTGCAAGGAGACGCTCTGGCCGGCGCTGATGTCCCAGCCCGACCGGATGCGCTACAGCGCCTCGGCCTGGCGGCACTACGAGACGTTCAACGCGCGCTTCGCCGACCATGTGAGCGCCCACGCGGCGCGCGGCGCCACGGTCTGGCTGCACGACTACAACCTCTGGCTCGTGCCCGGCATCCTGCGCGCGACGCGGCCCGATCTGCACCTGGGGCTGTTCCACCACACGCCGTTCCCGCCGCCGGACGCCTTCGCGCGCATTCCCACCGCCGAGCAGCTCCGCGACTCCCTCGCCTGCCTGGACTGGGCCGGCTTCCACACCGCCGAGTTCGCCGGCCACTTCCGGCAGGCGCTGGCCGGGGCCCGTCGGGCACCGCGTACCGGCGTCCACCCCCTGGGCATCGACCGGCGGGCCGTCGAGGAGCTGGCCCGTACGCGCCGGGTGCCGGCGGCGCGGCCGGGGCCGGCCCTGATCCTGTCGGTGGAGCGACTCGACTACGCCAAGGCGCCGCTCGAAAAGGTCCGGGCCGTCGCGATCCTACTCTCCCAACACCCCGAATTATGCGGGAAGTTGAGGTTCCGACTGGTGTGCCCGCCGCCCGAACCGGGCATCCGCGTGCACGACGGCACCCGCGCCGCCCTGGAGCGCGCCATCGCGGGCCTCAACGACCGCTGGCGCACCGGCGGTTGGGAGCCGGTCGAGTACCTCCCCCGCGCCCTGTCCTTCGGCGAGGTGGTCGACCACTACCTGGCAGCGGATGTGTTCTGGGTGACGTCCCTGCAGGACGGTATGAACCTGACCGCCAAGGAGTTCATCGCCAGTCATGCCGCCACCGGCCGGTCCGGGGTGCTCGTCCTCTCCCGCCACACCGGAGCGGCCTCCCAACTGGGAGCCGTCGCCCTGCTCACCGACCCGCGCTCCCCCCGGGACCTCGTCGGCACCCTGCACCGCGCACTGACCATGACGCCTTCGGAGCGCCTGACCCACATCACCCGGCTCGCCGCCCTCCTCGACGACCAGACGCCCGCCCGCTGGGCCCGCCAGATCATCGGCGCCATCCCACGGCCGCCGAGGGAGACGGTCAAGGCGACGGGTGCGGCGAGCGGACCGAGCGCGGCGAGTGCGGCGAGTCCGGAGGAGGCCTTCATGCGCTGAGCCGCTCCCCCATCGTGCCTCGAAAGAGCGCGGTGCGAGCGCCCGAACAGCGGGTATCACCCTGGGGAATCCGCATTCTTGCGCTCCCGGGAGCCGCTCATGAGGCACACCCATCCCCAGCCCGGCGACATCGGACTCACCCAGATCTCCGGCGTCACCGGCCGGTTGATCCGCTTCGGACAGTGGATCAACGGCGACGGTTTCGCCGACTACCAGCACGCCTTCCTGGTCCTGCCCGACGAGCGGCTGCTCGAAGCCCAGCCCGGCGGGTCGCGCATCCGGCCGCTCGCGGACTACGCCGACGACGACGTGCTCTATGTGTGCCCGAAGGGGCTCACGGAGCAGCAGCGCGCCGGCATCTGCGCGGCAGCCTCCCGCTACGTCGGGGTGCCGTACAGCTTCCTCGACTACCTCGCGATCGCCACGCACCGGTTGCGGGTGCCCGTTCCGGGGCTGCGGCGCTATATCGCCAGCAGCCGGCACATGATCTGCTCCCAGCTCGTCGACCAGTGCTATCTGGACGCCGGCGTGCACCTGTTCGCCGACGGGCGGTGGCCCGGGTACGTGACGCCGATGGCGCTGTACAACCTGCTGGGCCGCTGACGCCGCCGGAGCCGAGGAGAGGGGCGGCACGAGGGCGGGGGCGGTGCGTCCGGGGCGCCGGAGCCATCCATCCGGCCGCTGGACCGGCGCCCCTTGCTCGTCGTCCTCGGTCGCCCTCGCCCGTCGTGCGTGCCCGGTGATCAGGTACCGGACTTGCGGCCGTAGACGTAGACGTCGTCGCCGTTCTTCAGCAGGGACCAGTACTTCTTCGCGTCATTGCCGCGCATGTTGACGCAGCCGTGCGAGCCGGGAGCCGACCAGACGCTGCCGCTGATGGAGTGGAAGGCCTGACCGCCGTCGAAGAACTGGCTGTAGGGCATGGGGACGTCGTACAGCGTCGAGACATGGTGCAGGTTGCGCCAGTAGATGTTCTTGGCGCCGGTGCGGGTCTCGTAGCCGTCGCGGCCGCTGCGGATCGGGACCGGCCCGAACACCAGCCTCGACCCGTCCTGTATCCAGCTGAGCTGGCGGGTCAGGTCGACACAGGCTATTCGCCCGCGATTGGTGGGGCATTTGCTGGATTTGTTCGGGTTGTGGCCGGCCGCCTTCTGCTGTGCGACCAGGCTCATCACGCCCCAGGTGACGGGACCGGCGTAGCCGATGTTCGGGGTGATGCCGTGGCTGGTCTGGAAGGCGCGGATCGCGCGGCAGTCGGCGGCCGACTGCCTGCCGTCGACCCGCAGGCCGAGGAACTTCTCGGCCTGCTTCTGGTAGGGGCCGCGGCTCGCGGTGCAGGCGGACGCGGCGGTGGCGGCCTGGGCGGTGGAGCCGAAGGCCGCCGTCAGCGGCAGGGTCAGCGCGGTGAGGGCGAGCGCCGCGCCCACCCGGCGGCCGGAGCCGGACCGCTGCCGTCTGCTGAGGTTCACCCGCTGCCGCAGTTTCAGTCGTGGTTTCATGCCGGGTATGACTGTTCGCCCGACCTGTCGGTTGCAGGCGTGACCGACCCGAAATAACGGCGTACATCATATCCGGTCAGGCAGGGCGCCACCCCGGCCCCGACCCGGCCCCGTCCCGGTGCCCGTCGCGGTCCGTCCCTGGCGACGGCGCGGCCCTTGCTCCGGACGCTCGCGCCGACGGATCAGCCTCCCACCATTCCTTCGCTTCCCTTGCGACCATGGGCGCGCCGCCGGGGCTGACGCCCTCCGCCCGTCGCCGCAAAGGAGCCCGTATGACCGCCGCCAGCGCAGAACTGCTCGTCGATGCCTTCGGCCGCATCCGGGAGGTCGTCGAGGAAGTGGTCAGCGGGCTCAGCCCCGAGGAGCTCGACGAGCGCCCCGACGACGCCGCCAATTCGATCGGCTGGCTGGTCTGGCACCTGACCAGGATCCAGGACGATCATGTGGCCGGCGCGGCCGAGGCGGAGCAGATCTGGATCTCGGACGACTGGTACGAGCGCTTCGGGCTGCCGTTCACGGCCGACGACACCGGATACGGCCACTCCCGCAAGGAGGTGGCGGCGGTGCAGGACCTCAGTGCGCAGCTGCTGACCGGCTACCACGAAGCGGTCCACGACAACACCGTGCAGTACCTCGCCGGGATCGAGGACAAGGACCTCAAGCGCGTCGTCGACCGTGCCTGGTCGCCGCCCGTCACGCTGGGCGTCCGGCTGATCAGCGTCATCGCCGACGATCTGCAGCACGCCGGCCAGGCGGCGTACGTGCGCGGCCTGCTCGGTCGCTGAACGGCAGGCCGCCGTCCGGCGGGCATGGCGCGCCCGCCGGACCGCGCCCGCGGGTGCTCACTGCGTGACGAGCCCGCGGGGCAGCTGGTTCTGCTGGAGGAACGTCTGCAGGCTGCGGTCCCAGGTGCGGGCGAAGCCCTGGGCCAGTTCGGAGGTACCGCGGACGGGGACGGGCAGGTGGAGGCCGGGCGTGAAGCCCATCATCCGGGCGATCGCGCGCCACAGCCGGGCGTCGGTGGTGCGGCCGACCGCGGCGTGGTGCACGGCCAGCAGGTGGGCGGCGAGCTCGTCGCCGGCGCCGGCCGCGAAGCGCCACCAGTACAGCGCACTGTCCCACTTGTCGAGGGTGTAGAGGAGACAGGCGAAGGTTCTCGCGCCGGCCGCGTCGTAGTCGGCGGCGAACGCGCCGAGGGTGTCGATGTCCTTGGAGCGCAGCACGACGTTGCACAGCCGCCGGGCCTCCGCGAGGACGGCGGCGGACGGGACGGGCGCGGCGAGGATGGGGGTCGGACGGCGGCGCCGGCGGCCGCGGACCGCGGTCGGACGCACGGGGGTGGGGCGGATGCCGCCGACCGTGCCGCGGGTGACGGGCTCGGGTTCGCGGGCGGTGCCGTCGGTGATGCGGGCGGCCAGGCGCCGGGTGAAGGCCGCCGGGTCGTGATCGGCGAACTCGGCGTCGAGGGCCTCGGCTTGGCGTCGTAGCAGGTCTTCGAGCATCACGCGTCCTCTCCGTCCCCGCAGGAACCGTTCGTCATGATCTCTTTGAGTCGCTGCAGTCCGACGCTGGTGCTGACCTTCGCGGCCCCGGGGGTGGTGCCCAGCCGCTCGGCGATCTGGTCGTACGACAGCCCCGCGAGGTGGCGCAGGCGTACGGAGTTGGCCTGCAGGGGCGCGGTGGACTCCAGCTCGTCCAGGGCGAGGTCGAGCGCTTCGCAGCTGCGCAGCTCCTGGAGGTAGGAGGTGTCGGGCGGGTCGGCGAAGGGCTGTACCCGGCTGTTGCGGACCTCGCGGCGGTAGAAGTCGGAGATGACGCCGTTGAGGATGGTGTACGTCATGGCTTTCGGGTTGACGTGGGCCAGGATGCGCTCCCACTTGCTGTACATGCGGCAACCGGCTTCCAAGGTGGCCTCCTCCGCGTCGCGGCGGTCCCTGAGGCGGGAGGCGGCGATGGCGAGGAGCGCCTTTTGTTCGCGCTGGAAGAAGACCTCGAAATCGAGCGGCAGATCGGTCGGGCTGGCCAGGGGGGAGTGCTCGTTCACCGGGCCTCCTCACAGGGGTGGCCGGTCGGCGGCAGCGGCGCGGACGCGATGCCGGCGTCAGGGAGCGCGCCGCCGCGTCGCGAGCGGCCCTGGAGGGGGGTGCCGTGTGGTGGTGGCACGGCGGTGGCACGGGCGGTGGTGACGGCACGGTGGTGCTCGGCACGGGCCTGCGAGGCGGTGCGGACCACACGGCGGACAAGGGCGTCGAGTCCTGTGGCGGTCAACCGGTAGACGCCGACCAGTGCCAGCGCGTACCAGGGCCATGAATGCCCCAAGTGCTCCACGAAGCCCTCCCTTCATGAGAGTTGCTGCCACCCGCGTCGTTGCGGGTGGGGCGGAACGTGCGATGCGTTCCTGCCCCTCTCACCGACGAGAGGGGCCCTCAGGGTTAATCAGGCTGCGCACATAATCAGCAGAAAGTGATCGATCAATTGCACACTGTGGGTCCGACCTGCGCATTCCTCCCCTCGGAGTGATCAATGCCACATTGACGGGAGGTTTAATGGTGGGTAACTCCTGTTCGAGAGGGGGCGGTTCACGCTCGGCGCCGACCTCACGGGGCGTCCGGGGCGGGCACCGCACCCCCCGCGGCGGCCGGCGCGGGCCCCACGGCTTTCGCCCCGCCCCTGGCGTCCCGGCCGGGGCCGCTCCGAACTGCCCTGGCGGGATGGGTTGTTGCACCGCCGCGCCAGGGCGGGACGAGCCGTTGCACTGCCCAGAGGTCCGTGCGCGGTGCGTGCGGACCTGCGCAGCGCATGCACCAAGTGCCCCGGGTGCGCTCGGCGGACACCCCCGCAGCGGGTGAACGATCCCCCCGACCCGGTGGGGCATGCGCCTACGGCCTGAGGGGTGCGCCCCTGCCCGTCAGAGCGGGTGCGCCGTGGGCAGGCATGCCCGTGCTCCGGAGGCAAGGGGGCAGACCGAGCGGCGACGGCGCTACCGCGCGCTCTGCCGATGCGAACTCGGTGCGTGGTTGTCTCATCCCCGTCGAATTCATGGCGCCGCACGGAAATCGCGGTCGGGGCACCGCTCGAACGCGATTTCCGCCAAGGCGTCACGTTTCCTGAATGGCCGCCAGGGAACTGCGCGGCAAGCGACGGGAGCAAACGCATGGAATTTCCGCAGGTATCGGAATCGACCGCCCGGAATGAATTCCGGGGCTACGGGGTCCGAGGCATCACGGCAGCAGCCGTACTGCTGGCGGCCGGCGCGCTGAACATGGCGGCCGAGCAGCCGGCCGAGGCGGCGGCAGGCGGGACGTGGGACCGCCTGGCCGGGTGCGAGAGCGGAGGCAACTGGCGTATCGATACCGGGAACGGGTTCTCCGGAGGGCTGCAGCTCGCCCACTCCACCTGGCGCTCGTTCGGCGGCCGGGCGTACGGGGTACGAGCGGCGCAGGCGACCCGGGCCCAGCAGATCCACGTGGCGGAACGGGTGCTGGCCCGGCAGGGGTGGGGTGCGTGGCCCGCCTGCTCGGCCCGGCTCGGACTCAACTCGGCCTCGCGGCACACCGCCCCGCGGGTCACCACCCCGCGCCCCGCCCCGCAGCACCGGGCCCAGCCGCCGGCTCGCCAGCGGCTGCCGCACCCGCAGTTCCACCAGAAGCGGTACAAGCCGCGTCCGCAGCGCAGCGGCACCACCGTCGTCGTCAACACCGGGGACACGCTGAGCGGTATCGCGCAGGAATTCGGCTGCCACTGGCAGCAATTCCACCGGCTGAACCGCGGGGTGATCGGCGCGAATCCGGACCTCATTTACCCCGGCACGCGACTGGCCGTGCCGCGAAACAGCTCCCGCTGAGCACCAATTGACCGGAAAGCGGCCGGCGGACACGAACTGAGCGCACCGTAGAACCGCTTCGAAACCCCTTTTCGAAGCCCGATCCGAAACCCGTTACGGAATACCCGGGTATTCCCCAGCGGTGGGTTGCAGGCCGTCCGTGGCGCCGCGGACGGCCTGCCCGCGCGAGCGGACCCGGTGCGGATGCGGGCTGGACGAAGCGTCAGACCTTGGTGAAGCAGAGCGTGTAGTTGCCGCTGCGAGAGCGCGAGCCCGTGAACACGATGCTGGCGTCGTACTGCGGCCCGCACTTCTGGCCGGCACCGTACAGCCGGTCCCCGGTCTTGTACTCGGCCTGGGCGGAACCGCAGTCGACGACCAACGGCCGCGGAGCGTCGTCGGTGCCCTGCATGTCGACGCAGTCACCGGTCTGCGGGGAGTACTTCTTGTTCTCCTCGGCCCGCGCGGACGCCGAGGCCTCCGCCTTGGCCTTGCCGCCGTTGGGGTTGGTGTTGTAGTCCCACACGTACCAGGCCCCGCCGCCGAAGACCGCCAGCACGACGACGGCGGTGATCAGCCCCCGCAGCGGACTCGCCTGCCGCTGCGGCGGCCGCTGGGGCCCGCCCGGCTGCTGCGGGTACGGGTGCTGCTGCGGCTGCTGGCCGTAAGGCTGCGGTGGCTGCTGCTGCCCGTACGGCTGCTGCTGCGGATACCCGTAGGGCTGCTGCGGCGGCTGGTTCTGGTAGGGCGGCGGTGCGGACACGACTGAGGTCCCCCATGGTTGACTGCACGATGACGTCAACGCGTTGTTGACCGATGCAGGTTACCTGCCGTCAGTCGGCCGCCGGTCAGGCGGTCCCCCGCGCCCGGACGGCGCGCCGGGCCGGAGCGCTCCCGGCTCCAGCGCACCGGTGCGCCAGGGTGTGCAGGAGGGCGACCGTCAGGCGGTCGCGTAGACGCGGGTCGCGAACTCCGCGATCTGCTTGTCGTTGAGGTTCTTGGCGAGGTTGGCCTCGGTGATCATTCCGATCAGGCGGTGGCCGCCCTTGACGTCGATCACCGGCAGGCGCTTGATGTGGTTGTTCTCCATGATCTCCAGGACCTTGGTGGCGTCCGCGTCGGCGTCGATCCAGTGCAGTTCCCCGCCCAGGGAACCGGCCTGCACGGACGCCGGGTCCACTCCTTCCGCACAACAGGTGACGACGATGTCGCGGTCGGTGATCATGCCCATGAGCTTGTTGTTGTCACCGCAGATGGGCAGGCATCCGACGTCGAGATCGCGCATCATCTTGGACGCGTCGTAGAGCGATTCATGCGCACCCACGCAGCGCACGCCGCCGGTCATGATGTCTCGGGCTCGCAGTTTGCCGGCCATGGTTCCTCCTGGCTTAAGGAGCGTTGCTTGCCTCGCCTTCGATGACACCACGGATGGCCCAACGACGCTTCCCGGGGCAGGGCCCGGCGGACCGTGTTCGGCGACTGCCGGACCGGGCGCCGCCCCCGGGCATAGGGTCGACGCCCGTGATGCCGACGAACCCTTTCTTCGAACCGAGTGACCTGCCCTACGAGCTGCCGCCCTTCGCGCGGATCCGGCACGAGCACTATCTGCCGGCCTTCGCACGCGGAATGGCCGACCAGTTGGCGGAGGTGGCGGCGATCGGAAGCCGCGCCGACCCGGCGACCTTCGAGAACACCGTGGAGGCGATCGAGCGCAGCGGTGCGCTCCTGGGCCGGGTCCGGCGGGCGTTCGCCACCAAGGCGGCGGCGGACACCGACGAGGAGATCCAGGCACTGGAGGCCGAGCTCGCGCCCCGGCTGGCCGCCCACGACGATGCGCTGCTGCTCGACTCCGCTCTGTTCGCCCGGATGGAGACGGTCTTCGAGCAGCGCGAGCGCCTCGGGCTGGACGCGGAGCAGCTGCGGCTGCTGGAGCGCCACCACTCCCTGCGGGTGCGGGCCGGCGCACGCCTCGCGCCGGAGCAGCAACGGCGGCTGCGCGAGCTGAACACCGAGATCGCCTCCCGGAGCACCGAGTTCCGCAGGAATCTGCGCGAGGACACCGCCCGCGCCGCGCTGGTGCTGGACCACGCCGAGGAGCTGGCCGGTCTGCCGCCGGACCAGATCGCCGCCGCCGCGGAGAACGCCCACGCGCTCGGACACAAGGGCAAGTTCGTGCTCGGCCTGAAGAACTTCTCGAACCAGACCGAGCTCGCCGCGCTCGACAGCCCCGAGCTGCGTGCGCGCCTGCTCGCTGCCTCACTGCGCCGCGGCGGCGAGCGCAACGGCCCGGTCGCCGTCGCGCTGGCCAGGCTGCGCGCCGAGCGTGCCGCCCTGCTCGGCTTCCCCAGCCACGCGGCCTGGGAGATCGCCGACCGGACCGCCGGCACCACCGGCGCCGTCGAGGACATGTTCGACCGGTTGGCCGCCCCCGCCGTCGCCAGCGCCGAGCGCGAGGCCGCGGCCCTGGCCGAGGCCGCCGGCGTCGCGCGGATCGGCGCCGCCGACTGGCAGTACTACGCCGAGCGGGTCCGCAAGGAGCGGTTCGACCTGGACGCGGCCGCGCTGCGGCCCTACCTGGAGCTGGAGCGGGTGCTGCGCGACGGGGTCTTCCACGCCGCGGAGCTGGTCTACGGGATCACCCTGACCGAGCGCCCCGATCTGGTGGCGTACCACCCGGACGCCCGGGTCTTCGAGGTGCGCGACGCCGACGGCGGCCCGCTCGGGCTGTACATCGGCGACTTCCACGCCCGCGAGTCCAAGCGGGGCGGCGCGTGGATGGACTCTCTGGTGCTGCAGTCCCATCTGCTGGACCAGCGGCCCGTGGTGGTCAACAACCTGAACATCGCCAAGCCCCCGGAGGGCGAGCCGGTGCTCATGACCTGGAGCGAAGTCACCACGCTGTTCCACGAGTTCGGGCACGCGCTGCACGGCCTGTTCTCCGACGTCCGCTATCCGCTGCTGTCCGGTCTGCAGGTGCCGCGCGATTTCGTCGAGTTCCCCTCGCAGGTCAACGAGGTCTGGGCGGACCGGCCCGAGGTGCTGGCCCGCTACGCCCGGCACCACGCGACGGGAGAGCCGATGCCGGCCGGCCTGCCGGCCCGTCTGCGCGAGGCGGAGAACTTCGGCGCCGGCTTCCGGATGGTGGAGCACCAGGCCGCCGCGGTGCTGGACTGGTCCTGGCACACCCTGTCCGCCGACGGCGACCTGCCGGGCGACGGCGACGCGGAGGCGTTCGAGGCGGCCGCGCTGGAGCGCTCGGGTCTCGCCGTGGCCGCGATCCCGCCGCGCTATCGCACCGGCTACTTCGCCCACATCTTCAGCAGCGGGTACGCGGCGGGGTATTACGGCTACCGCTGGGCGGAGGTGCTGGACGCCGATGCCGTGCGCTGGTTCCGCGAGAACGGCCGGACGGTCCGCGAGAGCGGTGAGATCTTCCGCCGGGAACTCCTCGCCAAGGGCGGCAGCGTCGATCCCATGGCGGCCTTCCGCGCGGTGGTGGGACGCGATCCGGAGATCGGGCCGCTGCTGGCCCGGCACGGTCTGACCGGCTGAGCGGGCCCGGACGGCGCCTCAGCGGGCTTCGAACCGGGCCTGCCGCTCCCCCCGGAGGCGTCCGGCGGGGAGCTTGCGGCCGAAGGCGACCAGCAGCAGGTCCTGGGCGGCGCCGGACAGTGGGGCACCGGCGCCGAAGGACCAGTCGAGGTCGTCGGCGCGCAGTGCGACGCCGCTGAGGTCGGCCCCGAAGAACCTGGCGGATCTGGGGGTGACGTTCTCCAGGAGGAGGCGCACCCAGTCTTCGGGGACCCGGCGGTCGAGGCCGAGGGCGACGGTGATGTCGAGGCCGTGCACCACGTCATGGCCCAGTGCGGAGGCGAGCCCGCCGACCGGCGGCTTCCAGGGGTGGTGGGCGTTGTCGCGGAGGAAGGCGACGAGTTCGTCCGTCGACGCGTCGGCGGCGTCCCTGCGGGCGAGCCGGTCGGCCACCTTGTTGATGCTGCCGCCCGCCTTGACGAGTTCGGCGGCCACCTTCGGGAACGAGTAGCGGAATCCCATCGACATGTGGGCCGCGACCTCCCGCACCCGCCAGCCCGCACACAGGGTGGGCGCCTCCCACTGGCTGTCCGTCAGCCCCGCCAACATGTCCGCGAGTTCCCGGCGTTCGGCCGCAATCGCCGCTTTGATGTCCATGCTCCAAGGATCTTGTTCCTTGAGCCATAAGTCCAAGAGCTGGTGATTCTGCGCTCCATAACCACTGGTTCTAGAATCTCGCACCATGGAACTCCGGCAGTTGCAGTACTTCGTCGCGGTGGTGGAGGAGGCGAGCTTCACCCGCGCCGCGGCCCGTCTGCATCTGGCGCAGCCCGGGGTGAGCGCCCAGATCCGGCAGTTGGAACGGGAGCTCGGTCAGCCGCTGCTGGACCGCTCCGGCCGTTCGGTGACGGTGACGGAGGTGGGCGAGGCGGTGCTCGCGTACGCGCGGGCAGCGCTCGCCGCCGTCGAGGGGATCCGCTCCACCGTGGACGAGTTCACCGGCCTGCTGCGCGGCCGGGTGGCGATCGGCCTGCTGTCCGGCGCCGTCATCGGCGCCTTCGACGTGCCCGCCCTGCTCGCCGACTTCCACGACGACCACCCCGAGGTGGAGATCTCGCTCACCGAGGACAACTCGGAGCGGATGCTCGCCGCGCTGCACGCCGGCGCACTCGACATCGCGGTGATCGGCCTCGCGGAGGAGGCGCCCCCGCAGGGCATCTCCCTGCAGATCCTGATCGATGTGCCGCTCGTCGCCGCCGTCGCGCCGGACGATCCCCTCCTTGCGCCCCCGGATCGCAGCAGCGTCCCGCTGGCCGCGCTGGGCGACCGCCCGTTGATCAGCCTGCCGCGCGGTACCGGCCTGCGCGGTGTCCTTGAGCGGGCTTGCGCACAGGCGGGTATCCGGCCCCGGATCGCCTTCGAGGCGGCCGCCCCGCAGGTGCTGGCGCAGCTGGCCGCCCGCGGTCTGGGCGTGGCGGTGATCCCGGCGCTGCCGGCGCAGGCGGCGGCGGAGGTGGGGCTGCGTACGCTGGCGATCACCGGGCCGCGGCCGCGCGGCCGGGTCGCGCTGGCCTGGCGGACGCGGGGACCGGCCGGCCCGGCGGCCAGGGCGCTGCTGGAGCGGCTGCGCCGCGCGCTGCCCGCGCCCGGTTGAGGCGCGGGCGCCGGCTCACCAGGCGGCCGGCGCGTAGTCCTTGAGGAAGCAGCCGAAGAGGTCCTCGCCGAGTTCGCCGCGGACGATCGGGTCGTACACCCGGGCGGCGCCGTCGACCAGGTCGAGCGGGGCGTGGAAGCCCTCCTCGGCCAGGCGCATCTTGTCGGGGTGCGGGCGCTCGTCGGTGATCCAGCCGGTGTCCACGGCGGTCATCAGGATGCCGTCGGTCTCCAGCATCTCCCGGGCGCTGGTGCGGGTGAGCATGTTCAGCGCAGCCTTGGCCATGTTGGTGTGGGGGTGGCCGGCGCCCTTGTAGCCGCGGCTGAACTGGCCTTCCATCGCGGAGACGTTGACCACGTACTTACGGCGTGCGGCGGCCGCGGCCATCGCCGGGCGCAGCCGGCTGACCAGCAGGAACGGCGCGGTCATATTGCACAGCTGGACTTCCAGGAGCTCGACCGGGTCGACCTCGTCCACCTTCTGGATCCAGCTGTTGGTCGCGTGCAGGTCCGGGACGAGCCCGCCGGCGTCGATCGCGGTGCCCGCCTCGATGCGGGCCGGCGAGGCGGAGCCGGTGGTCAGGGCGAGGGCGGTGACGTCCTCGGCGGTCAGCCCGCCGTGCCCGGCCGCCGAGGCGGCGGGCAGCGCCGCGGGGGCGCCGCTGCCGAAGTTGCCCAGGACCAGGGAGGCCGGCAGCTCGCCGGCGGGCAGCGGAGCCGACTCGGCGGCGAGCAGCTGCCCGTACGCCTCGGGCGAGCGGCGCACGGTCTGCGCGGCGTTGTTGATCAGGATGTCGAGCGGGCCCTGTGCGCTCACCTCGTCGGCGAGCGCGATGACCTGGGCCGGGTCGCGCAGGTCGATTCCGACGATCTTCAGCCGGTGCAGCCACTCCGCGCTGTCCGGCATCGCCTTGAACCGGCGGACGGCGTCGTTCGGGAAGCGGGTGGTGATCGTGGTGTGGGCGCCGTCGCGCAGCAGCCGGAGCGCGATGTACATGCCGATCTTGGCCCGCCCGCCGGTGAGCAGCGCGCGCCGGCCGGTGAGGTCCGTACGGGCGTCGCGGCGGGCCCGGTTCTCCTGGGCGCAGGGCCGGCAGAGCTGGTGGTAGAACGCGTCGACCTCGGTGTAGCGGGACTTGCAGGTGTAGCAGGACCGGGGGCGCTGCAGGATTCCGGCGATCTCCGTGGTCACGGAGCTGGTGAGGGCCAGGCCCTGGGTCTCGTCGTCGATCCGGTCGGGCGCTCCGGTGGCCGTGGCCGCGGTGACCGCCTTGTCGTTGGCCGTCTTCGCCGCCCGGCGCTCCTGCCTCCGGCGCTGCTTGACCTTGCGGTAGATGCCCGCGGTGGCGCGGCGTATGGCGATCGCGTCGGGGTGGTCCAGCGGCAGCGCGTCCAGCTCTTCGAGCACGCTCAGGCAGACCGCCATCCGCTCCGAGTCGATACCCGCGCCATCGGCCCGGCCTGTTTCGGTCACCGTCATCGCCGCTGCCGCTTTCCTGGGATCGTACGTTCTATTTTTCGTGCTTCGGCGGAACTGTACGTAGGCGGGGACGCGTCCGCCAAACCGGTGCGGGCCCGGCGCCGGTCCGGCACCGGGCCCGCGGCGCGGTCGGCCGCCCGGCGTCAGGTCACCGGGTCGTGCCCCAGCGCGATGTCGCACTCGCTCCGCCCGGCGGCTCCCACCCTCACCGAAGCGGCCACCGGCGGATAGCCGCCGGCGATCAGTGTGTAGGGGCCGCCGTCGAGGTCGGTGAGGGCATACGCGCCGTCCCGGTCACTGGTGGTGGTGCGCACCACATGGCCCGCCGGGTCCAGCAGGGTCACCCGGGCGTCGTCCACGGGGCCGCCGTCCGCCGTGCGGATGGTGCCGCGGAGCCGGGCTCCCGGCCTGAGCCGGACCCGGTACCGGTTGCGGCTGCCGGCGGCCGCATCGGCCTGGAGGGCGGCCGGGCGGTGGTGCTCGGCGCTGACGGCCAGGGTGTAGCCGCCCGGCGCCAGTTCGTCGAAGGCGAAGCCCCCGTCCGGGCCGGTCCGGTCCGAGGCCACGACCTCGCCGCGTACGTCGGTGACCACGACGAGCGCGTCGGGCACCGGGTCGTCGCCGCGCTCCGTACGGACATCACCGGTCAGGCCCGCCGCGCCGCTGAGGGTCAGGTCGTAGGGCGCGGGTTGCCCGCCCACCACGACGGTCACCGCCTGCGGCTGCCGGGCGTCCGCGGAGGCGATCAGCACATAGGTGCCGGCGCCGGGCACGGGCACGGTGTAGCCGCCGTCGGCCGCGGTCGAGGTACGGCCGAGCTGCCGGCCGTCGATGCCGACCAGGGTGAGGGCGGCGTCCGCCACCGGCCGTCCGGCGCCGTCCCGTACGGTGCCGTGGAGCGACGGGCCGGCCGGGCCGGTACCGGTCGCGGTGGCCGCGGGGGGCTCGGTGGGCGTCGGTGCGGGCCCGGCGGGCGGGGCGTCGGCCGGCTCGGCGGGCTCGGCCCGCGCCGGCGCGGCGTCCGCGGAGCCGGCGGCATCCGAGCCGGCGGCCTCCGCCTCCGCGCGTGCCTGCAGCCCGGACACCTGCCGCAGCGGCACCTCCTTGATGAACCACATCAGCAGGAAGGCCAGCGCGACGACGACCGCGCCGATCAGGAACACGGTGTGCATCGAGTCGGCGAAGCCGCGCTTGAACGGCTCGGCGAGCCGCGGGTCGAGGTGCTGGATGAACGACGAATCGCTGAGCACGCCGGAGGAGTCGCCGTTGCCCTGGTGCCCCAGCGTGTCCAGTACGGGCTTGTTGGCCGGGTCGCGCAGTACGGCGGGGTCGTGCAGCGCGGCCTGGAAGCGCTCGGTGGACGCGGCGCTGCGGAAGGCCGCGGAGATCTTGTCACCGACCGTGCTGAACAGCACCGACAGGAAGACCGCGGTACCGGCCGTGGCGCCCATCTGCCGGAAGAACGTGGACGAGGCGGTCGCCACCCCCATGTCCTGCGGCGGCACCGTGTTCTGCACGGCGAGCACCAGGCTCTGCAGACAGCCGCCCAGGCCGAGGCCGAAGACCAGCATGTAGGCCATGGTCTCCCACAGCGGGGTGTCCCACTGGACGCGGAGGTGGAAGAGCAGCATCCCCGCGACCATCAGCGCGGTGCCGACGAGCGGGAAGACCTTGTAGCGGCCGGTCTTGGCGGTGATCTGGCCCGACGCGATCGAGGCGATGATCATGCCGGCCATCAGCGGGAGCATCTGCAGGCCCGACGTGGTGGGGCTGGCGCCGTTCACGATCTGGAGGTACTGCGGGATCAGCAGCATCCCGCCGAACATGCCCATGCCGATCAGCACGGACAACAGGCTGATCGTGCTGAAGGTGCCGTTGCGGAACAGCCGCATCGGGATCAGCGCGTCGTCGCCGGTCCGCCGCTCGACGAGGATCCAGGCGATGATGCCGACGGCGCCGACGGCGTAACAGACGAGGGCGCGGGAGGAGTCCCACCCCCACTCCCGGCCCTGCTCGGCGACGAGCAGCAGCGGGACCACGCCGACGGAGAGGGTGAGCGCCCCCCACCAGTCGATGCGGTGGTCGCGCCGGGTGTGCGGGAGGTTGAGGACCTTGGCGACGACGAACAGCGCGATGACGCCGATCGGTACGTTGACCAGGAAGACCCAGCGCCAGCCGGTGATTCCCAGCAGCTGGTCCTGGCCGGCGAGGGCACCTCCGATCAGCGGGCCGGCGACGCTGGAGGTCGCGAAGGTGCCCAGCATGTAGCCCTGGTACCGGGCGCGTTCACGAGGCGGGACGATGTCACCGATGATCGCCAGCGCCAGCGACATCAGGCCGCCGGCGCCCAGGCCCTGCACCGCCCGGAACGCGGCGAGTCCGGTCATCGAGGTGGAGAAGGTGCACAGCACCGAGCCCACGACGAAGACGCTGATGGCGGCCAGGTAGTACGGCTTGCGGCCGTGCAGGTCGGACAGTTTGCCGTAGAGCGGGGTGGCGATGGTCGAGGTGATCAGATAGGCGGTGGTCGCCCAGGCCTGCTGGCTCAGGCCGTGCAGATCGTCGGCGATGGTCCGGATGGAGGTGCTGACGATGGTCTGGTCGAGTGCGGCGAGGAACATCCCCAGCATCAAGCCGCTGAGGATGGTGAGGATCTGACGGTGCGGCAGGCCCCCCGGCCCGGGTATCTCCCGGGCTCCGGCTTCAGGTGGGGAGGTGGCTGTGCTCATGTACGTATCTCTCCCTGCTCCACGGCGGCGCCCTGGACTCCCCCGGGACCCGGCCGTGTGTGGTGTCGTTCTGCCTGTCCTCGTCGAGGCGGCCCGGCGGCCGGATCGGCTCGGCCCGGCCGTCGGGATGGAGACCACGGATCAAGGAGCGCGGCCCGTTCGGTGTCGCGCTGACGGCGGTGGTGTGCGAAGGCGCCCCGCCCCGCATTGCTTGTACGTGCCAAGGTTAGCGGGCCCGCGGCGCCCCGGCGGTGCGCCACACCTCCAACTCCCCAGTAGGCAAGGGTGGTTGGGGTCGGCCGGAGGTGTTCACCCGGCGCCGGCCGCACACCGCTCCTCGTCCTTGACCACGGTCAGCGTGATCTGCCGCCCCTTCAGGGGCGTGCCCGGTGCCGGCTGCTGGCCGCAGACCTTCCAGGAGGCCGGCCACAGCACATGGCGGCCCGCGCCACGGCCGTCCCTGAACCGGATGCCGGTGTCGTAGTCCAGCGTCTGGAAGGCGTCCACCAGACCCCGGCCGGTCACGTCGGGCATGGTGCGTCCGTCGGCGTGGGCGAGTCCGGCCAGTGCCAGCGCGGACAGGACCAGGGCCGCGGCGGTGCCGGCCTGTGCGGTGCGGGTCCTTGCGGTGCGGTTCTTCGCGGTGAGGTTGTCGTTCACCACTGGGGAACGATCTTTACCGAGGAACGGTCACTCGCGGGCCGCGGGCTGCTGCTCCTGGGCGCCCGCCAGGTCCCGGGCCAGTCCCACTCGGGAGAGCAGCAGGGCGCCCCACAGGACCAGGGCCATGCCCAGCGCTTCGGGGAGCAGCCACCAGCCGGTCCGGATGCGTTCGTCGAACAGGGTGACGCCCAGGGACAGGCTCACCAGCGCCTCGCCGAGCGTGTCCACCGGCTGAGAGGCCGTCAGCGGGCCGGACTGCATGGCGTTTCCGTAGAGCAACAGCGCCAGTACTCCGACGAGTGCGAAGCCGTAGGTCTGCCAGGACGCGAAGAACGCGCCGGGGCCACCGGTCTCCCAGGCGTAGGTGGCGTCCTTCATCAGGGCCGCGGTGAGTGCGTAGGCGATCGCGGCCGACGCGGCGAAGCAGGCCGCCCGCACGCCGCCCACGCCCCGGCGCAGCGCGGCGCCGACCGCCGCGGCGATCACCGCGGCGCAGACCACCAGGGCGGGTACCCAGCGGCCGAACGGGGCGCGGGCGGTGCCGACGGTGGGCGCGGCGGCGGCGAGCGCGGACCCCAGGCCGACGACGATCAGCGCCACGCCGGTCCAGCCGGCGCGCGAGATCCTTCCGCCGAGGATCAGCCGTCCGATGAGCAGGGCCAGCGGCAGTTCGAGGACGCAGATCGGCTGGACCACCGACAGTGCGCCCTGCGACAGCGCCAGCGCCTGGAAGCAGGCGGCGGCGATGACCGCGAGCATCCCGCCGAGCCAGGCGGCGCGGTGCAGCAGATCGACGAGCAGGCCCAGGCGCAGCCTGGAGGAGAGCGGGATGGTGCGTGCGGCGTGGCGCTGCAGCACCGTGGCCAGACCGTTGCTGGCCGCCGCGAACAGCGCGAACAGCACGGACAGCCATACGCTCATGCGTCCTCCTCCTCGTGCGCCGTTGCCCGCCGCCGACGCTAGCGGGGCGGCGGCGGGGACCGGCCGACGACACGGGTGCGACGGCCGCGAGCACTGCGCCGGACGGCGGCGTCCGGTGCGCCCGGCCGCCGCGCCCGAGGTGGCGCAGCTGCCCTCTGCAGGATCGAAACAGCAGGTCAGCGCCGCTTTCCCGTGGGCCGTGGGTGGCGCAACATTGCGGCAACACCACTGCCCGGGATGCCTCGGTATGGTCCACCGCAGGCCGGTCCGGACCGCGCCGGCCGGCGCTCGCGGGGCCGGCCGCGCCGCACGGCCCGAGCCCCGTCGCCCCGCTCCCCCTGCCCCCTGCCCCCTGCCGTTCCCGCCTTGGAGACCGCCATGTCCCTGGTACCCCAACGGGCCGACGTGCCCGTGACCATCGACGAGTCGAAGTGCATCGACGGCTGCACCCTCTGCGTCGACATGTGCCCGCTCGACTCGCTCGCCATCGACCCGGCCAGCAACAAGGCGTACATGCACGTCGACGAGTGCTGGTACTGCGGGCCGTGCGCCGCTCGCTGCCCCACCGGCGCGGTCACCGTCAACATGCCCTACCTGCTGCGATGAGAGGCACCACCATGGAGATCCCCGCTCTGGGCTCCGCCGAGGAACTGTCCTGCGACGTCCTCGTCATCGGCGGTGGCACCGCCGGCACCATGGCCGCGCTCACCGCCGCCGAACAGGGCGCGTCGGTCCTGCTGTTGGAGAAGGCGCATGTGCGTCACTCCGGTGCGCTGGCCATGGGCATGGACGGCGTCAACAACGCGGTCGTCCCCGGGCGGGCGGAACCCGACGACTACGTCGCCGAGATCACCCGCGCCAACGACGGCGTCGTCGACCAGTCCACCGTCCGCCAGACCGCCACCCGAGGCTATGCGATGGTGCGGCGGCTGGAGTCGTACGGCGTGAAGTTCGAGAAGGACGAGCACGGGGCGTACGCGCTCCGGCAGGTGCACCGCTCCGGCTCGTACGTGCTGCCGATGCCGGAGGGCAAGGACGTCAAGAAGGTGCTCTACCGGCAGCTGCGCCGCCGCGAGATGCGCGAGCGCATCCGGATCGAGAACCGGGTGATGCCGGTGCGCGTCCTGACCGGCCCCGACGGCCGGGCGATCGGGGCGGCGGGCCTCCACACCCGCACCGGCGGCTTCGTCACGGTCCGGGCGGGGGCGGTGATCCTCGCCACCGGTGCCTGCGGCCGCCTCGGCCTGCCGGCCTCCGGATACCTCTACGGCACCTACGAGAACCCCACCAACGCGGGCGACGGCTACGCCATGGCGTACCACGCGGGCGCCGAGCTGACCGGTATCGAGTGCTTCCAGATCAATCCGCTGATCAAGGACTACAACGGCCCGGCCTGCGCCTATGTCGCCAACCCCTTCGGCGGCTACCAGGTCAACCGGCACGGCGAGCGGTTCGTGGAGTCCGACTACTGGTCGGGGCAGATGATGGCCGAGTTCGCGGCCGAGACCGCCTCCGAACGCGGGCCGGTCTACCTCAAGCTCAGCCACCTCCCCGAGGAGTCGGTGGCCGCGCTGGAGACGATCCTGCACACCACCGAGCGGCCCACCCGCGGCACCTTCCACGCCGGGCGCGGGCACGACTACCGCACCCACGACGTGGAGATGCACATCTCCGAGATCGGGCTGTGCGGCGGCCATTCGGCGTCCGGTGTCCGCGTCGACGACCACGCCCGCACCACCGTGCCCCGGCTGTACGCGGCCGGTGACCTGGCCTGCGTCCCGCACAACTACATGATCGGCGCGTTCGTGTACGGCGACCTGGCGGGCGCGGACGCCGCCCGATTCCGCGCGTACGAGGGCGAGTTGCCCGCGGATCAGCTGCGCGACGCCCATGAGCTGATCTACCGGCCGCTGCGCCATCCCGACGGCCCGCCCCAGCCGCAGGTCGAGTACAAGCTGCGGCGGTTCGTCAACGACTACGTCGCCCCGCCCAAGAGCGGCGCCCGGTTGTCGCTGGCCGTGGAGCACTTCGAGCGGATGCGCGCCGAGATCGCCGGCATGGGCGCCCGCACCCCGCACGAGCTGATGCGCTGCGCCGAGGTCGACTTCATCCGCGACTGCGCCGAGATGGCCGCCCGCTCCTCGCTGGCCCGTACCGAGTCCCGCTGGGGCCTCTACCACCAGCGCACCGACCATCCGCAGACCCACGACGGCGACTGGCTGTGCCACCTCGACCTGCGGAAGTCCGACACGGGGCGGATGGAGTTCACCGCCCGCCCGGTGGCGCCGTACCTCGTCCCGGTCGAGGGGTACGCACCGGCGGGCGGCGCCGCCCGCTTCCTGGGCGAGGTCCATCCGGAGCAGGTCGCGACGGCGGGACGGCGGGATACGCCGCCGGTGGGTTCCGTGTCCGGTCCCCGGCCCGGGAAGACCGGGCACGCCGACGAGCCCGGGCCCACTCCCGGCGCCCCCTCGCCGCGGATCCTCGAACTGCTGGCCCTCGCCGAGGACCAGCCGGACCTGGCGGCGCTCGCCCCCTACCTCGCCGACCCCGACCCCGCCGTACGCCGCGCGGCCGTCGACGCGCTCACCGAGAGCGTGCCGCCGGGCACCGGTCCGGCCCTCGCCGCCGCGCTCGCCGACACCGACGCCGCCGTACGGGCGGCGGCCGCCGGCTCGCTCCGCGAACTGGTCGAGGTGCTGGTGCCGGAACCGGGGCTGCGCGCGCCGCTGGCCGCCGCGGCGGGCGGTTTCGACCCGCTCGTGCGGTCGTCGGCCGTGGACGTGCTGCGCGCGCTCCGCCTCGGCGACCGTCCCCTGTTCGCCGCCGCGCTCGCCGATCCCGCCGTGGACGTCCGCATCCAGGCCGTCCGCGCGCTGGTCTCCGTGGACGCCGCCGACGAGCTCCGGCGGGCCGCGAAGGACGTCTCCCGCGAGGTCCGGGTGGCCGCCGCGCACGCCCTGGGTACGGTCGGCGGCGCGGCCGACCTGGCGGCGCTGCTCCACGACGAGGACGTCCTCGTCCGGGCCGCGGCGCTCGGGGCGCTGGCCACCACCGGCTGCCCGCCACCGTACGAGGCGCCGGTCGTCGCGGCGCTCGGCGACGCGGCCTGGCAGGTACGGGCCGGCGCCGCGCGGGCCCTGGCCGCGGCCCGTCCCGACGCCGCCGTGGCCGCGCTGCGCGCCGCCCTCCGCGACGGCCACGCCGACGTCCGCAAGGCCGCGGTGCTGGCGCTGCGGGCCCACGCCGGGCGCGCGGACACCCGCGCCGCGCTGGCCGCGGTCGCCGACGACCCGGACGCCGATGTGCGCGCATACGCCCGGCTCGCCGCGAAGGGGTGACACACGTTCGGGCCCTCCCGGTGGCCCCTCGGTCCCCGCCGCTGAAGGCTGGGGGGCCGAGGGTCCGTCCGTCGCGCGCAAGGAGTTCCCGATGGCCCCCACGTACCGCTACGACGACCTCAGTGCCCTGTTCGTCAACTGCACGCTCAAGCGTTCCCCGGAGACGAGCAACACCGAGGGGCTGATCGACAAGAGCCGCGCCCTGATGGCGGCGAACGGGGTGGCCACCGAGGTGATCCGCGCCGTCGACCATGACATCGCCACCGGGGTGTGGCCGGACATGACGGAGCACGGCTGGGCATCCGACGCCTGGCCGGAGCTGTACGCGAAGGTGCTGGCCGCCGACGTCCTGGTGCTCTGCGGGCCGATCTGGCTCGGCGACAACAGCTCCGTGATGAAGCGGGTCGTCGAGCGGCTCTACGCCTGTTCCAGCGTGCTCAACGACCGTGGCCAGTACGCCTATTACGGCCGGGTGGGCGGCTGTCTGATCACCGGCAACGAGGACGGGATCAAGCACTGCGCCATGAACGTCCTCTACAGCCTCCAGCACCTCGGCTACACGATTCCGCCGCAGGCCGACGCCGGCTGGATCGGCGAGGCCGGGCCGGGGCCCTCGTATCTGGATCCGGGCTCGGGCGGTCCGGACAACGACTTCACCAACCGCAACACGACGTTCATGACGTGGAACCTGATGCATCTCGGGTCGATGCTCAAGCAGGCCGGCGGCATCCCGGCGCACGGCAACCAGCGCACCGAGTGGGACGCCGGCTGCCGGCCGGAGTCCGCCAACCCCGAGCACCGCTGAGCGCCGGGGATCTGGGCCGCGCGGCATGCCGAACGATCCGCTCCCTTCCTACTCCACCCGATGGCCCCGGTACGTCGAGTTCGCACCGGGCGTCCTGGTCGCCGGCGGGCTGATCTGGGACACGCTGTCGCCTGAGGAGTACTGGGGCGATCCCATGCTGACGGCGGCCAGTGTCACGGCCGGTGCGCTGCTCTCGCTCCGGCACACCCTCGTGATCGGCGTGGTGATCATCGTCGGCGTCGCCGCGCTGACGGTGAAGGACGGCACCGCCGGCGACATCGTGGGCTATCTGGAACTGATCAACACGGTCTTCGCCGCGCTCATGGGGGTCGGCGTCAACTGGGTGGTCACCCGCCACGGACGCTCCCTGGACGTCATGCGCACGGTCGCGGAGGCCGCCCAGCGCGCCGTGCTGCCCGCGCCACCGGAGCGCATCGGCCCGCTGGCCATCGCGGCGCGCTACCAGGCCGCCCAGAGCGAGGCCCGGATCGGCGGCGACGCCTACGCGGTGCAACGCACTCCGTTCGGCGTCCGGCTGCTGATCGCCGACGTCCGCGGCAAGGGGCTGGACGCGGTGAGCGCGGTGTCGGTGCTGCTGGGCGCCTTCCGCGAGGCGGCCGAGGAGGAGCCGGGGCTGCCGGCGCTCGCCGACCGGATGGAGCGCGCGCTGCTGCGGGAGAGCGAGCAGACCTCCGAGGAGGTCCGCCTCGAAGGCTTCATCACGGCCCTGGTCTGCGAGGTCCAGCCGCAGGGCGACGGGCTGCGGCTGCTGAACTGCGGCCACCCCGCACCGTATCTCTGCCACGGCACCGAGGTCCGGGCGCTGGAGACCGGCGAGCCGGGGCTGCCCCTGGGCATGGGCGGGCTGGGCGTGGCACGGCCGGAACCGACCGACCGGCCCTTCCCGGCGGGCAGCACTCTGCTGCTGGTCACCGATGGCGTGACCGAGGCCCGGGACCGCACCGGAGCGTTCTACGACCCCGCGGCGCAGCTCGCCGGCCGGGGTCCGTTCCGGGAGCCGCGGGAGGCCATCGACCTCCTGGCGCGGGAGGTCGCGGGCTGGACCGGCGGGCCGCGCGACGACGACATGGCGATGCTCGCGATCACCCGTCAGCCGATGCCGGCGCCGAATCTCCTCGTGTGATACGGGCCTTGTGGGGCGAGAAATGAGAAGATCGATCCGAGCATCAGCGTCCGCACCGAGCGTGCCATCGCTCCCGCGCAGATCGGAGTTGATGTGTCCGACAACAGATCAGCACTGCACAACGGATCCGCACTCCACGACAGTTCGCCACGGCACGACAGCTCGGCGGCGCACAACAGATCGGCCCTGCTGAGTCAGCGCGCCGCCGTCATCCTCCTCCTGGGCGCCCTCACCGCCATCGGTGCCGGAGTGCTCACCTGCTTCAACGGCGGCACGCTGGCGTCCGCGGCCCTCGTCGGCGGCGCGGCCTTCGGCGCCGGCGTCACCTTCTTCCATACGGTCATCGACTGAGCCGTCCACCGATCCGGCCGCCCGGCGCCTCGCCGCAGCACAGCCGCCCCGGTGGGCGAGGCGGTCGGCCGGGCAGGGCTCCTGGGCGTGCCCCGGGCCGCTGCGGGTGGGCGGGCATCACCGGGATTATTGAAGGAGAAATCACCCATCGGCGTGCGCCGCCGGGCCGGGCCGCGCGGGCCGAGTGGTGCATCGGCGGAATTCGCGGCCCCGCATACGCTGCGCCGCCGCACCTCAAGTGCCAGACTTGAGGCACCGCGCCCGGCCGCCGGCCGGGGCCCTTGTCGCCGAGGGGAACATCATGACCTGGGCATCTTGGACCACTGTCGGGATCCACGCCCTACCCGGCGCGGTTCGCACCGAGGAGATCGGCGTGATCAACGGCGACCTGACCATCCATACGACCTGGTCGGAGAACCTGGCCCATGTGGCCGTGCAGCACACCGGGTCCTCGGACTGGTACACCATGGTCGGCAGCCCCGTCCCGTGCCCGTCCGAAGAGGCCAGCCGCAGCTTCCACCAGGCCGTGGTCGAGGCCGTACGGGGCGGCGAGCGGGCCGACGCCTCCCTTGAGGAGCTCTTCGACCCGCAGGGGGCGGCCGCCGCGGATCAGCCGGGCCGCCCGAAGACCGACTCCTAGGATCCTCTCCCACAGGCCAGGGCCGGGTCCGGCCCTGGCCTCCGCGCTGCCGTCTCGCTCGCCTGCCGCCTCGGCCGACCGCCCGCCGCCTCGTTCGGCACCCACTCGGCGCGTAGCGGCGCCGCTGCTCAGCGTGCACCCGCTGCGCCGCCCCGCCCGTCAGGGCACCCGCCTCCCCGTGCGGTGACCGCACCGCTCCCGGCTGCGCCCCGGCGCGTACCGACGCGCCTTTGGTGACGGCCGAGGGGGCTTCGCGCGCTCATCGGCCCGGCACCGGCAATTTCCGCCGGTGGCCGGGCAACCTTTTCGCGCCTCTTCATGTCTGTTGAGGCAGACCACAATTGGTCACCTCGCGGCTACCCAAAGGTGATCAATTGTCAAATTTAGACCACAAATCTCGAATACTGATCATTTAACTTTACATGCCCATGCCAGGGCATACAGGGTTTGCGCGGGGTCACACGGCCCCCGCGGTGCACAACAACACCGCGTGTACGGGCGGTTGGCCTGTCGACCGCCCCCGCAGCGCTAAGGACCCCCATCAGTGCGTAGACCCCACATACGCAGCCGCCGCCTGGCCATAGCCGTCGCGGTGGCCACGGCCGCGACCCTCACGGCCGGTGCGGCGACCGCCGTCGGCGCGACCAGCGCGGCTCCGCGAACCCAGACGCCCTCCTCGACTCCCGCCTCCGACAAGGTCGTTGACGCGGCACGTGCAGCCGCGTACGCACACGCCACGGCCACCGGAGTCAGCAAGCAGGACACCCTCAAGGCCACCGACACGATGGTCGACCCGGACGGCCGGCAGCATGTCCGTTTCGTCCGGACGCACCGCGGACTGCCGGTGCTCGGCGGCGACCTCGTCGTCCATCTGACCGCCACCTCGGCGTACGAGGGCGTGACCCGGGCCTTCGACCACCAGGTCTCGGTGCGCACCACCGACCCGAAGCTGTCGGCCGATCAGGCCCGGTCCAAGGCCGCCGCCGTGGCCAAGGGCGACGCCGGCGAGCCCGAACTGATCCTGGCCGCCCGGGACGACCAGACGACGCTGGCCTATCAGGTGCAGGTCGACGACAGCCGCACCGCCGAGGCAGGCGGCGCCCGTACGGTCGTCCTCGACGCGGCCACCGGGGCGGTGCTCAGCAACACCCCGGCGAACGACTCGTTCCTCTCCCCCGCCCTCCTGGACAAGCTGCGCGAGCGGGGCGAGCGGCTCAACCCCGTGACCGGGCTGCTGGCTCCCCCCGCGCCCGCCACGGACAAGGCGGCCAAGGCCCCCGGCTTCCCGACCACGGCCAAGGGGACCGGCTCGTCCCTCTTCGTCGGCAGTGTGCCGCTGTCGACCACCCAGACGGCGAAGAAGTCCTTCACCCTCAAGGACCCCACCCGCGGCAACACCGAGACCCGGGACGCCGGCGACAAGGAGCTGGAGAAGTTCACCAGCGGCAAGGCGTTCACCTCCGCCACCAACCGCTGGGGCAACGGCACCACGAGCAACCGGGCCACCGCCGCCGTGGACGCCCAGTACGGCATCACCAGCACCCTGGACTTCTACAAGAAGACCTTCGGCCGCAAGGGCATCAAGAACGACGGCCGCGGCGCCCGCGCTCTGGTGCACTTCGGCAAGAACGTCGGCAACGCCTTCTGGTCCTCGGACTGCGGCTGCATGCTCTACGGCGACGGTGACGGCCGGACCTTCGCCAAGCCGCTGGTCGTCCTGGACGTCACCGGCCATGAGCTCAGCCACGGCGTCGTCGACGCGACCGCCAACCTCCAGCCCACCCGCGTCGACGCCGAGGGCAACCAGTTCGGCGAGCCCGGGTCGCTCAACGAGTCGCTGGCGGACATCTTCGGCAGCGCGGTGGAGTTCGCCACCGACAACCCCAAGAACCCGCCGAACTACCTGATGGGCGAGAAGCTCGGCCTGGAGCAGAAGTTCCTGCGCCGTCTGGACAAGCCGTCCCTCGACAAGCTGGAGGGCACCGTCGACTACTGGTCGAAGGAGTCCTACGACACCGAGGTGCACGCCGGCTCCGGCGTCTCCTCGCACGCCTACTACCTGCTCGCCGAAGGCAGCGGGAAGAAGACGATCGGCGGGGTGGCCTACGACTCCCCCACCTACGACGGCTCCAAGGTGACCGGCATCGGCCGGAGCAAGGCGACGGCGATCTTCTACCGGGCACTGACCCGGTACATGGTCTCCACGACCGACTTCCACGACGCCCGGACCGCGACGCTGCACGCCGCCAAGGATCTGTACGGCGCCCGGAGCACCGAGTACAAGACGGTGGCCAAGGCCTGGGCCGCGGTGAACGTGACGGCGGCCAACGCTCCGTCGGCCAAGCACTGAGCACAGGCCCCGGCTCGTGTGGTGCCCCCGCCGTCCGGCGGGGGCACCGTGCGTTTTCCGGGCCGCCGGTCCTCGACCTCACGGCCCGCCTGCGCCTACGTTTGAGCCCATGATCACCGATCGCGCCGCCGGGAAACGGGCTCTGGGCTATCCGGCGGCGGCGGGCGTGTTCGCGGTCGGCATGGCCGGTACGACGCTGCCGACCCCGCTGTACGGGCTCTACCGCGAGCAGCTCGGTTTCTCCGAACTGATGGTGACGGTGGTCTTCGCCGTCTACGCCCTCGGCGTGATCACCGTTCTCCTCCTGGCGGGCAACCTCTCGGACGAGACCGGCCGGCGCCCGGTGCTGCTGTGTGCCCTGGGACTGTCGGCGGCGAGCGCGCTGTGCTTCCTCTTCGAGGGCGGGCTGCCGCTGTTGCTGGTGGGGCGGGTGCTGTCCGGGTTCGCCGCCGGCCTGTTCAGTGGCGCCGCCACCGCGGCCGTGCTGGAGCTGGCGAAGCCCGGCCAGGAGGCACACGCCGGATTCGCCGCGACCGCCGCGAACATGGGCGGCCTGGGCTGCGGCCCTCTGCTGTCCGGGCTGCTGGCCCAGTACACGCCCTGGCCGCTGGCCCTGCCGTTCCTGGTGCACCTGGTGCTGGTGGCCCTGGCGGCCGCGGTGACCTGGTCCCTGCCGGAGACCGTCGCGCGCCCCCGCCGGCCCCGCACCCTGCGGCCCCAGGGCCTCCGCGTCCCGCCCGAGGTACGCGGGGTCTTCGCCCCCTCGGCCGTTGCCGCCTTCGCCGGATTCGCGCTGCTGGGCCTGTTCACCGCCGTCGCACCGGCCTTCGTCAGCCAGACCCTGGACGAGCACAACCTGGCCGTCACCGGATCGGTCGTCTTCACCGTGTTCCTGGCATCGACCGCCGGCCAACTGCTGACCGGACGGATCGGCGTGCGCAGGGCCCTGCCCGTCGGCTGCCTGGTCCTGGTGGTGGGGCTGTCGCTGGTGGCCACCTCCCTGGCCGTCACCGCACTCCCCGTCCTGGTCGCCGGCGCGGTCTGCGGCGGCACCGGCCAGGGACTGGCCTTCCGCGCCGGCCTGACCGCGGTGGGCGACGCGGCCCCGCCCGCGCACCGCGGCGGCACCATCTCGGCCTTCTTCCTCGTCGCCTACCTCGGTATCTCCCTGCCGGTCGTCGGTGTCGGAGCGCTCACCCTGGAGCTCGGCCTGCGCGGGGCGGGCCTGACCTTCTCCGCGTGCGTCATCGTGCTCGCGGTGGCCGTCGGCCTGTACGTACTGCGGCGGCCGCTCCCGGATGCCCGCTGAGCGCACCCGGCCGGGGCCGCCCCCTGCTCAGGCCCCGCCGACCGCCGGCGCCGCCCCAGCCGCGAGCCGTACCCTGAGCTCCTTCGGCCCGCGGGTGAACACCCCGGCGTCGGCGGGCTCACCGCCGTCCGCTAAGGCCATGGCGGGGAAGGCGTCGAGCAACTGGTCGACCGCGGTCTCCACCTCGGCCCTGGCCAGCAGGGCACCTACGCAGAAGTGCCGGCCGAGGCCGAAGGCCACGTGGTCGGCGGCGGCGCTGAAGGCGTGGGACGGGGTCAGGTCGGTGCGGAAGATGTCGAACGAGTCGGGCCGGGCGTACCGGCTCTCATCGCGGTTGGCGGCACCGATCAGACAGGTGACCGTGGCGCCCGCCGGGACGGTGCCGCCGCTGAGGGTGACGTCCGCGGCGGGCTGCCGCATGATCATCTGGACCGGTGGGGTGTAGCGCAGCGTCTCGGCGAAGGCGGCCGGCACCAGCGACCGGTCGGCGCGTACCGCCGCGAGCTGCTCGGGGTGGGAGAGCAGATGACGGAAGATCAGTCCGATGGCCTTGTCGGTGGTCTCGCCGCCGGCGGCCAGCAGCAGGCTGACGAACGCGGTGATGTCCTGATCGGTCATCCGGATGCCGTCGATCTCCGCGGTGCAGAGCCTGGAGAGCAGGTCGCCGCCGGGCGCGGCGCGGCGCTGCCGGATGATCGGACGCAGGTACCCGGCGAGTTCCTCGCCCGCGCGCCGGCCCGCGGCCGCGACCTCGGGGTCCTGGGCGAGGTTGGACAGGAAGGCCACGACCGCCGCGTACCAGCCGTGGAAGCGGTCGTGGTCGGCCCGGTCCAGTCCGAGCATGTCGACGATCACGTTGACCGGGAAGCGGGTCGCGAACGTCGCCACCAGGTCGGTCTCCGCCGCGTCGCGGAAGGCGTCGATCAGCTCGCGGGCGTTGCGCTCGATGACCGGCCGGAACGTCTCGCGCAGCTCCCGGCCGCGGAAGGCCGGGGCCACCAGGGCGCGGCGTACGGCGTGTTCGTGGCCGCTCATCTGCGGGAGGGTGCGGCCGCCGTGCGCCGGCTCGATCTGCCAGTCGTAGTTGTCGCTGGTGAACACCGGCTCGCGGAAGGCCCGTTCCACGTCCTCGTACCGCGAGATCAGATAGCTGTCGATGCCCTTGTGGTGCAGCAGCGGATAGTGCTCGCGCAGGATGCGGTAGGCGGGGTACGGGTCGGCCGCGAACCCGGGTGACAGGATGTCGGGCGGCTGCGGGATGCTGGTCACACCGCGCGACGCTAGGGGGCGCCGATGGCTTCGTCCAGGGGGCGATTGCGGTGTGCGGATGCGCCCGGGGCGCACCCGGGCGTACGCATCAGTCGTCGCGGGCGGACCGCAGGCGCTCGGCCTCGCGGGGCGCGTTCTCGTTGAGCCGGCCGGCGCGGGAGCCGGCGAGCTTCTCGGACAGGTGCCGGCCGACCGTGGTGGGCGGGTAGAGCGGCTCGGTGCCGGCCGGTACGCAGCCGGGCAGGCAGCTGATCTCCGCGTCCCAGTTGCCGTCGTGGAAGTACGCGGCGGAGCGGCGCCTGACGACCCGTCCCGCGTCGTCGGTGGGCGGCAGGACCCGGTGCATCGTCGACAGCCAGCGGCCGTTGGTCCAACGGGCCAGCAGATCACCGAGGTTGACCAGCAGACAGCCGGGCTCGGGCAGTACGTCGTGCCAGTCGCCGCGGGTGTCGAGGATCTGCAGACCCGGTACGCGGTCGGCCCACAGCACGGTGACGATGCCGTAGTCGGTGTGCGCGCCCATCCCCATCTGGTCGCGGTCGAGGACGGTCTCCCGTTCGGGGCGCGGGTAGTGGTTCATGCGCAGCACGTCGAGGGAGTGATCGGTGAACGGGACGAAGTAGCCCTCCTCCAGGCCCAGCGCGTGCGCGAAGATCCCGGTCAGCTGCCGGGCGAGTCGGCCGGCCCGGGCGCACCACTCCTCCACCGCCTGCCGGAAGCCCGGCACGGACGGCCAGATGTTGGCCGGGTACAGCGCTTCGGGGAGCCCCAGGCCCGGATAGGCGGACGCTTCGGAGCCGACGTTGAAGGCCTCGAAGAGGTCCTCGGCGGCCGTGGGCACGCCCAGGCTCAGGCTGAGCTTCTCGGTGCGGGGCGGGGTGTAACCGCGGTTGATGTCGGGGGACGGCGGCCGCAGTTGCTTCTTGTCCTCCAGCGGGAGCGCGAAGAACGCGTCCATCGCGTCGGCGAAGGCCTGCGCCGTGGCCTCGGGGATCCCGTGCCCGCGCAGTTGCAGGAAGCCGACGGTGCTCGCCGCCCGGTCGACGGCCGTCGCGAGGGCGTCGCGGTGGCCCTCGGTGCCGGTGTGCCAGTCGGTGATGTCGATGACGGGTACGTCCAGTACGCCGTCGACCGCGGTGGCCCTGCCCTCGGTCCTGCCCATCGTGAGGTCGTCCTTCCTCGCCCGGTGCTCCGCAAAAGGTGCGGCCCACCTGTGTCGTTCAAGATTTCACTGAACGCTGCACAAAAGTCGTGGCCGGAACGAGCCGATCCGCGCCGGAGACATGGATACCCGAGGCAGCCGTGGAATATCGGGCGCGGCCCGCCCGGCGCCGGCAACGACCGTGGCCGCCGCGCCGGTTTCCGTTAGGTGGAGATCACTTCCTCCACCAGCCGGGTCATCTGCTGCGAGGGCGCGACCTCGAGTTCCTGCTGCAGCAGCTCGCGGTAGGTGCGGTACCGCTTGAGCGCGCAGGCGATGTTGCCCTCGGCGATATGGATCTCCACGATGATGCGGTGGGCGGTCTCCCTGATCGGATCGATGGCGATCGCGGTCAGCGCCGTCTGGAGGGCGGGCAGGTACTCCCCCGCCGTCTGGAGTTGCTGGGCGAGGCTTTCGAGGGCGTGCAGCCGTGCCTGGTCCCAGCGCTCACGCTCCAGCATGAGCCAGTCGTCCGGCCAGCCCGGCAGTAACTCCCGGTTCAGCTCGCCCACCAGTGCGTCGCAGTCCGCCGGCAGCGGGCTCAGCCCGGCGATCACCCGCTGGGCCGTCTTCCGCATCGCGTCCAGATCGACGTCCACCGAAGGCGAGAGCCGCAGGCGTTGACCGGCGCTGTCGATGACGGTCGCGGACCGGATCCGCCGGACCGGGCACAGGGCCGACCGCAGATTCGCCGCCGCCCGGCTGGGTGTGCAGTCGGGCCAGAGCTGCTCGGCGGCCGCCCCTCGGTAGACGCCGTGCTTCTGCAGGGCCAGTAAGGCCAACAGGCGCTGGGCTCCCAGGGGGAGGGGGATGCGGCTTCCGGCATATGCGAACTCGAAGGTCCTAAGTAGTTCCAGGTACGCGCTGTTCGAATTCACAAGCTCCACTCTGCGACCGGCGGCTGCATCGCGCATCCGGATATGCCGCAGGCATCGCGTTCACCGGCTGTTCGCGCGCCGTTCGAGCATCGCCGTCGGCCGGTTTCGTCGGGTGGGTCGAGGCGGTCTGACCGGCCAGTCAACGGCTCGGAGATGAACCAGAGACGTTTGCGCAACGCCCTTTGGACAATCCGGGGGACGCCCACCGGACGGGCCGGCCGGAGTCTGGTCCTGAACGGCACTCGTGACCTGAGCCCTTGGCGGAAAGGGGGGCCGGATGGAAGCCCGATCGGTCCTTGCACGCCTGCCCGCGCGCGAGGACGAGCTGCTCGGTGACGCCCGGGTGTGCATCGCCGTACTGGACGGTCCGGTGGACCTGTCCCACCCCTGCTTCGCCGACGCGGATCTGACCAGGCTCGACACCCTTGTCGAGGAGCCCGCTGGACCCGGACCGATGTCGCTGCACGGCACACACGTCACCAGCCTGCTCTTCGGCGCGCCCGGCAGCGTCGTCTCCGGCCTGGCCCCGAAGTGCCGGGGGCTGCTGCTCCCGGTGTTCCGGGACTCGGAGAAAGGCCGCGTCCCGCAGCTGGACTTGGCCAGGGCGATCGAGCGGGCCGTCCAGGAGGGCGCCCACATCATCAACATCAGCGGTGGCGAACGCACACCGGACGCCCAGGCGGACAGCCTGCTGGAACGGGCGCTGCGGCTCTGCGACGACCACGGCGTCCTGGTCGTCGCCGCGGTCGGCAACGACGGGTGCGACTGTCTGCAGGTCCCGGCTGCCGTGTCGTCGGTGCTCGCGGTCGGAGCGCTGGGCACCGACGGCGCACCACTGAAGATCAACAACTGGGGCGCCGCCTACCGCGCGAACGGGGTCCTGGCCCCCGGCCAGGACATCGAGGGTGCCGCGCCCGGCGGCGGCCGCGCGGCGCTCACCGGCAGCAGCTTCGCCACCCCCCTGGTATCGGGGGTTGCCGCGCTGCTCGTGGGGGCTCAGGTGCGGGCGGGGCGCGAGGCGGACCCCAAGGCGGCGGCCGAGGCCATCCTCAAGACCGCCTCCACGGTCCCGTGCTCCCCCGACGACGCCCCCCAGTGCCGCCGTCGCCTGGTCGGCACCCTGGACGCCGCGCGCGCCCATGACCTCATCACGGGGCGAAGTGGCACGACGGCGCGAAGTGACACGTCCGTGACGTCTTCCGACGTGACAGCGGTCCCGTCCGGGACCACACCGCACAGCGCGTACCGGACGCAGCTCCTCGCCCCCGAACCGGGAGTCAACGCCGCCGGTGCACTCCCTTCGCCCGGGACGTCCCCCGCGCAGGCGCCGCCGACCAAGGCGCCCTCCGGCGGGCCGTTCCCCTCGGAATCGACAGAGGGAGTCAATGCCATGGACACCGACCACACGGACATCGCCGCGGACGAGCCGGCGGAGACCACCGACGAGGAGGAGATCCCACAGACCCCTCCGGAGCCCCCTGACCAGGTATCCGGGACGTCCGCCGTGGAGACGTCCGGCGCGGAGTCGATGGAAGGAGACAGTGCCATGGAAAGCAACGGCATGGACGTCCCCGTGCGGGAGACGACCGGGGCCACGGATGACGAGGGCACCATGCCCCTGGCTCCGCCCGAACCGGCAGGCGTCGGCGGTGGGCAAGGGGGCGGGGTGCGTCCGGCCTGCGGGGGCGGCACGCGCGGCTCGTGCGAGTGCAGCGGAAAATCGGGCTCGCGGCAGCTCGTCTACGCGATCGGCACCATCGGGTTCGACTTCCAGACCGAGGCGCGCAGGGACACCTTCCGCCAGGCGATGGCCCCGACCCCGGGTGAAGAGAGTCCGGACGGTAAGCCGACCACCGTCCAGGCGAAGGTGTACGACCCCGTACAGCTCAGCGACTATCTGGCGCTGAATCCGTGGGAGTCGGACAAGCTGACCTGGACGCTCGAACTGGACCGCACACCGATCTACGCCCTGGAGGCCGAGACGCCGGCCGGGATGGACTGGGGCGGGCCGATCCCGCCGAAGCCGGCCGAGATGAAGCGCGCCGCGCAGGAGGCGGCGACCGACCCGGACAAGCTGGCGCAGCTCCTGATCGACCATTCCTACCCTCCGGTGTCGACGATCTACAAGACCTTCCGGGACGCGATCGTGGGCCAAGTCCAGGACCCCGAGGATCCGAACCTCATCACTCGTGTGTCGATCCCCGGAGTGCTCACCGACCGAACGGTTCGGCTGTTCTCCGGGCAGTACGTCCCCGTCGTCGAGGTATGGAGCCGAGGGGTCGCCACGTGGAACGAGAACGCGCTGGTCAAAGCGGTGGTCACCGCAGTCACCAAGCAACTGGGCAACAGCAAGAAGAAGGCTGTCTCCCGAGAGTTTCTGGAGCAGACGATCCGGGCGCTGCTGGACAAGGTCTACTACCAGTTCCGCAACCTCGGCCAGAGCTCCGCCGACCGGGCCATGAACTACGCCGGGACCAACGCGTTCCAGGCGGCGAGCGCCATCGCCGAAGGCCTGCTGTCGGCCCAGTTCGTCCCGGGGTCGAGCAACAACTTCTACGCGCTGGACACCGTCACCGTCTCCAAGAGCCCGTACTGCCGTATCGGCTCGGACTGCCAGGACGTCGTCGTCACCTTCATGGACCCCGAGGACGACCGCCGCGCGAAGGTGAACTACCTGTTCACGATCGATGTGAGCGACATACCTCCGGTCAGCCTGGCGCCGTCCCACAGGTTCCTCGGCGATATCTGAGCTTTCCCACGACGACGAGAACACAGGAGGCGAGCAGGCCATGAACGAGCACCTGGACGAGCGACTGAAGATCGCGCTCCCCGTACAGGCCCCACCGGTTCACCGGGACGGCAGCAACTCCGCGGCCGCCGCGGACACCGCGGACGGCGTCGAAGCGTCGCTGCGCTGCGCGGACTTGAAGGGCATGGCCCGACAGATCTGTTACTCCCAAGGCGGCCTGTCGGAGTGACGGGAGCGGACGATGACCGATCGGACGGTCCGGAAAGTCGCCAGATCACCGCCGGCGCCGCTGCGCGGGGAGCGAAAGGCGCCGGCGGACCCCTTCCGCCGACGTGACGCCACGAAGTGAAGGAAGGCAACGATGATTGACCGGATGGAGCGAGAGACGGACCGGCCGAAGAGGCCCGCCGCCCTGGAGATGCCTCGGCAGGCGCCGCCCGTCGACCGCAACGGAACGACCCCGGGTGCCCACGGCGACACCACCGGCGTCGAGGCGGACGGATTCCTCACCAACATCCTCGCCAAGATGCTCCCGATCTGAGCCGTCACGGCGCCGGTGTGGCGGTGTGCACCGGTCACCGGCTCCGTGACACCCGTTGCCGGCATGACGTGAAGACGCCCTGACGGCACGACACAAGGAAGGGCACGATGATCCAGCAGCCCGAACGAGACGTGGAAAGGCCGCTCAGGCCCGCCACGCTGGAGATGCCTCGGCAGGCGCCGCCCATCGACCGCAACGGAACGACCCCGGGTGCCCACGGCGACACCACCGGCGTCGAGGCGGATGGGCTCATCACCTCGCTGATCTCCAAGTTCCTCCCCATCTGAGCAGTCATCGGGCCGGTGACACGACCTGACCGGGTCACCGGCCGGTGACTCCGGAGGCCGGCATGTGACGGCATGGCGGCATGACGAAAGGAAGGCCATGAAGATCGACCGGACCGAACTCGATGTGGACCGGCCTGCCAGGGCCGCTACGCTGGAAATGCCACGGCAGGCGCCGCCCGTCGACCGCACCGGCACCACCACCGCAGGCACCTGCGGCGATGCCGCGGGCGTCGAGGCGGACGGGTTCTTCGACACACTCACCAAGATCCTCCAGATCTGAGCCCGTACCCGCGCCGGTGGCCGCGGACCGCACCGGCCACCGGCGCACACCCGGCGCGCGGCGGACGGGAGAGAAACCATGCAGCTCAACTTGCCGGTCCAGGGAGTGATCGACCGCTCGTTGCCCTACGAGCAGTTCCTCGTCACACGCCCGTTCAAGGAGCCCGACGGAACACCCAGCCTCAAGAAGAAGCAGGTCGGCGGCTACTACGGCCACGACGTCGGTGACCCGAGCCCGCTCCTGTGCCTCAACCCCCAGGGCGAGGAGTGCCAGCCCGTCCTGGGCTCCGCGTGGGGATCCCTGCTCTGATCCGCAGGCCGCAACCGGTGCCGTAGCGAGCGGGGCGGCCCCGGCACCGGCCGGCCGTACTCCGGCCGCCCCGAGACGAACGGAGTTGCTGTCATGGTGGCTCTCAGCACGGCGATCGCCTGGCCCAACGACAAGGTGTACCTCTTCTTCGACGACGACACCTACCACCGCTACAACGCCGTCACCGGAGGCTTCGAGCAGGGCTCGCTGGACGTGAAGACCAACTGGGGGTTCGACGGCTCGCCCGGAGCCTTCGTGTGGTGGGGCGCCGGCAAGGGCTATGCCTTCACCGGCCCGACGTACGAACGCTACGACCAGTTCGATGACAGCATCGACGGGCCGCCGAGACCGGTGGCGGGCAACTGGGCGGGGCTGCCGGACGGTTCGGGCGGCGGGGCGAACTGGCAGCAGGGCATCGACGCCGCGGTGAACTGGGGCACGGGCAAGCTGTTCCTGTTCAAGGGCGATGCCTATGTGCGCTACGACATCACCGCGGACCGGATGGACACCGGATATCCCCGTAAGATCGCCGGCAACTGGCCCGGGCTCTTCAGCCAGGACCTGGACGCCGCGGTCTACCCGGGCGGCCGCTTCGCCTACTTCTTCCGCGGCGGCTTCTACCAGCGCTACGACGTGGACGCCGACGGCGTCGACGACAGCGGGGCGCTGGCCGACCTCGCCCTGGCTCCGACACCGTCGGGCGCCCTGGCCCCGGCCCGCCTCCTCACCCTCACGCAGGCCAACCGGCTGATGGCGGATCTGATACGACGCGGCAAACTCACCCTGAAGAGCCCCGTCTTCGTGGACGGCGCTTCGGGGATCGTGTCACCTACCCCGAGTCAGCGGGTGACCGTCGGCCCGCCGACTCTTGACGGGATCCGGTACACCAACGCCATCAACCCCACGGCCGAATTCTTCGACAACGTCGACCAGCGCATGCTGCTGGCCCTCTACCGGCTGACCCGATGGCTCAACTCCTCGCGCCCCGACGTGGCGGAGCTGCTCCATCTGGGCATCGGCCACGGCTCCGGCCCGCCGAACGACTGCCACAACCAGGGCCGCGCACTCGACCTTTCGGGCATCCGCGGGACGGACGACGGGACCCCGTTCAAGAAGTCGATCAAGACCAACTGGGGGCAGCTGCCACCCCGTCCGGGCAGCAACGTCCGCATCGACCCCTCCGTCGACGCGCTGGCGTACGGCCTGTTCACCACGGCGTTCCGGTTCGCCACGTTCGAGTGCGAAGCCAAGGGCATCGGCGTCGCCAACAAATGGCCGATGCCCCAGCTCGGCGGCAGCGGCTTCGTCATCTACCCCGACTACGGCGGAGATGCCGCGCTCCGGGCGGCTCACCAGGACCACATCCATATGCAGGTCGGCCCGACCCTGATCTGACGGGCCGGCGGGGCAGAGGAGCGCGGGAGCCCACCCATCGGACCGGCCCTGCGCTACCAGGCACACATGCGCCGGTGACGGCTGCCACGCCCGAGGTCGTGGCAGCCGTCACCGGAAGGACGCCGGTCGGGATTACTTGCGGCCCTTGCCGCAGCCCTCGCTGAAGACCGGTTCGCCGTGCTTGATGCCCGCGAAGAACCAGCAGTGGTGGTGGCGGTCCTTGTGGTCCTTGCCGTGAGCCAGGGTGGCGCTCGCACCGCCCATGACGATGGTGGTTGCCAGGGCGCTGGCGGCGATCGCGGCGCGGATGCGCATGTCTGCTCCTCAGGAGGATCAAAGGGGTGTATCGATCCATTCAGGAATCACCTTCGCGCCATCCGCCAAAACCTGACCCACCGTCGATTGCTCGGGTCGGAGTAACGGGAGGAGGCGGGGCGCCGGTCGCCGCCGGTCGCCGCCGCGGTCAGCTCACTCCTTCCGTCGCCCGCGCGGCAGGTCGGGGTACGGGGCGGGTGCTCGGGCGCAGGCCGAACGCCACCAGTGCCACGGCCACGGCGAGGAAGGCGGCCAATACGGCGAAGCCGGTCACGCTGGAGCCCGTGGTGTCGGTCAGCCAGCCGACCAGATAGGGGCCGGCGAAGCCGCCGAGGTTGCCGAGCGCGTTGATCAGCCCCATGGCGACGGCCACCACCTCGAAGCGGAGCAGCTCGCCGGGGATCGCCCAAAAGGGGCCGTACGGAGCGTAGACCGCGGCCGCCGTCAGACACAGCAGCACCATCCGCGGCAGCGCGCCGTCCACGGCCTGGCCCAGCAGCAGGGCCGCGATGCCCACGACGAGGGGGACGGCCACCGCGCGGCGCCGTCTGCCGGTGCGGTCGGACCACGCGGCGTTGGCGATCATGACGGCCAGTGCGACGGTGAAGGGGATCGCGGTGAGCAGCCCGACCTCGGTGGACGATCCGTCGTGGGTCAGCTCCTTGATGACCGACGGCAGCCACAGGTTGAAGCCGTAGAAGCCGGTGATCCAGAAGAAGTAGACGCCGATGAGCACGAGGACCGGCCGCTGCCCGACCGCGTCGCGGTACGAGCCGCTGCCCGCCGAGGGCTTGGCGGCCTCGTCGGCGGCGATCGAGCGCTCCAGGTGCTCGGCCTCGGCCCGGGAGATCCACCGGGCCCGCGCGGGCCGGTCTGCGACGGTGAACCACCACACCACCGCCCACAGCAGGGGCGGCAGGCCCTGCAGCACCAGCACCCAGCGCCAGCCGGTGTGGTCGAGCATCCAGCCGGACAGCGGGGCCATCAGGACGGAGGACAGCGGCAGGCAGGCCATCCACAGCGCGTTGGCCCGGGCGCGCTCGCGCAGCGGGAACCAGGAGGCGAGCAGGATGAGGACGGCGGGCCACACGCCGCCCTCGAAGAAGCCCAGCACGAAACGGGCCACGTAGAACTGCGACTTGGTCTGTACGAGCCCGGACAGCGCGGCGGCCAGCCCCCACGCCACCATCAGCAGCAGAACGGTCTTCCGGGCGCTCCAGCGCTGGGCGAGGATCGCGGCCGGGATCTGCAGGAACACATAGCCCAGGAAGAAGACCCCGCCGACCAGGCCCTTGTCGGCGTTGGACAGCTCCAGGTCGCCGTGCATGTACGGGAGGATGACGGAGACGTTGTTCCGGTCGAGGTACGCCAGCATGTACATGACCGCGGCGACGGGGATGACGTACACCCAGCGCTTGGCGGGGGCGGCCGCCGGGGCGGACCGCGGCGTCGGGTCCGTCATCGGGCGGCCGCCGTTCCGTAGGTGGCGCGGATCCGGTCGGTGAAGCGGCTGAACTCGGCGGCGGCGCGGAAGGCCGCGGCCATCGTGCCGTGCGAGGCGCGGCCGCTGCCCGCGATGTCGAAGGCGGTGCCGTGGTCGACGGAGGTCCGCAGGACCGGCAGCCCGACGGTGACGGAGACCGTACCGTCGAAGTCGACGGTCTTGGCGGGGATATGGCCCTGGTCGTGGAAGTGGGACAGCACTCCGTCGAAGCGGCCTTCGAGGCCCTGGTGGAAGACCGAGTCGGCGGGGATCGGCCCCACGACGCCGAGGCCCTCGGCGGCCGCCTTCGCCACGGCCGGGCGCAGGACGGTGATCTCCTCGTCGCCGAAGTGGCCGCCCTCGCCGCCGTGCGGATTGATCGCGGCGACCGCGAGCCGGGGCTCGTCGTGGCCGAACACGCGCAGGGCGGTGACCGCGTGCCGGATGGCGTCCGCGACCCGGTCCTCGGTGATCTGGCCGAGGGCCTTGCGCAGGGCGAGGTGCCGGGTGGTGAAGAAGATCTTGAGGCCGCGGACCACGAACATGGTGTCGAAGTGCGCGGCGCCGGTGAGTTCGCCGAGCATTTCGGTGTGGCCGAGGTGCTGCGAACCGGCGGCCCAGATGGCCTCCTTGTTGATCGGCGAGGTGACGATGCCGTCGACCTCGCCGGCCAGCGCGGCACGGGTGGCCGCCTCGATCGCGGCCACGGCGGAGCGGCCCGCGACCGCGTCGACCCGGCCCCAGGGGAGGTCGGCGGGGGCGATGCCGAGGTCGAGCACGTCGATGGTCCCCGGCTCGAACCGGGCCTGCCCGGGGGCGCCGACCGCGCGGACCTCGACGTCCAGGCCGCATACCGCGACGGCACGGCGCAGTACGGCGGCGTCGCCGACGGCGAGTCCGCGGCCGAGTGCGGTGGTCGCCGGGTCGGCGAGGGTACGCGCGGTGATCTCGGGGCCGATGCCGACGGGGTCGCCGAGGGTGACGGCGAGGAGGGGCAACGGGCGGGCGGAGGCGGGCGGGTGGCCGGTCGCCGGCTGATGGGTGGTCATGGGGTCGCCTTTCGCGGTGCGGTGTTCACGGGCGCGCAGGAGGGTGGGTTTCGTGGTGGGGTGGCGGGCCCGCGGGGGCGGGCTCGTCCGGCGGTTGACGGGGCCTGGCGGGTGGGTCCAGGTGGTGGTCAGATGGCGCCCGGCGTGGCGCGGAGGGTGTGCCGGGTACCGGCCGCGCGCAGGTGTTCCAGGCAGTCGCGGGCGGCGTCGGGGCCGCCTATCAGGCCGCCCTTCGTGGCGAAGGGCAGTCCGTCGTGCGGGCCGCCGACCAGGTGCCCGGCGACGGCCAGCGGCAGCACCTCGGTCTCGATGGCGAAGCCGTCGGCGCCCAGCGCCGAGGTGACGGCCGCGGCGACGTCGCCGCCCGAGGCGTACAGCCCGCCGGGGCGCAGCTCGGCGACCGCCTGCTGGGCCACCTCGGCCAGACACCGCAGGATGCGCGCGGCGGTGCCGGGGTCGCAGGCCGGCGCCGCCCCGGCGGCCGCCGTCACCGGGGCGGGAGCCACCCGGACGCCGAGCACCGTGGCGTTCTCCTGCGCCGCCGCCCGCAGGGCCGCCAGTACCCGGTCGGGGTCGGGGTCGGCCGGATCGAGGTCGGCCCAGTGGGCGCCGAGCGCCGCTTCCGTACGGGCGAGTTGGGTGCGGGTGCGGTCCGTGGCGCTGCCGACGACGGCGAGGACCCGGACGGGCGCGCCGCCCTCGGACCGCAGTCCCAGCTCGGTGGCGAGGGCGGCGCCGAACGGCCCCGAGTCCAGCGCGACCCAGCGGATGTGGTCCTCGGCGGCGAGCCGGGCGGCGGCCGCCGCGACCGTGTGCAGATGGGCGTTCTCCGTGGCGTCGCACACCACGACCTCGGCCCCGTTCGCCCGCAGCGCCGCGGCCACCGCCTGCGGGCCGCGCTCGACCACGTCCAGCGCCAGTTCACTCGTGGTGCGCCGGCTCTGCGCGCCCAGCACGGCCGCGACCCGCGAATGCCGTACGGGGTCGAAGGGGTCGCGGGCGACGGCCGTCCGGGTCAGCGGGACGCCGTCGACGAGGTGCAGACCGCCGACCGTGGTGCGGCCGGCGTCGGGGAAGGCGGGGACCGCCAGCGTCCGGATCCGGGCCGAGGGCTCACGGGCGGCGAGGGCGTCGAGCACCGCGTCGAGTTCGCTGCCGGGGTTGCCGCGCAGGGTGGTGTCGACGCGCTTGACGATCAGGGGTGCCGCACCGGCCGTCTCGGCGGCGGCGCGGACGGCGGCGTAGGCGCGGGCGGGGGGCCAGTGGCGGGAGGCGGTGTTGACGACGAGGACGTCGACCCGGTCCGCGTAGCGCTCCCATTGGGTGATCGCGCTGATGGTGACGGCGCGCAGGCCCCGTCGTGCGTAGAGCGCGCCGGTCGCATTGCTTCCGGTGAGGTCGTCTCCGATGACGAGCACCTGGGCCATGAGACCTCCTCCCGAAGTGACTGAACCACGCATTGCTAATTGCATGGTCCACGCAATATGCGCACTCAGGGTCGCCAGTGGCGCCACACGCTGTCAAGGGGTGCGCACCAACCACCCCGCGTCCGTGAACGCCCCCAGCCGCCGCTCCCCGCCCCCGCAGATCAGCCCCGTACCGGCCGGCATCGCCGCCCAGTGCGGGAAGCCCGCTCCCCCGCCGGTCTTGGAGTGGTCGGCGAGCACCCAGGCGGCCCGGGCGCACTCGGCCATCGTCTCCTTCAGGGCGGCCTGTTCGAGGTCGGGGCAGTTGATACCGCGCCGGGGGTCGAGGCCGTCGACGCCGAGGAAGGCGATGTCCGGGGTGAGCCGGCGCAGCGCCTGGTCCGTACGGGTGCCCAGCATCGCCTCGTTGGGCCGCCGCAGCCGCCCGCCCAGCACCACGACCTCGACCTCCGCGTCCGCCAACTCCACCAGCGCGGCGAGCCCGTTGGTGACGACGGTGACGTCGGTGCGGTGGCGCAGCTCGTGTGCCAGCCGCGCGGTGGTGGTGCCGGCGTCGAGGAGCACCACATCGCCGCTGCGGATCAGCGCGGCCGCGGCGCGGGCGATGGCGTCCTTCTCGGTGCGGCGGGTGCGCTCCTTGTCGTACCGGGTCCGCTCCACCGCGCGGTGGTCGACCGCGCCGCCGTAGGTGCGGGTGATCCGGCCGAGCGCCGCCAGTGTCGCCAGATCACGGCGGACCGTGGACAGTGAGACGTCGAACTCGCCCGCCAGATCGTGCACGCTGATGTCGCCCGCCCCGAGCAGCTCGACCATCCGCTCCCGGCGACGTCGGGTGGCCGAGCGTTCCCCACTGGTCACGTCACTCTCCACCTCTCAAGTTGCGCGATTCACGCAACTTGAGACTAACAGCCACGGAGACCGGCCCGGAAGCAGTCGGCGCCCAACGGCCGGCGTCCGCGGCCGGCGCCCGCGGTGGGGTCCGCCGTCAGGCGAGCACCTTGGCCTTGGCCTTCTGGAACTCCTCCTCGGTGATGTCCCCGCGGTTCTTCAGCTCCGCGAGCTTCGCCAGGGAGTCCTCGGGCCGGATGGTCTCGCCCTCCGTCCTGGCGGTCTCCCGGATGTACTCCCGCAGCTGCCTCTGCTGCCGCTGGGCCAGCGCGACCTCACGTTCGCTCAATCCGCGGCCCCGCGCCAGCACATAGATGAAGACACCGACGAAGGGCAGCATGATCACCAGGACAAGCCACCCCGTTTTGGCCCAGTTGTTGATGTCCTGGCTGCGGAAGATGTCGCCGACGATCCTCACCAGCAGGAACAGCCACATCACCCACAGGAAGATCAGGCACATCGTCCAGAAAGCGTTGAGCAGCGGGTAATCCATCACGGCCTCCTTACCGCTGCGAGCCGTGCCCTCACCTCACAGCATCCTCGCCGTCGGCCGCCGCCGCGAACAGACCGCCGTCGGCGAGCGCCTGCTCCGTCCAGATGACCTTGCCGCCCGCGGTGTAGCGGGTCCCCCAGCGCTCCGCCAGCTGGGCGATCAGGAAGAGGCCGCGGCCGCCCTCGTCCGTGGTGGCGGCCTGCCGCAGATGTGGTGAGGTACTGCTGCGGTCGGAGACCTCGCAGATCAGCGAGGTGTCACGGATCAGCCGTACGCGGATGGGACCGGAGGCGTAGCGGATGGAGTTGGTGACCAGCTCGCTGAGGATCAGCTCGGTGGTGAACGCCTCGTCCGCCAGACCCCAGTCGACGAGCTTGCGGACCGCGGCCGCCCGCACCTGCGCCACGGCAGACGGGTCCGCAGGCACGTCCCAGTCGGCGACGTGTGCGGCGTCCAGCACCCGGGTGCTGGCGACCAGCAGCGCGATGTCGTCGCTGGGGAGTTCCGGCAGCAGCGCTCCCAGCGCGGCCTCGCAGGTCTCCTCGGGTGTCCGCTGGGGATGGTCGGCGAGGGTGCGGCTCAGCAGCTCCATCCCCTCGTCGATGTCGCGGTCGCGGTCCTCGACGAGCCCGTCGGTGAACAGGACCAGCCGGCTGCCTTCGGGCAGTTCCCGCTGCCAGGACTCGAAGGGCATACCGCCGAGCCCGAGGGGCGGACCGCCCGGCACCTCGGCGGTCTCCGCGGAGCCGTCCGGCCGCAGCACCAGGGGCTGGACGTGGCCGGCGCGCGCCATCGTGCAGGTCCCGGACGCCGGGTCGTAGATCGCGTAGAGGCAGGTGGCGCCGGTGACCCCGGCGCCTTCGGCGCCCTCGGATCCCTCGTCCTGGTCGATACGGGTGACCAGCTCGTCGAGGTGCCAGAGGATCTCGTCGGGCGGGAGGTCCAGATTGGCGAAGTTGTGGACGGCCGTGCGCAGCCGGCCCATGGTGGCGGCCGCGTGCAGGCCGTGCCCGACGACGTCGCCGACGACCAGCGCCACCCGGGCACCCGGCAGCGGGATGATGTCGAACCAGTCGCCGCCGACGCCGCCGAGTCCGCTGCGCCCGGCCTGCGCGGGCAGATAGCGGTAGGCGGCCTCGACGGCGTTCTGTTCCGGCAGCGCACGCGGCAGCAGGCTGCGCTGCAGGGTGACCGCCATGGTGTGCTCGCGGGTGTAACGGCGGGCGTTGTCGATGCTCACGCCGGCGCGGGCGACCAGTTCCTCGGCGAGGGAGAGATCCTCCTCCTCGAACGGCTCGGGCTCCTGCGAGCGCCAGAACATGACCACTCCCAGGATGACGCCGCGGGCCCGCAGCGGTACGGCGATCATCGAGTGGATGCCGTGCGCGACGATCTGCCGGGCGCGCCGGGGGTTTTGCAGCTGCCAGCCGGAGAACGCCGGCAGGTCCGCTTCGAGGACCGCCTCGCCGCTGGTGATGCCGGCGCCCACGGAGGTGGACGGCTCGAAGCGGATCGGGCTGCCGACGGGGTACAGGCCGCTGTCCGGCGGAATGCCGGCCGCCGCGGTGCGCCGCACCTCGATGCCGGCCCCGGCGAAGACCGCCGGCTCCTCGCCGGTCAGCACGTCCTCGGCCAGGTCGACGGTGACGATGTCGGCGAACCGGGCCGCCGCGAACTCCGCCAGCTCCTCGCAGGTGCGCACCACGTCGAGGGTGGTGCCGATCTCCGTGCCGGCGTCGTAGAGCAGCTTGAGGCGCCCGCGGGCCACATCGGCCCGGCCGGTGACCGCCCGCAGTTCGGTGGTGTCCCGCAGCGTCGTGACGCTGCCGGGCGGCCCGCCGGCCTGGTCCGTCGAGCGCTGGTTGACGGCCAGCAGCCGTTCGCCCACCGGGTGCACCTCGTCGGTGACGACCCGGCCGGAGGCGAGCAGTTGGGCGGTGGCCCGGTCGAGCCCGAGGTCGGCGATCTGGCGCCCTTCGACGTCCAGCGGCAGGTCCAGGAGCCGGCGTGCCTCGTCGTTGGCGAGCAGTACCCGGCCGTCGCCGCCGGCGATGATCACGCCTTCGCGTACGGCGTGCAGCACCGCGTCGTGGTGCTCGTACATGCGGGTCATCTCGGCGGGCCCCAGGCCGTGGGTCTGACGGCGCAGCCGCCGGCTGACGAGCGCGGTGCCGCCGGTGGTGAGGAGGAGGATGCCGGCCGCGGCGCCGAACAGCAGCGGGAACTGGTCGTCCACGACGCCGCTGACCTTCTTGATGGTGATGCCGGACGAGACCAGTCCGATGACCTTGCCGTCGCGGCCGAAGACCGGCACCGTCGCCTGGACCAGGGGTCCTATGGTGCCGACGATCTTCTCGGTGACCACAGCGCCGGACAGCGCCGGTTTCAGCGTGCCGACGAACTTCTTGCCTATCCGGTTGCTGATCGGGTGGGTGTAGCGGATGCCCTCGGTGTTCATCACGACGATGAAGTCGACGCCGGTGGCCTTGCGGGCGGCCTCGGCCCGCGGTTGCAGTACGGCGGTCGGATCGGGGCTCCGCAGCGCCGCCTCCATGCCGGGCGCATGGGCGAAGGACTCGGCGACGGCGATCGATCGGTGGCGGGCCTCGCGTTCGGAGTCGGTCCGGGACTGCAGCACGAGCGCCGCCATGGCGGCGGCGACCAGCAGCACCACGATCGCCACCTGCAGGAGAAAGACCTGGCCTGCGACAGTTCGCATCCTGAGAACCGAACGCGGGCGGCCGTAGCGTCCGGCCATGTCCTCTTTCTACACCTCCCGCATACGGTGGGCGAGCCGCGCACTGCGGAGCGCAGCGGCCGCCGGGCCCGTATCGCATCGGACGTCCTCACGGGCTGTTCGAGGATCGTCCCGTGATCTGGGGCCGGACGCCAGAGGGCGGAAAGACCCTCGGGTAGGTTTTACTGATGCACATATGCGAACGTCCTCGACGAACAGGACAAACGCGCCGGTCACCGCCCGGCATCAGACCGGGAACAAATCGCCCAGGTTCTGGATTGTGCATGTAACTCTCCCCACAGGTTTGAACTCTTGCAGGGCGGAAGTGTGCCGGCCGGGTCATCCGGGCCCCGGCACAACGTGCCTGGTCAGCACGGTCCGCCGGGGGCCGGATGGCGTCGGGCGAGCCCCGGTGAGGCGCACCTTGCCGCCCTATGGGCCGGCGATGCGGTATGAGACGTTCTTGGGCATGCATGTTCCAGAGGAGATCCGTGCCGAGGCGGCGGGGCTCATCGACCACCACGCGCTCGGGCTGTGGAAGCCGCACGACGCCGACCGGCGCATCGCCGTGGCGCTCTTCCGCTTCCTCGAGACCGGTGTGCCCCTCACCGGCGGGCAGATCCGCTCCGCACTGGCGCACGCGGAGCCGTCCGACGGGGCCAGTGAGCGGCTGCTGAAGCTGCTGCGCGGGACCGCCGGGCTGCTCGACGACGCACCCGCGGCCGACTCCCCCACGGGGCGGGACGCCGTCGACCACGTATGCCTGCTGCTGGACGCACTGGCACTCTCCCGCCCGTCGGAGCGGTAGCGCACGAGCCCGCGGCGTAGCGGCCCCGCCATAGGGGCACGCGCCCGCGTCTTTGTGTCTCTGCGCACCTCGTGCTTCGCGCCTCGTAGTACTTCGCGCGTCGCGTCTCGTAGCACTTCGCGCCTCGCGTCTCTGCGTACCTCGTGCCTCGTGCCTCGTGCCTCGTGCCTCGTGCCTCGTGCCTCGTGCCTCGTGCCTCGTGCCTCTGCGCACCTTGCACCTCGCGCCTCGCGCCTCTACGCACCTCGCGCCTCGCGCCTCGCGCCTCTGCGCACCTCGTAGCTCGCACCTCTGCGTACCTCGCGCCTCTGCGCTCCTCGTCTCCACGCTCCTCTACACCCGCCCACCCCCCGTAGGGGGGGTGGGCGGAGGGGAAAAACAGGAGGGCGAGGAAGCAGCAAGAGGGCAAGGACCCAGCGGGCGAGGCAACAAGAGGGCGAAGCAACAAGAGGACGAGGCAAGAGGAAAACAAGAGGGCGAGGAAAACCGGACCACAGGTAAAGCCCGCCCGGACAACTGCTCCGGGCGGGCTTTGCCTTGTTCTCGTACGACTGAGAGACGTTCTTGTACGGCTGAGAGGCGTAGAGCCGAGGGGCCGGCCGAGGCCCCGGTTCGGTCCGGGGGGGACGGCTCCCGGCCCCGCGAAGCCCCCTCCGCCCCTCCAGGGGCCTACCGCCCTTCCGCGGGCACCCCCACGGCCGACGGCTCCAGCGCCACGGCCTGTCCGTCCTCCGGGACCGAGATCACCCAGTGCGTCTCCTGCCGCGGGCGCAGGTAGCAGGCCCAGTACAGCGCGGCGGCGACGACGATGACCCCGGTGATGACCAGGCTCTTGGTGCTCTGCTGGGTCAGCACCCAGGCCAGCGCCACGACGAGGAGCGCCGGGACCGCCGGCCACAGCGGCATCCGCCAGGCCGCCCGGTGCTTGTGCTCGCCGCGGCGCGAGACCAGGGCGCCCAGGGCGACGAAGACGTACATCGCGGCGACGGCCACGCCGGTCACCTCGCTGAGGGTGTCGAGGTTGACGAAGCACAGGGCCGCGCCGGGGACGCCGACGACGAGGGTGGCCGCCCACGGCGAGCCGAAGCGGCGGCCGACGTGCGAGAAGACGCGGTTGACCGGGGCGGGCCAGGCCGCGTCGCGGGCCGAGGAGAACACCACCCGCGAGTTCTGGATCACCATCACGATCGCCGCGTTGATGATCGCCAGGGCGATGCAGAGGCTGACGAAGGTGCCGATGCCGGAGTTGCTCCAGTCCTGCACCATGCCCGCGACGTCACCGGCGCCGAGGGTCTTGAGGTCGGGGGCGCCGAGGGTGATCGCGATGACGGGGATCAGGACGACGGCCGCACCGATGGCGAGGGTCCACAGCACCGTGCGGGAGACGTTGCGGCGCGGGTTCTCGATCTCCTCGGCGAGGTACACGGCGGTGGAGAAGCCCTGCAGGATGAAGAGCGCGGTGGCCAGGCCCGTGACGATGAGGCCGGCGGTGACGGCGCTGGTGTGGCCGTGTCCGGCGTCGATGACGGGGTGGACGAGCACGGACGCGGAGCGCTGGGTGTGACTGAAGCCGAGGAAGGCGACGACCGCGCAGGCCACGACCTCCAGCACGAGGAAGATGCCGGTGATCCAGGCGTTGGCACGCAGGTCGAGCAGGCCCATGGCGGTGGCCAGCAGCATCACGCCGGCGGCGGTGTACTGCGGATCCAGCTGGATGATCGGCGCCAGATAGTCGGCGGTGCCCAGGGCGATGATGGGCGGCACGATCATGACGACGATCAGCGAGAGTATGAAGACCAGCCAGCCCGCGAGGCGGCCCATGAGGGTGCCGACCATGGCGTACTCGCCGCCGGAGCTCGGGATCAGCGTGCCGAGCTCGGAGTAGGTGAAGGCCACACCGATGCACAGCAGGCCCGCGATGGCGATGGTCAGCGCGGTGCCGGTGCCCAGGCTGGCGAACGAGTCCGGCACGATCACGAAGAGCGAGGAGGCCGGGGTCAGACAGGAGAGCGTGAGCAGCGTGCCGCCGACCACACCGATCGACCGGGTGAGCTTGGGGCCGTTGGCGGCACCTCCCTCCGCCGCGCTGGGGGTGTCCCGCTCAGGGGCTGCGGAGGCAACAGGCGTGTAGGGCATATCGGCTATCCGTATCCCATCGGTCCGGCGGCAGAGGGGGGCACTTTGGGGGAAGTGCGCCAAAACGCGGTGCAGACCTGGCGAGACGCAGGCGCCGCTTTGGTGACCGAATAAAACCCCCGCGTCCGACCCACGTCAAGGTCTTGTTAAGCCCGTGAGACAACGAAATCCGTAGGTGCTGAGCCGATCGGTGACTCGTATCCATATCCATGCTGTGGAATGGAAGCGGATTTCGCGGCCTGGGGGTGCGAGGCAGGGTTCCCGCGGGGGCCGCCCGGCGAGGCCGTCGAATCCGTAGTCGGCCCCCCGAATCCACAGCCGCCCCGGCCGGGGCGGGCGTCCGGCCCGCCTCACTCCTCCAGCGCGTTCACCCGGGCGATGAGCAGGGCGACGTCGTCGTGACCGTGTTCGTCACGCAGCGCGCTCAGGAGGCGGTCGCACAGGGCCTCCGGGTCCGGCCCGGGCTCGGCGAGCAGGGTGAGCAGGGTGTCCAGGCGGGTGTCGATGGCCTTGTCGCGGGTCTCGATCAGGCCGTCGGTGTAGAGCACCAGGTGGTCGCCGTCGCGCAGCGGAACCGTGGTCTGCTCGAAGGGGACCCCGCCGACGCCGAGCGGGGCGCCGGTGGGCAGGTCGAGCAGCTCGGGCGGCTGGCCCGGCCGGACCAGCACGGGCGGGAGGTGCCCGGCGACGGCGATCCGGCACAGGCTGCGGTGCGGGTCGTAGATGGCGTAGAGGCAGGTGGCGAAGGCCGGATCGAGGCCGCCGGCGATGTGGTCGAGGTGGCGGAGCACCTCGGCGGGGTCGAGGTCGAGATCGGCCAGCGCACGGATGGTGGTGCGCAACTGGCCCATGGTGGCAGCGGCGTTGATACCGCTGCCCATGACGTCGCCGACCACCAGGGCGGTCTTGTCGCCGGCCACGGGGATGGCGTCGAACCAGTCGCCGCCGACCTCACTGGCGGCCTGGGCGGGCTGGTAGCGGTAGGCGATCTGCATGGCCGTGGGCTGCGGCGGCCGGTGGTTCATCAGATGGCGCTGGAGGGTGAGCGCGGTGCGGCGTTCGCTCTGGTACGAACGGGCGTTGTCGATGCAGACCGCCGCCCGCGCGGCCAGTTCGACGGCGAGCACGGCGTCGTCCTCGTCGAACGGCTCGGGATTGCGTACGCGGTAGAGCGACAGCGCGCCGAGCACCTCGCCGCGGGCGATCAGCGGCACCGCGAGATAGGAGCGGAGTCCGGCCTGCTTGAGGAAGGCGGCGCCCTGCGGGCCCGCCGCGATGCGCCGCAGGTCGTCGTCGTCCACATGGGCGACGATGACCGGACGGGCCTCGGTCACGCAGCGGGTGATCAGCCGGTCGGCCTCGTAGGAGGCGATCTGGCCGGTGGGGTCGGCGGCGCGGACGGCACCGGTGTCGTAGGCCGTGGACACCGCGAGCGCCCGGAAACGGGCGGGGCCGCCGCGGGAGAGCACAGAGGGGCGCCGGCCGTCGAGGATCGCGTCGAGGACGTCGACCGCGGCCATGTCCGCGAGTTCGGGCACGATGACGTCGGCCAGCTCATGCGCGGTCTGGTCGACGTCGAGGGTGGTGCCGACGGTCGCGGACGCGTCGGCGATGAGGGCGAGGCGGCGGCGGGCGCGGGCGGCCTCGGTGGCGGCCCGGTGCTGCTCGGTGATGTCGACGACGGAGGTGGCCAGCCCCAGCACCCGGCCGTGGGCGTCCTCCAGCCGGTAGTACGAGACCGACCAGGCCTGGTCGGCGAGGGGGTCGGCGGCGGTGCCGCCGGCGGTGAACTGGTCGAGCAGCGGCCGGCCGGTCTCCAGGACCTCCTGCATCCGGGCCACGATGACGTCGGTGTCCAGAAAGGACAGCGCCTCGCGGACATGGCGGCCGACGTGCTGGTCGGCGGGCAGGCCGTTGATGCGTTCCAGCGCCGGGTTGACCATGACGAAGCGGAGTGCGGTGTCCAGCACCGCCAGGCCGATCGGCGACTGGGCCACCAGCCGTACCGACAGCGCCAGGTCCCGCTCGACCCGCCGAAGTACGGCCTGGTCGGTGGCGATGCCCAGCGCGTAGGTCCGGCCGCGTTCGTCCAGCAGGCGCATGTTGCGGAACTCGACGAGCCGGGTGCTGCCGTCCTTGTGCTGGATGGGGAAGACCCCCGCCCAGCTCTCGCCGCTGGACATGACCTGGGAGAACAGCCGCAGCACCAGGTCGATGTCGTCGGGCCCGACCAGCAGCTGGGCGGCCGGCCGGCCGAGCGCTTCCTGTGCGGTCCAGCCGAAGAGTTGCTCGGCCTGCGGGCTCCACAGGGTGATCCGCCCCTCCGCGTCCAGCATCACGGCGGCCACACCCAGCACGTCGAGCAGGCCACCGGGCTGCCCCGGTACGGCCCCGACCGGGGCGGCGCCCTCGGGGAACGCGTCGGTCGCACCCATCCAGGCACTCCTTCCGCCGGTCTCCGCTGACCGACAGCCGTGGCGCTCTCCGTACATCGGCCGATTCTCGCCGTGTTTCCGATGCCCTCCATCATCCCTCGACACGGGACGGCCCCGCAGGGAGAGCGAGAGCCGCAGGGCAAGGGCGTCCCGTGCGCGAGGGAGAATTATCCGCCGTTGCACCCGGGCCTGCGACCGAGTTGGCGATATTCAGTGCGAATATTCCGGCCGGGCTTGGCCACCGGCCCCACAGGCCGGTGGCCAAGCGCCACAAGGCCTGGGGGCACGGCGGTCGACTGCGCAACACCCGTGCTTCACGCTCCGACTTGGAGATGTTGATCTCCAGCGACTACCCTACCTTTAGTTGCCTCCAGCAACTAACTATCGGTACCGCACCCGGCGACGGTGACCGCGTCCGCCGGCGTCAGGAGGAAGCCCGACATCATGTCCATCACCGACCGGACATTCCGTACCTACGTGGAGGAGAACCTCGATGCACTTAGCTCGAACCCGGCGCGCGAAGCCCTGGTCCACCAGGGGCGCCGGGTAACCGCAGGCGAGTTCCGCGCCCTGGTGCACCGCATGGCGCGGGCACTGCGCACCCGGGGAGTCGAGCGCGGGGTCACCGTCACCCTGCTCAGCGGCAACCTCCCGGAGACCGTCGCCGCCCGATACGCGGCCAACCTGATCGGCGCCCGGGTCAACCACCTCTACAGCAAGCTGTCCGCCGAGTCCCAGGCCCACATCGTCCGCGACGTCGAGACCCGTGCCCTGATCGTCGACCCGCGCTACGCCGAGCGGGCCGCGGAGGTCACCGAGTTGGCGCCGGTGCCGGACGTCCTCGTACTCGGTCCAGCGAAGCTGGGCACGGACCTGCTGGAGCTGGCGGCCGGGCAGTCCGACGAGCCGTTCGGGAGCCTGGCCCGGCCCGACGACGTGTGCACCATCCGCCACACCGGCGGCACCACCGGCCACCCCAAGGGCATCTGCACCACCTTCGAGCAGGCCCGCTGGTTCCGCGGAGTGGTGGCGGAGCAGCCGGAGTTCGAGCGCCGGCAGCTGGTCTGCACGACCCTCGCGCACGCCGCGGGCGCACTGGCCGACCACACGTTGTACGGGGGCGGCACGATCGTCCTGCTCGACGACTTCGACCCCGAGACCGTGCTCGCGGCCATCGCCCGCGAGCGCATCACCGACATGTTCCTGCTGCCACCGCTGCTCTACCAGCTGATGGACCATCCGTCCGCCCGGCACACCGACACCTCCAGCCTGCGGATGCTGACGTACGGCGGCTGCCAGGCGTCCCCGGCCCGCATAGCCGACGCGGTGCGCAGGTTCGGTCCGGTGCTGCTGCAGGGTTACGGGCAGAACGAGGCGGGCGGCATCAGCGTGCTCACCCCGGAGGACCACGACCCGGACCGCCCCGACCGGCTGCGCTCCGCGGGCAAGGTGCTGCGCGACGTCGAGGTGGTGATCCGCGACGAGTCGGGACGCGATCTGCCCGCCGGCGAGCACGGCGAGGTCTGCGTCCGCTCCGACATGATCATGAAGGGGTACTGGAAGCAGCCCGAGCTGACCGCCGAAGTGCTGCGGGACGGCTGGCTGCACACGGGGGACATCGGATTCCTGGACGACGAGGGCTACTTGACCATCGTCGACCGGATCAAGGACATGATCGTCGTGGTCGGCGGCCATGTGTACACCACCGAGCTGGAGGACGTGCTGAACTCGCACCCGCAGGTCCTCCAGAGCGCCGTCTTCGGCGTCCGCGACGCCCACCGCATGGAGCAGGTGCACGCCGTGGTGGTGCCGGTGCCCGGCAGCACCGTCGACGGACGGCAGCTGTGCGAGAAGGTGCGCCAGGAGCGCGGTGCGATGTACGAGCCGGCCCGGATCACCTTCGTCGACGCGCTGCCGCTGACCGATGCCGGGAAGCCGGACAAGAAGGAGCTGCGCCGGCAGGCCGAGCGGGAGGTGGGCGCCGCCGGCTGACGACGTTCGGGCCGCCGCGGCTCCGCGCCGCGGCGGCCCCACGCGCTCCCCCCCCTCCCCGCAGAACAAACAAACCCAAAACCACCAAAAAAAAAACAAAAGGCTTCCCCTCCCTTTTGTGGTGGGG
>NZ_JBWKCJ010000012.1:0-10072 GCF_056436545.1 Streptomyces sp. NPDC043738 | reverse complement strand
GGTCGGGTCGGTGGGCGGGTGACCCCCCCCCCCCCCCCCCCCGTCCCCCCCCCCCCCCCCCCCCCCCCCCCCCCCCCCCCGATGCGCTGCTCCCGCTCAGAGCAGACCAAGCAGGCCGAAAATCAACGAGAGCAGGCCAAGGTGCTTACCGTCCTTGTGGTGGTAGCCACCGTGATGATGGTGCTTGCCGTGCTTCTTGCCATGATGATCGTGGCCCGACGAGGACGCCGCGGGGGTCTGCGGAGCGGCCGCGGCCGTGCCGGCGAGCGGTACGACGGTGGCTGCAGCGATCGCCGCGGCGGCGACGGAACGTCCTATCGACTTGCGCATTGCGTTCTCCAGTTAGGCAGGAAATCGGACATTCCGATAAGTACCGCACTGAGCCGCGACCCCAGCAGACACGACGGCCGGCCACCCCAACGGCCCAGGAAATTGCTCCACTCGCGGTAGTGATCGGGCGCGAAGAGCCCGCGGATGTGCTGCTCAGAGCCGGATGACGACGAGGGCCGTGTCGTCGGTGGCGCCACCGGACGGCAGCAGCTCCGCCAGCAGGACATCGGCGAGCGCCTCGACGTCGGCGCCCCGGTGCCGGGTCAGACAGTCGGCCAGCCGCCCCAGACCGATGTCGATGTCCTCCCTCCGGCGCTCGATGAGCCCGTCGGTGTACAGCACCAGCACGGCGTCGTCGGCGAAGGCCACCTGCGCCTCGGGGCGGGCCACATGCTCGGGCCGGGCTCCCAGCGGCGGATCGGTCGCCTGGTCCAGCAGCCGCACCGCGCCGTCCGGGTGCAGCAGCGCCGGGGGTGGATGGCCCGCGCTGCTGTAGGCGATGGTGTGGGTGGTCCAGTCGATGATGGCCTGCACCGCGGTGGTGGACTCCGCGCCGGCCACCGAGCGGGCGTAGATGCCGAGCACCTCCAGGGCCTTGGCGGGGCCGCGGGCGACCCGCGTCGCGGCGCTCAGCGCGCTGCGGAGCTGGCCCATGACACAGGCGGCGTCCAGACCGTGGCCGACGACATCGCCGACGGCCACCGCCATCCGGTCCCCGGGCAGTTCGGCCAGGTCGTACCAGTCGCCGCAGACGTTGAGCGCACCGACCGCGGGCCGGTAGCGCACCGCGGCCCGGTGGTGTCCCACGGGCCGGGGCGCCGGGAGCATCGCGTCCTGGAGCGTCAGCACCACCTGCCGCTCGCGAGCATGGGCGGCTCGCAGGTCCTCGTTGACCTCCTGGAGTTCCTGCGCCCGGGCGACCAGCTCGGCCTCCAGCCGCTCCCGGTCGCCCTCCCCCTCGGTCTCGACCCGGACGGCGTCGGTGACCTCCTCGACCCGGTGGACGATCAGCCGCACCCGTCCCTCCGCGTCGAGGACCGGAGCGTTGACCGGACTCCAGTACCGTTCCTCGAACACACCCGGCCGGCCGGGCGACTCGACGTCGTAGCGCTGCAGCGCCATGGTGTCGCGTTCACCGGTGGCCACCACCCGTTCCAGGGAGGCCCGGAGATTGCGCGTCCCGGTGGCGTAGGGGTCGTCGGGGTTGTCGGGGAAGACGTCGAAGAGCGGGCGGCCGATCACTTGGCGGCGCTCCCGCCCGGCCCGGTTCAGCAGCGCCTCATTGGCGTCGGCGATCACGAACTGCGGGGTGAGCAGCAGCACCGCGCCCGGCAGCGCCTGGAAGACCGCCTGGTAGTCGATCGCCGGCTCGCTCACGTGCGGCCCGCATCCGACGGCGGGCGCCGCGCGCGCTCGCCGTCCACCTCGGGTGCGTTCCTCTCGGTCACCACGTGCGGAATGTTCCCGCCCGGACGGGCGGCGCGCATGCCGGGCCGGGTGTCCGCCGCCCCCGTCGGCGCGCGAACGGCGAGGCCGGTCCGGCAGTGGTACGACCGGGGCGGGTACGGCCGTCCGGGTGGGGAGATGCGACCCGGGCGGGCCGCTCGCCACGCGGAAGGCACGCCCTACCGTGCCTTGCGCGCCCGGCTCGGCTGGACCCGGGCCGGCTCGCCCGGCATCTTCGGGTGGTCGGGGGGATAGGGCAGGTCCCCCAGTCCCTCCTCCGCCGCGTGCCGGTCGGCGAGTTCCAGGACGGACTGCAGGCTGAAGGCGTGGTCGGCCATGTCGGCGTGCACATCGCCGAGTTCGGCGAAGCGCGGCGGGACCGTGCGCAGATCGAAGTCCTCGGGCGTGGCGTCGGCCAGCTCCTCCCAGCGCAGCGGGGTGGAGACCGTCGCACGCGGCCTGGCCCGCAGCGAGTAGGCCGAGGCGATGGTGCGGTCCCGGGCCATCTGGTTGTAGTCGACGAAGACCTTCGCGCCGCGCTCCTCCTTCCACCAGGCCGAGGTCACCAGGTCCGGCAGGCGGCGCTCCAGGGCCCGGGCCACGGTGATGGCGGCCCGTCTGACCTCGGTGAACGTCCATTGCGGCAGGATCGGTACATAGACGTGCACCCCGCGTCCGCCGGAGGTCTTGGGCCAGCCGCGCAGTCCGTGTTCGGCCAGCAGCTCCCGCAGTTCGTAGGCGACCCGGACGGCGTCCGCGAAGTCGGTACCGGGCTGCGGGTCGAGGTCGATCCGCAGCTCGTCGGGGTGCTCGGTGTCGGCGCGGCGTACCGGCCAGGGGTGGAAGGTCAGGCACCCGAGGTTGGCCGCCCAGAGCACGGCCGCGGGCTCGGTGGGGCACATCTCGTCGGCGAACCGGCCGCTGGGGAAGGCGATGCGGGCGGTGGGCAGCCAGTCCGGCAGCCCCTTGGGAGCCCGCTTCTGGTAGAAGAACTCGCCCTCGACTCCGTCGGGGAAGCGCTGCATGGTGGTGGGCCGGTCGCGCAGGCCCCGCAGCACCCCGTCCGCGACGGCGAGGTAGTACTGCGCGACGTCCAACTTGGTGAAGCCGCGCTCGGGGTAGTACGTCTTGCCGGGGTTCGACACCCGCACCGTGCGCCCCGCGACGTCCAGCTCGACAGCTCCGCCTCCGGCCATGCCTCCACGCTAGGGTCCGCGCCGCGCCACCGCGCGCCGGGGCCGGTCCCCAGGCGCCCTCGGCGCGCGGGGAGCGCCCCGAGCCCGCAGGATCGGGAGCATGGATCTGCCCGTCACGCCCCCGGTGTCGCCGATGCTCGCGAAGCTGGTGGCCGACATCCCCGCCGGCATGCAGTACGAGGCCAAGTGGGACGGCTTCCGGGTCATCGTCTTCCGTGACGGGGCGGACGTCGAGATCGCCAGCCGGACGACCAAGCCGCTCACCCGCTACTTCCCCGAGGTGGTCGCGGCCGTACGGGCCGAGCTGCCGCCGCGCTGCGTCGTCGACGGCGAGATCGTCATCGCCCATGACGGCCGGCTGCACTTCGAGGAGCTGCTGGAGCGCATCCATCCGGCGGACTCCCGGGTCCGTACGCTCGCCGAGCGGACGCCCGCCTCCCTGGTCGCCTTCGATCTGCTGGCGCTCGGTCCGGACGCGCTGCTGGACCAGCCGCAGGCGGCGCGCCGGGAAGCGCTGGTCGAGGCGCTGCGGCCGGCTCGGGCTCCGGTGTACACCGCGCCCGCGACGACGGACCAGGAGCTGGCGCGCCGCTGGTTCACCCAGTTCGAGGGGGCGGGGCTGGACGGGGTGGTCGCCAAGCCGCTGGACCTGCCGTACCGGCCGGGCGACCGCGCCATGTTCAAGATCAAGCATGCCCGCACCGCCGACTGTGTGGTGGCGGGCTACCGGCTGCACAAGAGCGGGCCGGTGGTCGGGTCCCTGCTGCTGGGTCTGCACGACAGCGCGGGCCGGCTCCAGCATGTCGGGGTGTGCGCCTCGTTCCCCATGGCCAGGCGGCGGCAGCTGGTCGAGGAGCTGGCTCCCCTGCGGATGGACGATGTCGCCGGCCACCCCTGGGGGGCGTGGACGGACGAGGCGGCGCACGCGTCCCGGCGGATGCCGGGCGGGCCCAGCCGCTGGAGCGGCGGCAAGGACCTGTCGTGGGTACCGCTGCGCCCGGAGCGGGTGTGCGAGGTCGCCTACGACCACATGGAGGGCAGCCGGTTCCGGCACACCGCCCAGTTCCGGCACTGGCGCCCCGACCGTACGCCGGAGAGCTGCACCTACGCCCAGCTGGAGGAGCCGGTGGGCTACGACCTGCGGGAGCTGCTGCAGGGCTGAGAGCGGCCGCGGGCCGGTCAGTGCTGGTCGGTGCCCGGGGGCCAGCGGCGCCGGCTCTCCCCCGGCGCGAGCCGGTCCACCACTTCGGCCAGTTCCGTGCAGGCCTGCTCGATCTTGCGCCGGATCGCGTTCTGCTCGGTGACGATCGCCGACAGCAGCAGTGCGGTGAGCGCCGCCGACGCGTTGAGCGCCTGCAGGTTGACCATCGCCTCCAGCAGGCTCTGGCCCTCGAACGGTCCGATGCGCGCGGTCGCCGCCGAGATCGCCAGTACGGACACCAGCAGCACGCAGGGCGCCGCCCCCGCGAGCTGGAAGCGCAGCGCCGCCCACACGATCAGCGGAAAGACCAGGAAGAGCAGGGAGAGCTGGCTCCTGGTCGCCATGAACGACAAGGCGACCGCCGCGGCCAGCAGTGCCGCCGCCTCGGCCCAGCGGTAGACGGGGATGCCGTGGGGCCGGCGGATCGTGCGGAGGGCGAGGACGAGCGGGGTGACGACGAGGACGCCCATGGCGTCGCCCACCCACCAGGCCGCCCAGGTCCGCCAGAAGCCCCCGGTCGGCAGCGCACCGGTCAGCACCTGGGTTCCGCTGCCCAGCGTCGCGCTGATCAGCATGCCGGCGAAGGCGCCGAGGGCGACCAGTGCCACTCCGTCGCGCAGGCGGTCCAGTTCGACGCGGAAGCCCGCCTTGCGGAGCATCAGGCAGGCGCACACCGGTGCGAGGGTGTTGCCCGCCATGACGCCGAGGACCGTGACGTCGAGCGGGCCGAGCGTGGCGACGATCGCCAGCGTGCCGAGGGCGATGCCCGGCCAGGTCCACATGCCCAGCAGGAGCAGGCTGCTCAGCGCGATGCCCGTGGGCGGCCATAAGGGCGTGACCACGGCACCGCCGACCACTACCGACTCCCGGAGACCGATCCATGCGGACGCGAAGTAGACGGCGGTGAGCACGAGGATGGTCAGGGCTGCCGGTGCGGGACGACGGAGTTCTTCGGTGCGCACCACATCAGCCATCAGACAACGCGGGCGGCCGGGCGTCGGCCACGACACGCGCGCCCGGGCCGCGCTTCACCCGGGGCTGCGGGCCACTGCCGTCGAAGCACAGCACGATCACCGCCGAGTCGTCGCTGTGCCCGGTCAGCTCGGCCACGCTCATCGCCGCGGCGGCCACCGTGGCCGGATCGCCGTCGGCGTTGGCGCACACCAGGCGGGTCACCTGCTGCAGCCCGGCCTCTATCGGGAACGACGGCCCCTCGACGACCCCGTCGGTGAGCAGCACCAACGCCCCGGAGGTGTCGAGCCGACGGCGGGTGACGGGGTAGACCTCGCCCGGCACGATGCCCAGCGGCACGCCCCCAGGGTCGTCGGTGAGGCCCGAGCGGCCGTCGCTGGTGGCCCAGATGCCGGGGATATGGCCGGCCCGGGCGCTGGACAGCTCCCAGGTGACGGGGTCGAAGCGGACGAAGGTGCAGGTCGCGAAGAGCCCGCAGTCCACCGACAGCAGCAGGTCGTTGGCCCGGCTCAGCACCTCGCCGGGGTCGGCGGCGTGCACCGCGACGGCCCGCAGCCCGAGGCGGATCTGCCCCATGAAGGCGGCCGCCTCCACGTCGTGGCCCTGTACGTCACCGATGCAGAAGGCCAGCGAGCCGTCGGGCAGCGGGAAGCCGTCGTACCAGTCACCGCCGATGTCCAGTCCGTGCCGGGCGGGGGCGTAGCTGGCGGCGGTGCGCAGCCCGGGCACTTCCGGCAGCCGGGTCGGCAGCATCTCGCGCTGCAGCGCCTCGGCCAGCTCGACCCGGGCCCGTTGCTTCTCGGCGCCTTCCCGCGCCTGGGCGGTCAGCCGGCCGAGGGTGGTCAGCAGATCGTCGGCGCTCGCCGACCGCGGGGGACGACGCCGAAGCATGGATCGCTCCAAGGTGCATCGGTGCATGGGCCACTGCGGGGGTGCACGCTCCGTGCGGCGGTCCGCATGGGCCTCCTGACCTGGCCTCATGGGGCTCCGGTGAGCCCACCTGTCCGATTCATCTTATTTCCGCGGTGCGACTTCCGCTTGACGGCGGGCGGCCGGGCCCCGGACCCCGGCGCGCGGCGTCTCGCGCAGCCGGACGGCTACGGGGAGCGATCGCCGCCGGGCCGCCCGTCGTCCCTCTTGCCGCCACCGCCGACCCGGGACGGGTTCACGCGGTCGCCGCCCGGTGGCGGACGCCGGAGCGCACGGCCCAGAAGAACACCGCGAGGGCGAGGGCGGCCACCGCGATCGAGTCGTAGGGGGCGGGCAGGCGGCCGGAGCCCTCGAAGGTGCCCAACCACGAGAGCACGGTCAGGCCGATGAGATAGGCCACCAGCCAGGCGCCGGTGCGCAGTTCGACGCCGAGGGGGCGGCTCGGGCCCGCGCCGTCGCGTTCGACGGCCGCCGCGTCGCGCGCACCGGGGCGGTGCATGGCCAGGAAGATCAGCAGGCCGGCGAGGACGAGGGGCAGTGCGAGGCGCAGATCGTGCCAGCCCGACCAGTAGACGAACTCGCCGGCCACCACGAAGCTCAGCGGCGCGATCCAGCTAAGCCCCGGCACCCAGCCCGCCGTCCGCCCGCCCGGTTCGGCGCGGAACACCGCGACCGCGACCGCGGAGGCCGCGTAGATCAGCAGATACATGTCGCCCATGACGCTCACGATGTCCTGCCAGCCGCCGAACGGCAGCAGGAAGACCACGATGACCAGGAGGTTGATCACCAGTGCCCGGCGCGGGATTCCGTAGCGCTGGTTGACCTTCATGAAGTACCGGGGGATGGTGCCGTTCTTGGCCAGCGCGTAGGTGTGCCGCGCGTCGATCGCCACGCCCACGTACGCCGAGCCGCCGGGCGAGATCACCGCGTCCGCGTAGAGCAGGCTGGACAGCCAGTGCAGGTTGAGGATGAGGGCGAGCTGGCCGAAGGGGGAGTCGAAGGAGACGCCCTGCCAGCCGTTGCCGAGCAGGTTCTCGGGGACGGTGAAGAGGTAGGCCAGTTGCAGCGCGAGGTACATGGCCACGGCCAGGGCGATGCCGGTGAGGACCGCGGCCGGGATGGTCCGGCGGGGGTTGCGGGTCTCGCCCGAGAAGTCCAGCGGGGCCTGGAAGCCGTTGACCGAGTAGACGATGCCGCCGCCGGCCAGCGCGGTCAGGCAGGCCACATAGCCGTACGGCGCGAAGCCGCCGTGGTCGGTCAGCCGGCCGGAGTGCCAGCCGGAGGCGATCAGCGCGAACACGGTGACCACCGGGATGGCGATCTTGAACACCGTGATCAGGTTGTTGAGTTGGGCGAACATCCGCACCGCGAACCAGTTCAGCGCAGTCAGCAGCACACTGAGTCCGGTGGCCAGGGCCAGGCCGGAGAGGGTGAGGGTGTGGCCGTTGTAGATACCGGGGAGGTAGTGGGCGGCGTACTGCATGATCGCGCTGATCTCCGCCGCGGTACCGCCCACCGACAGCAGCGTCGACCAGCCGATGAGGGTGCCGACGAGCCGGCCGCTGGCGAACAGCGGCCAGCGGACCGTGCCGCCGCCCTCCGGCCGGGACGCGCCGAGCTCGATCAGGACCAGCGCGACCAGTCCGCACAGCAGTCCGGCCCCGATCCAGGACAGCAGCGCGGCGGGCCCGGCCGTCTGCGCCGCGTACATGGCGGCGAACAGCCAGCCGGAGCCGACGATGTTGGAGAAGCCGATACCGGTCAGCCCCCAGAACCCCAGGTCCCGGCGCAACCGGCGCTCCTGCGCCCGTACTTCCGGCGCGCCCGCCGCGCCGCCCCCCTCGGATGCCTGGCCCTCTGCCACGAAAACGGTTCCCCTCGATGCGCTGTTCCGCCTCGCTGGACCCTACGTGACGATCTTCGGGCCGCGGTCCGCCGCTCCCCCGGGTGCACGCCGTGCGGTGGCCTCAGGCGCAGGTCCAGCAGCCGGACCAGCATGCGGAGGGACGCACCGAGTGCCCCCTGGGGTGCCGCCGGTCGGCCGGGCGCTCCTCGGCGGGGGCGCCGGCGGCGAGTGCGTGCAGGCCCGCGAGCTGGGCACACAGGACGACGGCGATCGCGGCGAGCTCCTCGGGCTCGGCATGTCCCTTCTCGATCCGCAGCGACAGCGCGGGGGGCTCGACGGCGGGCGCGCTCTCCTCGGCCGGCGCCCCCGCGTCGGCCGGTGGGCCCGCGTCGCCCCGTGCGGTCTCCTCACCCGGTGCGGGCTCTTCGAGCTGGGTGCCCTCGCCTGTGGTCCGGTTCTCGTCGGTGAATGCGTTCATAGCTGGGGGTCCCGGGGCTCATGGGCGGTGCGGGGCATGTGACAGCCCGCCCCGGCATCTCGCCATGCCGGGTTCGGGGCCGTGTTCGGGCAGGTCACAGGGGTGACGCTAGAAGCGTGGCGGGGCGCTGTCGCGCGGGAGGGCGGTCCGCCTGGGCCATTCGGGCGACCGGCCGGCGCCGCGCGCGTGATATCCGCCGCCCGGGCCGTGTTGGTCCCGGTCCTCATGCCGGGGCCCGCGAGCATGTCGCACAGGTACGTGCAGGCACGCTGGTGCCGGATGACGTAGTCAGGATGGCGGGACGATGAGACGTGATCAGGCCGGCGACGAGCGTGCCCCGGTGCGGGACGACGGCCGCCGAGGATTCCTCAAGTGCGCTGCGGGGCTCGCCGGGGTGGCGGCCGCGGGGCTGGGCCAGGAGGCGACCGCGGCGGACCGGTCGGCCGGCGCGGTACGCGACGGCGGGCGGACACTGCCCGACAGGGTCCCCTTCCACGGACGCCATCAGGCCGGGATCGTGACCCCCCAACAACTCTTCGCCGGCTTCGCGGGCTTCGATGTGCTGGCCGACAACCGCGAGGGCCTGGAGAAGCTGTTCCGGACGCTCACCCACCGGTCCCGGGTGCTGGCGGCCGGGGTGAAGCCGAAGGACGAGCAGGTCGCCGCGGAGGAGCCGACCCCCGACTCGCTCACCATCACGCTCGGTGTGGGGGCCTCGCTGTTCGACGACCGGTTCGGGCTCTCCGGGCACAAGCCGCGGCATCTCAAGGCGATGCCGGCCTTCCCCGACGACCGGCTGGAGCCGGCCCGCTGCCACGGCGATCTGTCGCTGCAGATCTGCGGCCAGCACCCCGACGCCATCGTCCATGTGCTGCGCGATGTGGCCAGGGAGACGGACGGGTTGCTGCGGCCCCGCTGGCGGTCGGACGCCTTCCTCAATCCGTCCCGGCCCTCGGGGTCGCCGCGTACGTTCGTCGGCTTCAAGGACGGCATCGTCAATCCGGACACCGAGTCGGCCAGGGAGATGGACCGGCTGTTGTGGGTGACGCCGCCCTGCGGTGAGCCGGACTGGGCGCTGGGCGGCAGCTACCAGGTGCTGCGGCTGATCCGCTTCCACGTCGAGAAGTGGGACAAGGTACCGGTGGAGCGCCAGGAGAAGATCTTCGGCCGGCGCAAGGCGAGCGGCGCGCCCCTGGACGGCAGGCACGAGACCGACCTGCCGGACTACCGCAAGGACCCGCACGGCGAGGTCATCCCGCACGACGCGCACATCCGGCTGGCCAACCCGCGGACCGCCAAGACCGACGACTCCCGCTTCCTGCGGCGGAGTTACAACTACAACAACGGGTTCGACACACACGGCCGGATGGACCTCGGCCTGGTCTTCTGCGGCTACCAGCAGGATCCGGAGCGGCAGTTCGCGACCGTGCAGCAGCGTCTCGAACACGAACCGCTGGCCGAGTTCATCACACCCATCGGCGGCGGCTACTTCTTCGCGCTGCCGGGAGTCCAGGACGCCGACGACTGGTTCGGCTCCCAGCTGCTGAAGAAGATCTGAGCGGACGGCGGCGGGGGGGGGGGGGGGGGGGGAGGACGGGGCTAATCGCCACCCAAGCCACCAACGGTGGGGGAGAATAAGTAGAGGAGCGGGGGGGGCGGTCCTCACACCACCC
>NZ_JBWKCJ010000011.1:217677-222690 GCF_056436545.1 Streptomyces sp. NPDC043738 | reverse complement strand
CCCCCCCCCCCCCCCCCCCCCCCCCCCCCCCCCCCCCCCCCCCCCCCCCCCCCAAACACCCCCCCCCCCCCCCCCCCCCCCCCCCCCCCCCGCGGTGCGTCCGCGCCCCGGCCGGCGGCTTGCGCACACGCCCGGGCGCCGCCCGAACCGACCGAACGACAGCCCGAAGCGCCCCCCGAACGGACGCACCGCGAAGTGACGAAACGGGCCGGATATGCCTGTATGGGGGCATGACCACTCCCCCCAGTCCCGGCCTGACCCCCTTCGAGCGGCAAGGGGCGATTCTGCTGACCACGTACAAGCGGGACGGGACCGGTGTCGGCACACCGGTCAACATCGCCGTCGACGGCGACCACGCCTACATCCGCACGTACGGCAGCGCCTGGAAGGCCAAGCGGATGCGGAACTTCCCCGAGGTGGAGATCTGCGCGTCCACCTGGCGCGGCAAGCCCACCGGCCCCGCCGTCAAGGCACGGGTGCGACTGCTGGATCCGCAGACCCGGGAGTACCGGCGGGCCGAGCGGTCGCTGACCCGGAAGTACCCGCTGATCCACGGGCTGCTGGTGCCGATGGCGCACCGGCTGAAGAAGGAGCGGACGCTGCACTACGAGCTGCGGCTGACGGCGGAGGCGAACGCCCGGCCGCCGGAGGCCGCCCAGGGCCGGTCCGGCGAGACGGCGTCGGACACTCCCTAGGAGCCCGACCCCCCTCGGGCCTCCTGCCCGGCCCCCCGCCGCGTGCGCTACTTCGCCAAGGAGCACCCGCGGCAGGAGTGGTGCAACCCGTCCTGCGGCAACCGCGCCAGGGTGGCCCGCCACCAGCAACGGCACCGCGACCACCGACCGGAAACGCCCTGAGCCGCGGTCGCGGGGCTCACCCCTCCCCGGCCTACCGGGCGATCCTGACCGCGATGCCGTCGAGCACGCAGTCGAGCCCCGTCTCGAACTGCCAGGCCGCGTCGTCCTTGCGCCCGGCCCCGAGGGCATAGCGCCGGTAGGTCGGGTAGCGGCCGGTCTCCATCAGATAGGTCATCTGGGGCGCGAGCGCGCGGCGAGTTTCGTCTCCACTGGCCCAGCCGTTGTCCTCCATGTACTGGCGCAGCGCCACCTCGGACTGCGCCGCGCCGTGCACATAGGCGTTGACCGCGCGGAAGGCGGCCATCACCGTGTCGATGTCCATGCCGTGGTCGTCGAGCGCGGCAAGCTGGCGCTCCGCGGCCGCCATCCGGTTCGGCGTCAGCACGAAGTGCGGTGTGGGCAGCTGGGCCAGCCAGGGATGCCGCAGCATCATGGTGCGGCTGGCCAGTGCGTAGGCGCGCAGGGTGTCGCGCCAGCCGGTCACCTCGTCGGGGACGGCGAGTTCGGCCGTGACCTGGTCGACCATCAGCGCCCACAGGTCGTCCTTGCCCGAGACATGGCGGTACGCGGCCATGGGTGCGACACCCAGCTCGGTGGCGAGGCGGCGCATGGTGACGGCGGCGAAGCCCTCGGCGTCGGCCACTCGCACCGCCACGGCGGCGATCTTCTGCGGCGTCAGTGCGGCACGGGGCGCGGCGGCAGGGCGCTCCATGCGCTCCCACAACACCGGGGCATCCGCATCTCTGCTCTTCTTCTGGGCTGCCACGAGTGGACTCCTCTCCGACCGGCCGTTTCGTGTACAGCGTATCGCCAGTAGACGACGTACACATGGAGGTGTACGTTGTACGCATTCCAATACGTCGTACACATCAGGGGGATTCCCATGAGCGGGCAACCGCAGCGGCTCCGCGTCGCGATCGTCGTCGGCAGCACCCGGGAGGGCCGGTTCGCACCCGTCGTCACACGGTGGATCAAGAGCCACATCGACCAGCGCGACGACATGAGCGTCGACGTCGTCGACCTGGCCGAGACCCCGCTGCCCACCGTCTTCCCGGCCTTCGGCCAGCCGCCCGCGCCCGGCACCGAAGAGGCCCTCGCCGAGGTCTCACCGCGCCTGGCGGCCGCCGACGCCTTCGTGTTCGTCACGCCGGAGTACAACCACAGCTTCCCGGCGTCGCTGAAGAACGCGATCGACTGGCACAACGAGCAGTGGCACGCCAAGCCGATCGGCTTCGTCTCCTACGGCGGCATCTCGGGCGGCCTGCGCGCCGTCGAACAACTCCGGCTCGTCATGGCGGAGTTGCACGCGACCACCATCCGCAACACGGTCAGCCTGCACAACGCCTGGGGCCTGTTCGACGAGGAGTACGCGATGCAGGACGCGCAGAGCGATGCCGCGGCCAAGGCGATGCTCGACCAACTCGCCTGGTGGTCCGAGGCGCTGCGGGACGCCAGGAACACCCGCCCGTACGCCGCCTGATGCCGCGTCGACAACAGTGGGGCAAGCCATGAAACAGCACAGGGAAGAAGCCGCGCCCAAGACCGCGGATCCCGGCACCGACCAGCCGCCGACCGCGGCGCCGGCCACGGCGCCGCCGTCACGCCTCGCCGTCCTGGGACTGCTGCTCGGCATCATCCTGGCGACACTCGACGGCACGATCGTCGGCACCGCCCTGCCGACGATCGTCGGCGACCTGGGCGGCCTGCACCACTTCTCCTGGGTGGTGACGGCCTACCTGCTCACCACCGCCGTCTCCACCCCGATCTGGGGAAAGGCCGGCGACCTGTACGGCCGCAAGGGCAGCTACCTTGCCTCGATCGCGGTCTTCCTCGTCGGCTCGGTGCTCTGCGGAGTCGCCCAGGACATGGGCCAGTTGATCGCGTTCCGCGCCCTCCAGGGGATCGGCGCGGGCGGCCTCTTCGTGGGTGCGCTGTCCCTCCTCGGGACGCTTTTGCCACCCGCGCAGGCGGGGCGCTCCCAGTCGATGATCGGCGTGCTGCTGCCGGTCGCCATGATCGGTGGCCCGCTGCTCGGCGGCTTCCTCACCGACCACCTGGACTGGCGCTGGGTCTTCTACGTCAACGTGCCCGTCGGTGCCGCCGCCCTCCTGATCGTCGGGCTCCGCATCCGGCTGCGCGGCGGGCGCGGCCCGGCCCGCATCGACTACCCGGGCGCCGCACTCCTCACGGCGGGCGTTCTGGCGCTCACCCTGATCGGGACCTGGGCCGGCACGACGTACGACTGGAACTCACCGCAGGTCGCGGGGCTCGCCGCACTCTCGATGGCCGCCCTCGGCTGGTTCGTCCGCGTGGAGCGACGAGCGCCCGAACCCATCATCCCGCCGCGCCTGTTCCGCGACCGCAACTTCACACTCGCCCAGGTGCTGAGCTTCCTGGTCGGCGCGGCGATGCTGGCCGCGGCGAGCTATCTGCCGCAGTACATGCAGTTCGTACGGGGCATGTCGTCGACGGAGAGCGGGCTGCTGCTGCTCCCACTGATGCTCGGCATGATGGGCGCGCAGCTGTTCATCGGGCGGGTGGTCAGCAACGGCGGCGGGTACCGCGGGTACCCCATCGTGGGCGGCGCGGTGGCCACGGCGGGCGCCCTGGCCCTGCTCATGGTCGGCACGGACACCGCCACGGCCGTGGCCTCCGCGCTGACGCTCGTCCTCGGCCTGGGCCTCGGCTGCCTGATGCAGCCCGCGATGCTCATCACCATGAACAGCGCGGAGCCCCGCGACATGGGCGCGGCCAGCGGCACCACCACTCTGCTGCGCACCATCGGCGGCTCGCTCGGCGTCGCCGTGCTCGGCTCCGTCTACACCGGCCGCATGGCCGCCACCCTCACGGACCGGCTCGGCCCGGAAGGGGAGCGGCTCGCCGGCGGCCACGAAGTGACCCCGGCGGTTCTGCACGGGCTGCCCGACCCGGTGCGGGACGCCTTCCGTGCCGGGGTCACCGGCGGGCTGCACGGGGTCATGATCGGCACGGCCGCACTGTGTGCCGTCACCTTCGCGGCCGCCTGGCTGATCCGCGAGGTGCCGCTGCGGAAGGCCCCGAGCGCGGCGGGCCGGGGGCTTCCGCCCCCGGCCCATCGGACACCCCCTAGGACCTCCGCCGCAGCAGCCGCCGCACGGCCACGACCAGCGCCGTCGCCGCCGCGAGGACCAGCGCGCCCTTGACGACGCCGGGCTTGAGCTCCGTGCCCGAACCCGCCTTCCCGTCAGGGCCGTCGGCGGAACTCCCGCCGCCCGCCGGGTCGTCCGCGCCGCCGGTCTCCTTCGCCGACGCCGGCAGCTGCTCACCGCTCAGCCCGACCGGCGAGACCTCGCTGCTCCGGCCCTCCGAGCCGTACATCAGGGTGCGGCCGTCGGGGGTGAAGGTGACCGACTCGCCCTGCTGCTGGATCGGTACGCCCACGCTGCCGATGTCCTTCGGCCGCCCGTCCTGCCACCGGTAGATCCGGGCGCCGAAGTAGCTGCGCATCACCAGCCGCGTACCGTCCGGCGAGAACGCGCCGTCGGTCACCCACAGATCGATCGGCGCGACCTCGCGGAAGGTGTTGGGGCCGGCGGTGGTGAGCCGCCGCGGGCCCTCGTAGAGCGCACCGCCGCCGCCCTGCTTCTTGCTGGCGATATAGACCCGGCCGGTCCTGGGGTGCACCATCAGCGCCTCGGCGTCCCGCGGCCCGTCGGCGTACACCACGTCGAACTGGGTGGCGGTGACGGTGGCGTCGCGCAGCTTCGCGGGCTCCGGGAAGCGGTAGATCCACACGTGGTTCCACGTGCCGCCGAGGTTGTCGCCGATGTCGCCGACGTAGACGTCGCCGTCCGGGCCGATGGAGACCGCCTCGACGTCCCGCGGCGTGCCGATGCCGCGCAGCGTGATCCTGGCGAGCGTACGGCCGGAGGAGCCGTCGACGGCGTAGACGTACGGGCCGTCGTCGCTGTCGTTGTGGGTCCAGTAGACGCCGGGGTGCGCCCGGCTGGCGGCCAGCCCGCTGGACTCGGTGATCCGGGGATCGCCGATGGTGAAGCCGTCGGGCTCGTCGGGGGGGGGCGGAACGGGCGCCGCCCCCCCCCAAACCCCCGCGGTACCGGCCGCGCACAAAAAAAAAAACACGGGCACCGACTGCCCCCTCGGGGGGTGGTGCGCG
>NZ_JBWKCJ010000011.1:173997-217667 GCF_056436545.1 Streptomyces sp. NPDC043738 | reverse complement strand
GAGACTCGGGGGGGCGCAGGGTGGGGGACAAGCCTGGGGGGTGGGGGGGTGGGGGGGTCGCGGGGGGGAAGGTGGGGGGGCGGGTGGGGGGCGACCGGCCCGCCCCCCGCCACCCACAAAACCCCCGCGGCACCGGCCGCGCACAGAAGCGAACGCATGGGCACAGACTGCCATCTCGGGCGGTGGCGCGCGGAGCGGGCGGTGGGCCGCGGCCGGCGGGCGTGGTCAGCGTCACGTACCAGGTCGCGGGGGTTCTCGGCCATCATGGCCCGATGAGGATCATGTTCGTCGGTGACTCGATGACGATAGGGAGCACCGGCGATTTCACGTGGCGCCACCGGATGTGGCAGCACCTGAACGCGACCCACGACGGCCCGTACCGCATCGTCGGACCGCGCGACACCCTCCATGACCCCGCCGCCGACGCCGCCACCTCGCACGCGTACGGCGACCCCGGCTTCCCCCGGGAGGCCCGGCGCCATCTCGCCGGGTGGGGCGAGGGCTGGCTGCACATGGCGCCCCTGATCGGCGAGGCGATCGGCCGCCATGAGGCCGACACCCTGCTGGTCTCGCTCGGCCTGATAGACCTCGGTTTCTACACCAACGCCGAGCAGACCGCCGAGAACGTACGGGAGTTCGTGGCAGGCGCACGGGCGGCGGCGCCGCACGTCCGGGCCGTGCTGATGCCCGTCATCCCCAATGTGCGGGCGGCCGCGGACGCCGCGTTCGGGGCCCAGTGCGAGCGCTTCAACGAGCTGCTGGCCAAGGCCGTCGGCGACCTGTCCACGCCCGCCTCGCCGTTGCTGCTGGCCTCCGAGCCGGCCGGCTGGGACATCGCCCGCGCCACCTACGACGGCACCCACCCCTCCGCGTGGGGCGAGCACCTGCTGGCGGGGGCGTTCGCGGACGCGATGCACCAGGCGTGGGGGGTCGGCGGCCCGTACCGGCCGGACGCACCGCACGGGGCCGCCGCGACGCGGTGAACCGGGGCCGCCACGCCGCGGCCACCCCGCAGACGTCCTTGCTTCGAGCGCACTTCAAGGCGTTGGCTGGCCCACCATGGAGTACACGCAGCTCGGACGCACCGGACTCAAGGTCAGCCGACTCGTCCTCGGGACGATGAACTTCGGACCCCAGACGGACGAGGCCGACAGCCACACCATCATGGACGCGGCGCTCGGCGCCGGCGTCAACTTCCTCGACACCGCCAACGTCTACGGCTGGGGCGCCAACAAGGGCCGCACGGAAGAGATCGTCGGCTCGTGGTTCGCCAAGGGCGGCGGCCGCCGCGACAAGACCGTGCTGGCCACCAAGGTCTACGCGAACATGGCGCCCGACGGCGACACGGTCTGGCCCAACCACGACAAGCTCTCCGCCCTCAACATCCGGCGGGCGGTGGACGCCAGCCTCAAGCGGCTGGGCACCGACTACATCGACCTCTACCAGTTCCACCACGTCGACCGGGACACCCCCTGGGACGAGATCTGGCAGGCCATCGACGTCCTCGTCCAGCAGGGCAAGATCCTCTACGCGGGCTCGTCCAACCACGCCGGCTGGCACATCGCCCGCGCCAACGAGACCGCCGCCCGGCGCGGCTCGTACGGCCTGGTCAGCGAGCAGTGCCTGTACAACCTGGCGGAGCGGCGGGCCGAGATGGAGGTCATCCCGGCCGCCGAGAGCTACGGCCTGGGCGTCATCCCCTGGTCCCCGCTGCACGGCGGGCTGCTGGGCGGCGCGATCCGCAAGGAGCGCGAGGGCGGCGCGGCCCGCTCGGTCTCCGGCCGCTCGGCCGACTCCCTGGCCAACTCCACCATCCGCGCCCAGATCCAGTCCTACGAGGACCTGCTCGCCAAGCACGGCCTGGAGCCCGGCGAAGTGGCGCTGGCCTGGCTCCTGACCCGCCCGGGGGTCACCGGCCCCATCGTCGGCCCGCGCACCGCGGACCAGCTCGCCTCCGCGCTGCGCGCCGTCGAGCTGAAGCTGCCGGCCGAGCTGCTGGCGTCGCTGGACGAGATCTTCCCCGGGCCGGGGCCGTCACCGGAGGCGTTCGCCTGGTGACGAAGGCGGTGTGCTGACGGCCGGGCCCGGGCCGGGCGGCCGTCAGCGCAACGCCGCCGCCACGATCACGACGACGAGCAGCACGGCGAGCAGGCCGGACATGATCCGGTTACGGGTTTTCGGGTCCACCCCCTGAGCGTAACCGGGGTGGATCCGAACATTTCAACGACCCGGGTGCGCGGGCGGTCCGCGCGCTCCCCCGCGCCCCTCGGCCGCCGGGGCTCCCCCGGCCGCTCAGCGGCCCAGCGGCCAGGAGGCGATCTCCTCGTAGCGGGGCTGCGCGCCGGCCGGCCCGGGGACGGGCGGGTGGCTGCGGATCAGGGACAGCGCCCCGACGGTCCAGGCGGAGCCGTGGAAGTCCTTCAGGGCGGCCGCGTACGGGGCGAGGTTCAGGTTGGCGGTGCGGTTCCTGGCGAGGGTGAGGTGCGGGGTGTAGGGGCGGTGCTCGTCGGCCATGGCCACGCCGGCCCGGCGGGCCGCTGCCGCCGCCGAGTCGGCGAGCCGGCCCATGGCGGGGCGGTCGCCGTCGGCCCCGGCCCACACCACGCGGTCCGAGAAGCGGCCGCCGCCGGCGATCCGCAGTTCGTACGGGTCGCGGCGGTGGGCCGCGCGGGCCAGGCGCTCGTTCAGCTCGGGCAGGAGCTCGTCGGGCACCTCGCCGTAGAAGGCGAGGGTGAAGTGCCAGCCGTCCCGGCCGGTCCAGCGCAGCCGGTCGGCGGCCGGGAGTTTCTTCAACTGCGCCACCTCGACGGCCAGTTCCTCCAGGGCGTGGGCGGGCGGCAGGACCGCGGCGAAGAGTCTCATGCGGTCAGTCTGGCCCACGCCGTGCGGCGGACCGGGCGTACGCGGGCCCCGGCCGGACCGGTGCGGCGCACCCCGCCGCACCGCCCATGGCCCCGGGGCGGTGCGGCGGAGATCAGATCCGCCGGGGGCGACCGAAGAGGAGGTCGTAGTCCGGGGGCAGCTGGAGCAGGACGCTGCGCATCAGGTCGTCCCCGGCGGCGTCGGCGACGACGCTGAGCACGGCGCCGACGTCCCATTTGGCGGTCTCCTCGGTGGCCCCCTCGATCCAGGCCGCGGTGGCGCGGACGAACCGTTCGGGATCCAGCGGCTCGACGGCCGGCAGCGGGTTGAGCAGGATCAGCTCGAAGGTCTCCGGCAGGCAGCCGGCCAGCTCGGCCCGCTCCGCACCCACCAGATGCGCGCCCAGCAGCGCGAGCACGACCCGTGCCGCCCGCTCCGCCTCCTGCGCCGAGGCGTACTCACCACGCTCCTGGACCTGTGCCAGGAACTCCTCCCATCGCATGGGCACCACGACTGTCCCCTTTCCGCGGTCCCCGCGGTACCGAGGTATCCGCGGAAGACCGCTCTGTGCCGTTGGGCCCATGGTGGACTCGCGCGGCGCTGCGCGCGCGGCGACCTCGCGCGCAGCGGGTGCGGCGGTGCTACGCGGCCGGTGACAGCTCCTTCTCGCCCGGCGGGGCGGGGTGTGCGGCCCGCGGCACGAAGGCGAGGTGCTGGTGGCCCCGGCGCAGGTCGATCTTGAGGCGGAGGCCGCCGGTCCGGGCGAGGACCAGGCCGATCAGGGTCGCGGCGGCCAGCGAGACCACGCCGCCGGCCAGGAACCCGACGCGGGCGCCGAAGGCGTCGGTGACCCAGCCGACGATGGGGGCGCCGAGCGGGGTGCCGCCCATGAAGACCATCATGAACAGGCTCATCACCCGGCCCCGCATCAGCGGGTCGGTGGCCAGCTGGACGCTCGAATTGGCGGTGACGTTGACGGTCAGGCCGACCATGCCGATGGGCGCGAGCAGGGCCGCGAAGATCCAGAAGGAGGGCGCCAGCGCGGCGGTGATCTCCAGCAGGCCGAAGAGCGCGGCGGCGCCGACCAGCAGGCGCAGCCGGGAGCCGGCGCGGCGCGCGGCGAGCAGCGCGCCGATCAGCGAGCCGGCCGCCATCAGGCCGTTGAACAGGGCGTAGGTGCCGGCGCCCTGGTGGAAGACGTGGTAGACGAACGCGGTCAGCCAGATCGGGAAGTTGAAGCCGAACGTGCCGATGAAGCCGACCAGGACGATCGGCCAGACCAGGTCGGGGCGGCCGGAGACATAGCGCAGGCCCTCGCGCAGCTGCCCCTTGCTGCGGGGGACCCGCTCGACCTTGTGGAGTTCGGCCGTCCGCATCATCAGCAGGCCGACGACCGGCGCCACGAAGGACAGGCCGTTGAGCAGGAAGGCCCAGCCGCTGCCGAACGCCGTGATCAGTACGCCGGCCACCGCGGGGCCGATCAGGCGCGCGGACTGGAAGTTGGCGGAGTTGAGGCTGACGGCGTTGCGGAGCTCGTCCTGACCGACCATCTCGGAGACGAAGGCCTGCCGGGCGGGGTTGTCGACGACGGTGGCCAGGCCCAGGACGAAGGCGACCAGGTAGACGTGCCAGACCTGCACCTGGCCGCTGAGCGTGAGCGCGGCGAGGGCGAGGCCCGTCAGGCCCATGGCGGACTGGGTGAGCAGCAGCAGCTTGCGCTTGGCGAAGCGGTCGGCGATGACGCCGCCGTAGAGGCCGAACAGCAGCATCGGCAGGAACTGCAGCGCGGTGGTGATGCCGACCGCGGCGGACGAGCCGGTGAGGCTGAGCACCAGCCAGTCCTGGGCGATGCGCTGCATCCAGGTGCCGGTGTTGGACACCATCTGGCCGGTGGCGAAGAGGCGGTAGTTGCGTATGCGCAGGGAGCTGAACGTGCCCTTGCGCGGGGCGGTCACGGTCGGGGCGCGGGGGACCGTGCCGTCTTGGGGGTTCGGTGCGGGGGCGGAGTCTGCTCCGGATCCCGTACTCAAATCGGGTTCGCCTCCTTGGCGTCGGGGTTCTACAGCTGTGCCAGCTTCTCCAGCACGGGCGCGGCGGCCCGCACCTTCGCCCACTCGTCCTCGTCCAGCCCGGAGGCCAGCTCGGCGAGCCAGGCGTTGCGCTTGCGGCGGCTCTCCTCGAGCATCGCCTCGGCCTCTTCGGTCTGGGTGACGACCTTCTGGCGGCGGTCGTCGGGGTGCGGTTCGAGCCGGACCAGTCCCTTGGCCTCGAGCATGGCCACGATGCGGGTCATCGACGGCGGCTGCACATGCTCCTTGCGGGCCAGCTCGCCGGGCGTGGCCCGGCCGCAGCGGGCCAGGGTGCCGAGCACCGACATCTCGGTGGGGCTGAGCGACTCGTCCACCCGCTGGTGCTTGAGCCGGCGGGACAGGCGCATCACGGCGGACCGCAGCGCGTTGACCGCATCCGCGTCCGCGTCATCTGGGTGCACCGTCCGGCCGTCAGGCTGGGGGTGGGACAGTTCCGGCATGGTCTTTAGCATAACTCATTACCCTCTCTAAGTAAAGCTGCGGGCGGGTCTCCCCCATGGATCACCCATATGAGTGAGGACGCGGCGGAAAGTGACACGCCTGACCGGGAGAGGACGGGACCGTGTCCGTATGGGATCGCGAGTGCTCAGCCTGCGCGTGGACGGGGAGCTGCTGGAGCGCATTCGGCAGCACGCCGCAAAACGCGGAATGAGCGTCCAGGACTATGTCGTCCGGACGCTCATCCGCGAGGACTTCGACGAACGGTTCAAATCGTCCGTCGACGAGACCGAGAAGCTCGGCGTGCGGTGGTCGGCTCCGTCTACTTGACCCCGAGGATCTGCTCGATCGGGTGGAGCAGGAAGTAGACCAGGAAGCACAGGCCGACGGCGTTCAGCAGCCAGGGGACCTGCCGGAAGCGGCCGGTGGCCGCGCGCAGCAGGATGAACGCCAGGACCCCGATGCCGATGCCGTTGGTGATGCTGTAGGTGAACGGCATCGAGACGATCGTCAGGAACGCGGGGATGCCGACGGTGAAGTCGCCCCAGTCGATGTCCTTGACGTTCGAAGCCATGATCAGGAAGCCGACGACCACCAGCGCCGGCGTCGCCGCCTGGGACGGGACCACGGTCGCCAGCGGTGTGAAGACCAGCGCGAGCAGGAACAGCCCGCCGGTCATCAGGTTCGCCAGGCCCGTGCGGGCGCCCTCGCCGACGCCGGCCGTGGACTCCACGAAGCAGGTGTTGGCGGAGGCGGAGCCGAAGCCGCCGCCCGCGACCGCGATGCCGTCCACCATCAGGATCCGGCCCATGTTCGGCAGGTTGCCGGTCTCGTTGTCCAGCAGCCCGGCCTCCTCGCCGACGCCGATGATGGTGCCCATCGCGTCGAAGAAGCCGGAGAGCAGCACGGTGAAGACGAACAGGCAGCCGGTCAGCAGACCGACTTCCTTGAAGCCTCCGAAGAGGCTGATGTTGCCGATCAGACCGAAGTCGGGCGCGCCGACGATCTTCTCCGGGACGTTGGGGACCGCCAGGCCCCAGGCCGCGTCCGGGATGTCGGCGACGGCGTTGACGACGATCGCGACGACGGCCATGGTGACCATGCCGATCAGGATCGCGCCCTTGGTCTTCCGCACGATCAGCACGAACATCAGCATCAGGCCGAGGACGAACACCAGCACCGGCCAGCCCTTGAGCTGACCGCCCTGGCCCAGGCCCATCGGGACGGTGGTGTGCGCGGCGTCCGGGTTACGGGACACGAAGCCGGCGTCGACCAGGCCGATCAGCGTGATGAACATGCCGATACCGATGGCGATGGCGCGCCGCAGGCCGCCCGGGATCGCGTCCATCACCCGCTGGCGCAGGCCCGAGGCGACCAGGATCATCAGCACCAGACCGGCGAGCACGACCATGCCCATCGCGTCCGGCCAGCTCATCTTGGGGGCGAGCTGGAGCGAGACCACGGCGTTGATGCCCAGGCCCGCGGCGATGGCGATCGGGACGTTGCCCATGACGCCCATCAGGACGGTGCACAGCCCGGCCATCAGCGCGGTCGCGGTGACCAGCTGGCCGTTGTCGAGATGGTGGCCGAACTTGTCGACTCCGGAGCCGAGGATGATCGGGTTCAGCACGATGATGTAGGCCATCGCGAAGAACGTCGCCAGACCGCCGCGCAGTTCGCGGCTGACCGTCGACCCCCGCTCGGAGATCTTGAAGAAGCGGTCGAAACCGTTCCTGGGAGGCATCGGCGCCGGGTTCTCAAGGGGGTCGACCGGCGTGGTGGCCGAGGGGGACATGCAGGGACCTCAGTCGGACGGGCCTGGGGAAGGCGCGGGGGCCCGTGGGCCCGGAACACGTACAGAGCATCAATAACCGGATCACGTTGGATGAATCGACGATCCGATCCGTTCAGATCCAGAAAGGTTCAGTATGAATAAACAATGCACTGATCGCTATCTCCGCGCGTAGACCCCTGTTGCGCTGGGCCGGAGGCACCCCCTCCGGCCGCGGGACCACTCGGCCGCCACCCCTCGCCCGGCCCCCATCCGGCGCCGTGTTCGGCCCCCGTAAGCTGAACACCATGTGGAAGAAGTCCGAACTGCGCCCGGCCCCGGCGCCTCTGGAGGGCCCCGTCGTCGGCACGATCACCGGCGGCACGATCATCTGGTTCGTGCTCTTCCTCGGCCAGCTGCCCTTCTACGGCTGGTACGCCGACAACGGCCACGCCTGGTGGGTGTGGACCTGCCTGGCCGGCGGCGCCCTGGGCCTGCTGGGCATCTGGTACGTCCGCAGGCGCGACGCCGCGATCAAGCGCGCCGCGGCCGCCGCCGGCGGCTCCTGACCGCGGCGCCCCTCCCCCGCCGCACCTCCCGCCCGGCCGGCGGGTGAAGTGCGCGCCGCGCCCGTAACGTCGAGAGCATGACGGATCGGGCGAGGACCGAAGCCGGGCACCCCGAAGCGGGCGGCGAGCCGGCCGGAGCGACCGTCCACGCCCCGGCCCACCCCGGTCTGACCGCCGCCGAGGTCGCACAGCGGGTGGCCAGGGGCGAGGTCAACGACGTCCCCGTACGGTCCTCCCGCTCCGCCGTCGAGATCATCCGCGCCAACGTCTTCACCCGTTTCAACGCGATCATCGGCGTACTGTTCGTGATCATCCTGATCGTGGGGCCCATCCAGGACGGTCTCTTCGGGTTCGTCATCGTCGCCAACACCGGCATCGGCATCGTCCAGGAGCTGCGGGCCAAGAAGACCCTGGACAACCTGGCGGTCATCGGCGAGGCCCGGCCGACCGTGCGGCGCGACGGCGTCCCCGCCCCGATCCCCACCGCCGGCGTCGTCCTCGACGACGTCATCGAACTCGGTCCGGGCGACAAGGTCATCGTCGACGGCGAGGTCCTGGAGACCGACGGCCTGGAGATCGACGAATCGCTGCTGACCGGCGAGGCCGATCCGGTCGTCAAGAAGCCCGGTGAGCCGGTGATGTCCGGCAGCTTCGTCGTCGCGGGCGGCGGCGCCTTCACCGCGACCAAGGTCGGCCGCCAGGCGTACGCGGCCCAGCTCGCCGAGGAGGCCAGCCGCTTCACGCTGGTCCACTCCGAGCTGCGCTCCGGCATCAGCCAGATCCTCAAGTACGTGACCTGGATGATGGTCCCCACCGCGCTCGGCCTGATCCTCAGCCATCTGCTCACCCTCGGCCTGCCGGGCGACGAGGCGATCCGCCGGATGGTCGCCGGCATCGTCCCGATGATCCCCGAGGGCCTGGTCCTGCTCACCTCCGTGGCCTTCGCCATCGGCGTCGTCCGGCTCGGCCGCAAGCAGTGCCTCGTCCAGGAACTGCCCGCCATCGAGGGCCTGGCCCGGGTCGACGTCGTCTGCCTGGACAAGACCGGCACGCTCACCGAGGGCGGTATGGACGTCAGCGCGCTGCGGGTCATCGGCTCCGCCTCCGAAGGCCTCGAGGAGAGCGGAGAGGCAGCGGAGCGCGGTGGGCGCGAGCACGCCTACCTGGAGCAGGTCCTGGGCGCGCTCGGCGCCTCCGACCCCCGCCCCAACGCCTCCCTCCAGGCCGTCATCGACGCCTACCCCGCCGACGACGGCTGGCGCTGCACCCAGTCGCTGCCGTTCTCCTCCGCCCGCAAATACAGCGGGGCGTCCTTCAACGACGCCCACGGCGAGAGCACGACCTGGCTCCTGGGCGCCCCCGACGTCCTGCTGCCGGCCGGCGACCACCGCCTGACGGACATCGACGACCTCAACGCCCGGGGCCTGCGGGTGCTCCTGCTGGCCCGCGCCGAACGGGAGCTGGACGACCCCGACGTCGCCCGGGGCGTGCGCCCCGCCGCCCTGGTCGTCCTGGAGCAGCGGCTGCGCACCGAGGCCCCCGACACCCTGCGCTACTTCGCGGAGCAGGGCGTCCACGCCAAGGTCCTCTCCGGCGACAACGCGGTGTCCGTCGGCGCGGTGGCCGGCAAGCTGGGCCTGCCGGGCGCGGACGCCCCCGTGGACGCGCGGAGCCTGCCCGCCCGTGCGGAGGCGATGGCCACCGCCCTCGACCGGGGCGCGGTGTTCGGCCGCGTCTCCCCGCAGCAGAAGCGGGACATGGTCGCGGCCCTGCAGTCCCGCGGCCACACCGTCGCCATGACCGGCGACGGCGTCAACGACGTCCTCGCCCTGAAGGACGCCGACATCGGCGTGGCGATGGGCTCCGGCTCCGAGGCCACCCGCGCGGTGGCCCAGATCGTCCTGCTGAACAACAGCTTCGCCACCCTGCCGTCCGTGGTCGCCGAGGGCCGCCGCGTCATCGGCAACATCACCCGCGTCGCGACCCTCTTCCTCACCAAGACGGTCTACTCCGTCCTGCTGGCGATCCTCGTGGCCTGCTGCCAGATCCCCTACCCCTACCTCCCGCGCCATCTGACGCTGCTGTCCACACTGACCATCGGCGTCCCGGCGTTCTTCCTGGCGCTCGCCCCCAACAAGGAGCGCGCCCGCCCGCACTTCGTCCGCCGGGTCATGCGCTACGCGATCCCCTCCGGCGTCATCACGGGTCTGGCCGCCTTCGCCACCTACCTCCTCGCCCGCGCCCACTACACCGGCCCGGGCGCCCTCTCCGCCGAGACCAGCGCCGCGACCCTGACCCTCTTCCTCACCGCGATGTGGGTCCTGGTGATCATCGCCCGCCCCTACACCTGGTGGCGGATCGCGCTGGTGCTGGCCATGGGCCTGGGATTCCTGATCGTCCTGGTCACCCCCTGGCTGCAGGACTTCTTCGATCTGCGCCTGGTCGGTACGACGATGCCGTGGGCAGCGGTGGGCGTCGCCGCGGCGGCGGCGGTGCTCCTGGAGCTCGCCTGGCGCTGGGTGGACCGCCGCTTCCCGGCCTGAGCCGCCGCCCGCGCGGGCGGCCGCCGCGTCGCCCGGCGGCCGGGCGGCCGGGCGGCCCGGCGGCCCGGCGGCCCGGCGGCCCGGCGGCCCGGCGGCCCGGCGCAACGTCGCGGTCAAGCCTTCCGCCACGGCCTGGCCACGGTCCGCCCCCTGCCCTACCCTCCGCCCCATGACACTGATTCCGGGGGATCTCACGTACCGGGTGCTGGCCGGGTCGCACCGCCACCACTCCCACCACTCCCACTACGGGGGCGACGGCGTCATGGACTGGTGGGAGTGGCTGATCCTGGCCGTCGGCGCGATCGTCGTGGTCTGGGCCCTGGTCAAGAAGTTCACCTCGGACTGACCGGGGCCGACCGACCGGGCCCTACCGACCCGGGCCGGACCGCGCCCCGACCGGCCGGCCCGGCCGCACCGAGGCGCCGTCGTCCGGGCCGGGACGACACGCGCCCCGGCCCGCGGTGCGCCGCGGCGCCGACGGTCAGTCGAACCAGCGCGCCCGCGCCAGCTCCTCGCCCCGGTCCGGGTCCTCCAGCAGCGCCGCGACCTCGAAGCGGCGCGGCCACTGGCCGGCCGCCCAGGCCAGGCCGGCCGCGACGCCCTCCAGGGTCGCGGCGTGCAGGGTCCCGTCGGGACTCCGGCGCCAGTCCAGTTCGACGGTGGCGTCCGGGCCGTCGCCGACGAGCAGCTCCTCGTGCTCCAGGTACGACTCGGGGGTGGCGGGGCCGAGCAGGACCCGTACGGCCTCCGGGACCTCGTGCCGGACGCCCTCGGAACGCACCTCGGCACCGACCACCTCGCTCAGCCTGCGCACCTGCAGCAGCTCGGCCAGGTCCGCGGCGCGCGCCGGGCGCACCGGCAGCAGGGGCAGCCCCGCCGCCAGCGGCATCAGATCCGGGGCGTCGGCGACCACGGCGTCCGCCGCGTCCACCACCCGCACCTCCCGGTCCAGCACGGCCCGCAGCTCGTCGGGGAGCGTCACCTGATCGGGGTCCAGGTCGGCCAGCAGCCCGTAGAGGCCGTGGAGTTGGGCCGCGCCCACGGTCAGGTCCGGGTCGGCGAGGCGGGCCAGCAGTTCGGCCGCGCCGCCCGGCTCGTCCAGGAGGGCGGCGACGGAGGTGCGCACGCCGAGTGCGCGCAGCACCTGGGCGTCGACCTCGCCGGCGTCCGCGGACTCGTAGAGGCCCGCCAGCAGCCGGTCGCCGCCCGCCGCACGCAGACCGGCGGGCCGCCGCCCGTCCAGCACCGGGTGGCCGCGCAGCCACCAGGCGGTGTAGGGGCGTACGGACTCGGTGGTGCCGTCGGGCAGCAGCACCCGGGCGGGTGCGGTGAGCGCGTCGCGCAGCGGCGGCCGGGAGAGCATCTCCAGTACCTGCGGCCAGGCGTCGTCGTCGACCAGATCGAGGTCGCGGACGGCCACCAGCTCGGTGAGCACCGGCGGGACCGGCGTGTCGGGCAGGGCGTCGAGGAGGTCCTCGCACCACACGTCGACGGCGTCCAGCAGCCCGGCGTCGTCCGGCTCGGCGAAGTCCCCGTCGCGGGGCTCCAGCTCGTCCGGGTCGAGGACGACGTCGGCGGCCCGCACCAGCGCGAAGGCGGCCATGACGCCCACGGCGGTCAGCGGCTGCTCGCCCCACCGTTCGGCCAACTCCGCGTCGCACGCGGCGAGTTCACCCTCCCGGATGACCCGCTCGAAGGCGCTTCCCGGGTACACCAGCTCACCCGCCGGCGCCAGCTCGCCGTCCTCGTCGGGCAGCGCGAGGGCACCGAGCCAGGGCTCGTCGCCGGGCGAGAGGTTGGCCTCGCGGACCAGCCCCAGCACCATCTCCGCCAGCTCCTCCGCGCCCAGCGGAGCCCCCGGCCCGCCCCCGGCGAAGTCGTCCGCGAAGACGTCGTAGGCGTCCTCGTCCGCCTCCAGCGAGTTCTCCACCGCCGCCCGCACCTGAGGCGTGGTCAGTACGGCGCGGGGCGCGGCCGGGGTGGCGCCGAGCTTCTCCAGCAGCGGGTGCACCGCGTCGGGGTGGGCGACCTTCAGCCCGAGCCGGGCGAGCGTACGGTGCCGGTCGGTGTCCTCGCCGCTCCCCGCGGGGCCGCCGCCGGGCAGCGGCAGCAGCACCTGGCGCGGCCCGATGGTGGTGCGTACGGTGCCGCTCGCCCCGCCGGGGCCCTGGCCGCCGGTGCCCGCGAGCGGCACCGGCAGTCCGCTGAGCCGGTCCGGGTCGGTGCCGGCCAGCGCGTCGTAGAGCCGCCACCACCAGTCGGGGGCCCGCTCGACGCCCGCCAGGCGGTCGACCATCTCCCCGAGCGGCACCCGGGCCACGCCCAGCGCCCGCAGCTCCGTGCGCCGTTCGAGGCCGGCCGGCAGCAGGCTGGGGAACAGCTCGGCCAGCACCGCGACCGTCGCGCTGCCGGCACCCTCGACCACCTCGGCCTCCACGGGCCGCAGGACATGGCGCACAGCCTCCTCGCCGGAGTCCCATTCGCCCTCCGCCGGGGCCTCGGGCTCGGCCCGCTCCCCCGCGCCCGGCGCGCCCGCGCTCGGCAGGAACCGCACCCGCGGCAACAGCGCGAGCACCTGCCGGCGCAGCTCGCCGTCCAGTCCGCCCTTGCCCAGCGGGCCGGGCACCAGGTCCAGGGTGGCGACGGACACCGGCTGCCAGTCGCCGAGCAGCGCCGCGTAGGCGGCGGCCACCCGCTCCACCAGGAAGTCCGTCAGCGGGCCCGGGGCGACATGACGCCGGGTCGGCTCCAGCGGGAACGAGGCGATCAGCAGCCCGGGCAGCCCCAGCGGCTCGTCCGTCGGCGTCGGCGCGTGCACCACCGGCGCGGTTCCCGGGCGCGTCGGCGCGCCCTCGGAGTCCACCGGCACCGCCCAGGTCACCGACCACGACGGCCGCAGGCGCTCCTCGACGGGCCGGTCCGCGAGCAGCGCCGGGTCCAGCGGCCCGCCGTCGGTCGCCACCCGCCACCGGGTGGTGCCCCGCTCACTGTCCTCGATCAGGACGTACGGGCCGTCCTGACGCCGCCTCAACTCGCGTACGCCCTGCGGGGTCTCGACGACGACCTCGGCCAGTCCCGGCAGCGTCAGCAGCAGCGCCGCGTCGATGCCGTCCAGCAGCCGCTCGGCGAGGTCCTGCGCCGCGACGTCCCGCAACGGCAGCACGACGGCGGTGTCGTACCCGTCGGGCGCGGTGCCCTCCGCGGGCATCGGCAGCCGCAGCAGCGGTACGTGCCCCTCGCGGCGGCGCAGTTCGCCGCCGAGTCCGGGGCTGTGCGCGGCCACCTCCTGCGTCAGCGTGCGGGCCTCGGCCAGCGACCACCGCACCCCGCCGGTGCGCCCCACCAGGGCCGGCTCGTCGCTCACGGACAGCACCGCGGCGAAGCCGACGCCGAACCGGCCGACCGCGCCGGCCGCCACGCTGGGCTCCCGTTTGGCCGAGGCGCGCAGCGTCGACAGCGACTCCACGCCGGTGGCGTCGAGGGGGGCGCCGGTGTTGGAGGCGACGAGTACGGCGGGGGCGTCGCCGTCGGCCGGGTGCAGGGTCAGCCGCAGCCGCCCGGGGACCCCGGCGCGGGCCGCCGCGTCCGCCGCGTTCTGCGCCAGCTCCACGGCGAGCCGGTCGCGGTAGCCGCCGAGCGCGAGGTCCTCCTCCGCGTTGGCGTCCTCCCGGAACCGGGCCGGTGAAGCGGCCCAGGCGTCCAGCACGCCGCGCCGCAGTCGAGCCGTCCCGAACGGGTCTCCGGCTGCGCCTCGCACCCACGACGTTGCGGTCACGTCTCTCGTCTCCCTCGCTGAGTCTGTGTCCAGACGGTATCGCCCCGCGTAGCCGACCGGCCCGTCCCGGGGGCTTCTGCCTCCCGCCTTCGGCGGGAGTGAGGTGCATGGGACCGTGGCCCCTGGTGTGCGGTGATGCCGGGGGAGAAGTCAAGGACCAGCAGAAGCTCGGCCGTGCCGTGGCGCAGCCGAGCTTCTGCTGGTCCTTTCCTTCACCCCCACAGGGCGAGGGCGCCTCCCGGCAGCCACCACCCACCGGGCGCCCCCGCCCGGACAGACCTCAGCTGTGGCCCAGCTCCTCCGCGGGCCCGGCCTCCTCGACCGAGCCCCCGTCCCGCTCCGGCCGCAGGGACAGCGGCTCCACCACCGTCTCGTCGACCACCGGCGGGGCCGGCCGCGGCGTCTTGGGCATCACGGCGGCCTCGGAGTGCGCCCCGCAGCCGTACGACAGGGAGACCACCCGGCCGTCCGCCGGGGCGAACTCGTTGGCGCACACGCCGAATGCCTGGCGCAGGGAGCCGGTGAGCGGGGTGAGGAAGCCGCAGGTCAGGCAGGTGGCGGGGGCCGCCTGGGCCATCGGGGTCTTCGCGCCGTACGCCTCTTCCCAGCGGTCGGCGGCGGCGTGCAGGCCGTAGCGGGACAGCACCCGGGCGCGGCGCATGCCGAGCTCCTCGGCGAGGTCCGCGATGCCGCCGCGCGCGGGCGCGGGCTGGATCGCCGGCGAGCCCGGGACGACGTCCGCCTCCTCGGTGTCGGCGACCTCGGCGGCCATGCCCTCGGCGACGGCGGAGTTCGGCGGCGGGCCGTCCTCGCCGGAGAAGCCCGGCTCCAGCCGCAGGTCCTCGGCCTCCGTGGGCAGCAGATCCCCGGGGCCCATGTCGCCGGGGCGCAGCCGCTCGCTCCAGGGCACCCACTCCGGCGCGAGCAGCGCGTCGGGGCCGGGCAGCAGCACCGCCTCGTCGAGCGTGACGACCTTGGCCCGGGACGCCCGGGCGACCGTCACCGCCCAGCGCCAGCCGCGGTAGCCGGGCTCGTTGGAGGCGAAGAGGTGGGTGACGACACGGTCCGCGTCGGCGACGGCCTCGATGTACTCGCCGACCATTCCGGGCAGGGCCACTTCCTCCGCCGCCGCCCGGGCAAGGTCGACCGCCTCGGCGCACAGGCGGTCAGGGGTACGGCTTCGCATCGCAGCACTCACAAGAATCGATTCTCTCTTCCACGCCGTCTCACGAGTGCGCCAGCCGGAGCTGTCCTTGTCCTGTCCGGACGACCGGCGGGCCGGGGGCGGGCGGAGCGGACCTGGGGACCGCGTCGACGTCCGCGCCCGATCGGTTCGGTCGAGCGCACCTCATAGACCCATTCTGCGGGATCGCGGAACGCAATGAGACACGCGGCCAAAACCGACCGCCGGTGGCGCGCTACACACGCTACCCCTTCAGCGGTGTACGACTCCTCGGCGGGAGCGCAAATGTCCGCGGCGGCGACCGCGCGCCGGGGCGCCTCGCGCGGCAGTGTGGAGAAAGTGCCCTCTCCTGGGCGAGTTGGGGCACTATGGCCGAGTGGCTGCTGCCGCAAGGGCGTCGAGGGTGTCGAAGGTGGCGAAGGCATCGCGGAAGTCGTCGAGAGTGTCGTCGCGCGAGCCGTCCCCGGGCGGCTTCGGGGACGGCCCTGCCCGGCGGGCGGGCCGGGCGGTCGGCCGTGCGCTGCGCCGGCCGTTCACCGGCGCGGCGCGCCGGGTGCGGCGGGCGACGCACGCGCACGGCGCGGGCGAGTCGGGGCTGGGCAAGCTGATCGAGCTGCACGCGGTGAACTCGGCCGGCGACATGCTGATCACGGTCGCGCTGGCCTCGACGGTGTTCTTCTCGGTGCCGACGCAGGAGGCGCGGGGCCGGGTGGCGCTGTATCTGGCGGTCACGATGGCGCCGTTCGCGCTGCTCGCCCCGGTGATCGGACCGCTGCTGGACCGGGTGCCGCACGGCCGCCGGGCGGCGATGGCGGGCGCGATGCTGGCCCGGGCGCTGCTGGCGGTGTCGATGTCGGGCGCGGTGGCGACCGGCGGGCTGGAGCTGTATCCGGCGGCGCTGGGAGTGCTGGTGGCGTCGAAGGCGTACGGCGTGGTGCGCAGTGCGGTGGTGCCGCGGCTGCTGCCCCCGCGGATCTCGCTGGTGCGGGCCAACTCCCGGGTGACGCTCGCGGGGCTGCTGGCCACGGGGGTGGCGGCGCCGGCCGGGGCCGGGCTGCATCTGATCGGGCCGGCCTGGCCGCTGTACGGGGCGTTCGCGGTGTTCGCGACCGGTACGGCCTTGTCGTTCTCGCTGCCGCACAAGGTCGACTCGGACAAGGGCGAGGCGCGGGCCCGCCTGGCGTCCGGTGAGGCGGCCGAGGACTCGGCGGGCGGCCGGCCGGCGAAGCCGGGGCTGCGCACCGTCGGGCCGTCGGTGCTGCACGGGCTCCAGGCCAACGTCTGCCTGCGGGCGCTCTCCGGCTTTCTGACGTTCTTCCTGGCCTTCCTGCTGCGCGAGCATCCGCTGGGCGGACTGGGGCCGGCCGCCTCGCTGGGGCTGGTGGCGGTGGCGGCCGGGGCGGGCAACGCGCTGGGGACGGCCGTCGGGGCGTGGCTCAAGGCCCGGGGGCCGGAGCAGATCGTCGCGGCGGTGCTGGGGCTGGCGCTGGGTACGACGGTGCTCGCGGCGGTTTTCTACACCGCGGCCGCGGTGGTCGTGGTCACCGCGGCGGCGGCCTGCGCGGGGCTGTGCCAGGCGCTGGCGAAGCTGTCGCTGGACGCGATGATCCAGCGCGATGTGCCGGAGGCGGTGCGCACCTCGGCGTTCGCCCGCTCCGAGACGGCGCTGCAGATGTCGTGGGTGGTGGGCGGCGCGATCGGGATCTCGCTGCCGCTGGTCGGGGTGGTGGGGATGTCGGTGGCCGCGGCGCTGGTGGCGCTGGGCGTGGCGCTGGCCGTACGGGGGCTGCTGAGCGCGGCGCGGCGGGGCGGCGGGCCGACGGCCCGGGTGGCCTGAAACGACCGGTGGACCGGTCCGTCGGGGGCACGGCTTCGCACCGGCCGCGCGGCACGCCGCACCCGCGCGTGGCGTGAGCTGGGGCGCCCGATAGCCTGCCCGTATGACCGCTGCGTTGATCTCCTGGGGCAAGGGCCGCCGCGCCGCTGCCGCCATCGGTGCCGTGTCCCTGGGTCTTGTCACCCTCTCCGCCTGCGAGAAGCCGACCGCGCTCGCGACCGTGACCGTCGGTTCGTCGACGGTGACGGCCGAGGCCACGCCCGGCTGCGACGGCGACGGCAAGGACCTGTCCCGGAAGGCCGTGGCCGCCTGCCTCACCAAGAAGGGCGGCAAGACGATCACCGTGCACCCCGGTGAGCAGGTGCGCGTCGGCGTCGACCCGGAGGTCGCCAAGTCCGGGTGGGTCGTCTTCGGCGCGGGCCCCGTCATGCGCGAGCCCAGCAAGCAGACGTACCGCAGCTTCGACGCGGACACCCTCTTCATGCAGCAGAACCCGCAGACCGGCCAGACGTCCTACACCAAGGACGTCACCCTCCAGGTCGCCGAGATCGGCACCGGCCAGGGCCCCAAGACGATGTGGCACTTCACGCTGAAGCAGAAGGACTGAGCGCGCTGAGCGCGCGGCGGCCGCACAGGGTGCGGGCTTCGTGATGCGGGTCCTGGTCGTCACGGCGGTGGCGGCCGAGCGCGATGCGGTCCGCGCCGGCAGCGGCGGGGCCGACGGCCCGGGCGAGGCGGAGCCCTGGTCGCTGCCCGGCGGTTACGAGGTGCGGCGCGTGGCCGGGCCGGCGGTGACGCTCGATGTGCTGGCCGCCGGTGTCGGCCCGGCCGCCGCGGCCGCCGGCACGGCCACCGCGCTGACCGCCGCCGCGCTCGCCGGCACGCCGTACGACCTGGTGGTCTCGGCGGGGATCGGCGGGGGGTTCCCCACCGCCGGCGTCCCCCTGGGGTCGGTGGTCGTCGCCGACGCGATCGTCGCCGCCGACCTGGGTGCCCAGACCCCCGACGGCTTCGTACCGGTCACCGAACTCGGCTTCGGCACGGTGGCGCACCGCCCCGACAAGGCGCTGGCCGACGCCGTGGCGAAGGCGTCCGGCGGGGCCGTCGGCACCGTCGTCACCGTCTCCACGGTCACCGGCAGCGCGGCCCGCGCCGCGGAGCTGGCACGGCGTCACCCCGGCGTACTGGCCGAGGCGATGGAGGGCTTCGGCGTCGCCGAGGCGGCCGCCGCGCACGGCGTGGCGGTGCTGGAGCTGCGCACCGTCTCCAACGCCGTCGGCCCCCGCGACCGCGCCGCCTGGCGCATCGGCGCCGCGCTCGCCGCCCTGACCGGCGCCTTTCGTACGTTCCCCGAAGCCCTGGCCGCCGCCCACGGGCCGGCCGGGGAACCACACCGTCCCTAGCAGGAGGACACCGTGACCCGGCCGCTGCACATCGCGTACTCGCCGTGCCCGAACGACACCTTCGTCTTCGACGCCCTGGCGCACGGCCGCGTCCCGCACGCGCCGGACCTCAAGGTCACCTTCGCCGACATCGACCTCACCAACGGCATGGCCGAGCGCGGCGAGTTCGACGTGCTGAAGGTGTCGTACGCGGTGCTGCCGTGGGTGCTCGAGGAGTACGCGCTGCTGCCCTGCGGCGGGGCGCTGGGCCGTGGCTGCGGGCCGCTGGTGCTGGCCAGGCAGCAGGGCACGGCCGCGGACCTGGCGGGCCGGACGATCGCGGTGCCCAGCGAGCGGTCCACCGCGTATCTGCTGTTCCGGCTGTGGGCGGCGGCCGAGGTGCCGGGCGGCGTCGGCGAGATCGTGGTGCTGCCGTTCCACGAGATCATGCCGGCGGTCCGGGACGGCAAGGTCGACGCGGGCCTGGTCATCCACGAGGCCCGCTTCACGTACCAGAACTACGGCCTGGTCTGCCTTGCGGACATGGGCGAGCACTGGGAGCACACCACCGGCCTGCCGATCCCGCTCGGCGCGATCATCGCCAAGCGGTCGCTGGGCGAGCGGACGCTGCGCGACCTCGCGGCCGCCGTCCGCACCTCCGTGCTGATGGCCTGGGACGACCCGGAGGCCTCCCGTCCCTACGTCCTGGAGCACGCCCAGGAGATGGACCCGAAGGTCGCCGACCAGCACATCGGGCTGTACGTCAACGAGTTCACCGCCGACCTCGGCGAGGACGGCTATGCCGCGGTGCGCGGGCTGCTCACCCGCGCCGCGGCCGAGGGGCTCGTGCCGCCCCTCGGCCGCGATGCGCTGCGCTTCGTGTGAGGCAAGTCGTCCTTGGCGGGCCCGCTTCAGACGTCCAGCTGGTCGGCGACCGCGCGCAGCATGCCGGCGATCTTCGAGCCGTGCGCCTTGTCGGGGTAGCGGCCGCGCTCCAGCTGCTGGGTGACGTTCTCCAGCAGCGTGGTGAGGTCCTGCACGATCGAGGCGAGTTCGTCGGGCTTGCGGCGCTGGGCCGCGGCTACCGAGGGGGCGGGGTCGAGGAGTGTCACGGTCAGCGCCTGGTCGCCGCGCTGGCCCGCGACGACGCCGAATTCGACGCGCTGGCCAGGCTTGAGCGCGGCCACGCCGTCGGGCAGCACCGACGAGTGCACGAAGACGTCACCGCCGTCATCGCGGGAGAGAAAGCCGAAGCCCTTCTCGCTGTTGAACCACTTGACCTTGCCGGTAGGCACGTCTGTCCTCGTCCTCGTACTCGTTGGAAAAAACTGGGCCGCATCCACCGCGAAGCAGCGGCGGAATCGGGTCTGGATAGCAATGCAGCGGGCCGCAGGACCCGCCACCACCAAGGCTAATGGTCCCCGGGCCGGTGACAAGACGCCGCCGGGTGGATCCTCAGCGCTTCTGGCCCGGACTTACCCTGGTCAGGTGTCTGACGAAACTCCCCAGGCCGGGGATCTGCTGGTCCGAATCGGCGCGATCATGTTCCTAGTTGGCGCAGCGGCCACTCTCGCCACGGTGACGCCGCTGTTCCTCGGGACCCACCCGCTGCCGTCCGCCTTCTACTGGGTGTGCATGCTGATGGGCCTCGGCTTCCTGATCGCCGCGACCGGAGTGGTCCGCTCCGCCGCCGCCCAGCGCCGTCAGGCCGAGGCGGCCTCCGAGGGATCCGCCCCTTCTGCCCCTTCCGCGACGTAGCGATCCAGCCACGCCGGGAACTGGGTGAGGTCGTCGAGCAGCACATCGGCGCCGGCCGCCAGCAGCTCGCCGCCCTCGCACGGCCCGGTGGCCACGGCGACCGACAGCGCGCCCGCGGCGTGCGCGCCCCGGACGTCACCGGTGTGGTCGCCGACGTAGATCCGCGCACCGTGCTCCCGCAGCGCCTCGGCCTTGGCCTCCGCCCACAGCGAGCCGATGACGGCGTCCGGTTCGATCCCCAGGTGCGCCAGGTGCAGCTTGGCGTTCGGCTCGAACTTGGCGGTCACCACGATCGTCCGGCCGCCCGCCGCCGCGACCGCGGCGAGGGCCTCCCGGGCGCCGGGCATGGCCGGCGACGACGCGATCGCGTACTGCGGATACAGCGAGCGGTACAGGTCGCTGATCTCCGCGACCCGCTCCTGGGGGAACCAGCGGCGGATCTCCTGCTCCAGCGGCGGCCCCAGCCGGGTCACCGCGGCCTCGGCGTCGACGAAGGTGCCGGTCCTGGCGGACAGCTCCTGGTAGACGGCCTTGATTCCGGGGCGGGAGTCGATCAGCGTCATATCGAGGTCGAAGCCGACCGTCAGGGGGTACGCAGCCATGCCAGCCATTGTGCAGGCGACCGCGAGCGGACCGGCGGCCAGGCCGTACTCTTAGCCCTGCCTTACCTAACTTCCGGCCATCTCTCCGCAAAGTGACCTGCCTATGACGCCCCGGACGCCCGGCCGCCGCCTCGGCCTCGTGGCGGCGGCGCTGCTCGCCCTGCTGCTGGCGGTGGTTCTCTCGCTGGCCGTCGGCAGCCGCCCGTTCGCCCCGTCCGAGGTGCTGGGCGCCCTCGTCCACGGCGGGGACGGCGATGCCGCGCAGGTGGTCCGGTACCTGCGGCTGCCGCGCACGCTGATCGGCGTGCTGGTCGGCGCCGCGCTGGCGATGGCCGGCACGGTCATGCAGGGCATCACCCGCAATCCGATCGCCGACCCCGGCATCCTCGGCATCAGCCAGGGCGCCTCGGCCGCCGTGGTGATCGCCATCGCCTTCGCCGGGGTCCACAGCCTGACCGGCTATGTCGCCTTCGCCTTCGCCGGCGCCGGGATCGCCGCCGTCGTCGTCTACGCCGTCGCCACCCGCGGCCGAGACCTCGGGGGAGCCACCCCGGTCAAGCTCGCGCTGTCCGGGGCCGCCATCAACGCCCTGCTGGTGTCGGTGACGATGGCGATCCTGACGACCAGGGCCGCCGCCCTGGACGAGTTCCGGTTCTGGCAGGTCGGCTCGCTCACCGGCCGGGACATCGAGGTGGCCGCACAGATCTGGCCGTTTTTGCTGGCGGGTGCGGTGCTCGTGCTGTGCGTCGCGCGCGGCCTGGACGCGCTGGCGCTCGGCGAGGACGTCGCGCGGGGCCTGGGGCAGAACGTCGCCGCCGTACGGATCGTGGGCGGGCTGGGCGCGACGGTGCTGACCGGCGCGGGCGTCGCCGCGGCCGGCCCGATCGCCTTCGTGGGCCTGGCCGTCCCGCACCTCGCCCGCGCGATGGTGGGCGGCGGCCACCGCTGGGTACTGCCGATGGCCGCGCTGCTCGGCCCGGTCGTCGTCCTGGTCTCCGACACCGTCGGCCGGGTCCTGTTCCCGCCGTCGGAGGTCCCGGCGGGTGTGATGACCGCGCTGATCGGGGTGCCGTTCCTGGTTGCTCTGGTGAGGCGAAGGGCAGTCGTGGCGGCATGACGGACGCCGAGAGGCCGATGGGGACGCCGCTCCGGAGCGGCATGACCGACGCCGAGAGGTCGCCGGGGACACCGCTCCCCGGCGGCACGGCCGAGATCGCGGGCACCGCCGCTCCCGGCCGCCGTGCCGCGCTGCGGCCGGCCGGGTACGCGCTGGTACGGGCCGGGCGCGGCTCGTTCCTGCTGCACCGCCGCGCGGCCGTGACCGCGGCCGTGCTGACCGTCCTGCTGGCGCTGGCGTGCGTGGGCTACCTCTGCGTCGGCGAGCGCTTCGTGGCCCCGTCCGAGGTCGTCGACGTCCTCCTCGGCCGCCCGTCCGCCCAGGAGGTGGTCGTCGGCACCCTGCGGCTGCCGCGGTTGACCGTCGGCCTGATGGTCGGCGCGGCCTTCGGGATCGCCGGCGCGCTGATCCAGACGGTGGCCCGCAACCCGCTCGCCAGCCCCGACATCATCGGCATCAGCCAGGGCGCGAGCGCGCTGACGGTCGGTGCGATGACCTTCGGCGTCACCTCGTACGCCGCCCTGCCGTACCTGTCCGTCGCCGGCGGCGTCCTGGCCGCCGCACTGGTCTACCTCTTCGCCTGGCGCGGCGGCCTGCACGCCACCCGCTTCGTGCTGATCGGCATCGGCTGCGCGGTCGCGCTCCGCTCCGTCACCCATCTGTTCCTGACCAAGGGCGACTACCTCGTCGCCCAGCAGGCCCAGGTGTGGATGACCGGGTCGCTCAACGGGCGCGGCTGGGCCGAGGCGGCGCCGCTGGGCTGGGCGCTGCTGGTGCTGCTGCCGGGCGTGCTGTGGGCGGCCCGCGCCCAGCGGACCGTGTCGCTGGACGACGGCACCGCGACGGCGCTGGGCGTCCGGCTGGGCCGCACCCGGCTCGGCCTGGTCGCGGTCGGCGTGGTCCTGGCCTCGCTGGCGACCGGGGCGGCCGGCCCCGTGGACTTCGTGGCGCTGCTGGCCCCCCAGATCGCCCGCCGGCTGACGCGCGGCGCCCAGATACCGCTGCTGTGCTCGGCTCTCCTGGGTGCCCTCATCGTCGTCGTGGGCGATCTGCTCGCCCGCAAGCTCCTCGCGCCGACGGAGCTGCCGGTGGGTGTGCTGACCGCCGCCGTCGGCGCCCCGTATCTGATCTGGCTCATCGTCAGGGGGCTGGGGGTCCCCCCGCGCGAGCGAAGCCGAGCGTGGGGGAAGGCCCGTGGCCGGGCCGCGGCAGGAGGAACGGCGTGAGCGGGACCGGGCAGACGGGCGGGCGGGGCGAGGGCGTCGCGACCGGCGAGCGGGACGGGGGCGGCGACGGCATGGGACCGGGCGCGGTGAGCCGGCTGACGGCCCGTGCGCTCACCCTCGCCTACGAGGACCGCATCGTCGTCGACGGCCTGGACCTGGACGTGCCGCCCGGCGCGGTCACCGTCGTCGTCGGCCCCAACGCCTGCGGCAAGTCGACGCTGCTGCGCGCCCTCGGACGGCTGCTGCGGCCCCGTCACGGCGCGGTCCTCCTGGACGGCACGGACCTCGCACGCCTCCCCACCAAGAAGATCGCCCAGTCCCTCGGGCTGCTGCCGCAGACCCCCGTCGCCCCCGAGGCGATCACCGTCGCCGATCTGGTCGCCCGCGGCCGCCAGCCGCATCAGCGCTGGTGGCAGCAGTGGTCGGCGGACGACGAGCGTGCGGTCGGCGAGGCCATGGCGCGGACGGACGTGGCGCAACTGGCCGACCGCCCGGTGGACGAACTCTCCGGCGGCCAGCGCCAGCGCGTCTGGATCGCCATGGCCCTGGCCCAGGAGACCGATCTGCTGCTCCTCGACGAGCCGACGACGTACCTGGACATCGCCCACCAGGTCGAGGTGCTGGACCTGGTACGGCAGCTGAACCACGACCGCGGCCGCACCGTCGTCGCCGTGCTCCACGACCTCAACCAGGCCGCCCGTTACGCCGACCACCTGGTGGCGATGAAGGGCGGCCGGATCGTCGCCCAGGGCCGGCCCGGCGAGATCGTCACCGCCGAACTGGTCCGCGAGGTCTTCGGGCTGGAGTCGGTGGTCGTACCGGATCCGGTGACCGCCTCGCCGCTGGTCGTCCCCGGTCGCCCCTGGCAGCCGCCCCGCCAGGAGTAGCGGCCCGCCGGGAGCAGCCGGCGGCGCCCGTCCCCTCCGCGCCGCCGCCCCTCGCCACCCCCCTCCCCGCTCTGTCCTCCCTCCGAGCCGAAAGGACATGTCATGTTCCGTTCCACCGCCGCGCGCCGCGCCGCCGCCGTCGCCCCCACCGGCGTCCTCGCCGCCACCGGCGTGCTCGTGGCCTCCCTCGCCCTGGCCGGCTGCGGTTCCGGCCACGACGCGTCCTCCGGCTCCTCGGGTTCCTTCAAGGCCGCCGACTGCCCCAAGCAGCCGGCCACGGCCTGGGCCGAGCCGGCCACCGGCGGCGGCACCCACCCGGTGCGGACGGCCATGGGCCAGGTGCGGGTGCCGAACTCCCCGAAGCGGGTGGTCGTCCTGGACACCGCCGAGCTGGACTCCGCGATCACCCTGGGCGTCAAGCCGGTCGGCGCCACCCGCTCCGACGTGGCCTCGGGCTTCCTCGACTACCTCGCCAAGGACCAGGTCGCCGGCATCGAGGACGTCGGCAAGATCGGCGCCCCGAACCTGGAGGCGGTCGCCGCCCTCAAGCCCGATCTGATCCTGACCAGCAAGGTCCGCGACGGCCAGCGCTACGCCCAGCTGACGAAGATCGCGCCGACCGTGATGACCGAGACCACCGGCTACCCCTGGAAGCAGAACTTCGCCACGCACGCCGACGCGCTGGGCAGGATCCCCCAGGCGCGGCGCGCGGTCGCCGCGTACGAGGCACACGCCGAGCGCGTCACCAAGGCGCTCGGCGGCCCGGCGGCGGCCCACCGGCTCCGCACCAACATCGTCCGCTTCGTCGAGGGCGCCGACACCCGCATCTACGGCTGCCGGAGCTACATCGGCACCGTCCTCGCCGACATCGGCACCGGCCCGACCGACGTCGTCGACGGCTCCAAGGACGGCCTGATGGTCGAGGTCAGCCCCGAGCAGGTCAACAAGGCCGACGCCGACGCCGTCTTCTACGCCTCCTACGGCACCCCGGAGAAGTCCAAGGAGGCCCAGATCACCACCGGCGGCCTGTGGAAGCACATGCGGGCCGTCACCGGCGGCCGGTCCTTCCGCGTCGACGACCAGCTCTGGATCCAGGGCATCGGCTACACGGCCGCCGGCAAGATCCTGGACGAGGTGCAGCAGCGGCTGGTCAAGGAGTAGACGGGAGCAAGGCGGCACCCGGCCCTACCCGGGTGCGGGCGCCGCCGGGGCACACGGCAAGATCGAGCAGGCCGGCCGAGCCGGAACTGCACTGTCCGGTGGCCCGGCTGACGAGCCGTCAATGGAAGACCTGATGAGACACATACGTTTGACCAGACCCGCGCTGTGGACGTGCGCCCTCACCGTGGCCGTCTGCGCCGCGGTCGCCGGCGGCACCACGGCGACGGCGACCACGGCCCCTTCCCCGGGGCCCTCGCCCTCCCCTTCCGCCGGCTCCTCCGCCCGGCCGGAGGAGCGGTCCAAGGGCGTGAGCGACGCCGACGTCCGGCCGGCCCGGGAGGCGGAGCGCTACTGGACCCCGGAGCGGATCCGTGCGGCCGTCCCGGTGGACGACGCCGCGAGCGCGCCGGCCGCCCCCGGGGAGCGCCAGAAGCGCTCGCTGCGGGTGCCGAGCGCCCCGGTGGGGCAGGGCGTCGCCACCGTCGGCGTCTTCCTCATCCGCGCCGGCGACGGATCGGCGACCGCCGACCAGTTCTGCACCGCCAACTCCGTGACCTCCCCCACGAAGAGCCTGGTCATCACGGCCGCGCACTGCCTCAAGGGCGACAAGCCGTACCGCAGTGTCGCCTTCGTCCCCGGCTACCGCACCGGTGCGACGAAGCCGGGCCGGCCCGGTGAGACGCCGTACGGGATCTTCCCGATGCTTCCGGGGAAGGTCTGGATCGACGGACGCTACCTGCAGTCGAAGCCCGACGACGACGTGGACTTCGCGCTGCTGCGCGTCGGCCCGAACGCGCAGGGACAGCTGCTGGAGGACGCGACCGGCCGCGGCAACGAGCTCACCGCCGTTCCCGCCTCGCAGCTCGCGCGCGACAACGTGACCGTCGTCGGCTACCCCGGTGGCCAGAAGACACCGCTGCAGTGCACCAACAGCACCAAGGCCTTCCAGGGCCGGTTCCTGGAGATCGAGTGCGCCGGGTTCCGGTCGGGCGTCAGCGGGGGCCCGTTCCTGACGGACTTCGACGGCCGGCGCGGCAGGCTCATCGGCGCGATCGGCGGCTACCAGACCGGCGGGCGCTACGACCACATCTCCTACAGCTCGCAGTTCGACGAGGACGTCTTCCGGCTCTACCGCCAGGCGGTCGACGGGGCGCAGCCGGACGCCCCCAGCCCCCTGGGGGACGCCACGACCTGGCAGCACACCAAGGTGATGGCCGGCGGCCGCTTCCACAGCTCCTCGGTGCGCAACGGCAACAGCGACCTGATCGTGGGCCGGTCCGACGGCGAGGTGACGCTGTACCCCGGCGACGGCGCGTACGGGTTCGGCAAGGGCATCCGGCTGGCGGCCGCCGGCTCCACCTTCCGGCACGCCGCGTCCATGACGGCGGGCGACTTCACCGGCTCCGGCACCTTCGACCTCGTCGTCCGGTGGTCGGACGGGGAAGTGACGCTCTACAAGGACGTCGACGAGACCACCAAGTTCGGCAACGAGATCCGGCTGCGCCCGCGCGGCAGCTTCTGGACCCGGGCGCACGGCATCGCCGCGGGCCGCTTCGGCGGCGGCAACCAGCGCGCCGACGACCTCCTCGTGCGCTGGTCCGACGGCCATGTGAGCGTCTACACCAATGTCGACGACAAGGGCCTGCACGCCGAGAAGCGGCTCGCCGGCCCCAACAAGACCTGGACCTACGCCCGGGACATCGCCGCCGGCGACTTCGCCACCGCGCCGGCCGGTCAGGACCTCTTCGTCCGCTGGGCCGACGGGGAGGTGTCGGTCTTCGAGGACGCCGCCGCAACGCAGCTGAAGAAGGAGCGGCGGCTGCGGGCGCCGAAGTCCCCGTGGCGCGACGTCGTCATGGCGGCCGTCGGGGCCTTCGGCGGCGACGGCCGGGCCGACGACGTCGTGGCCCGCTGGCCGGACGGAAAGCTCACCCTCAACCCCGACTCCAGCACCCGGTCCCTGGGCCGGGAGCGCACGCTGATCCCCAAGCCGGGCAGCTGAACGGGGCGGCGGGCGGGCGCCCACCCGGTGCCCGCCCGCCGTACGCCGGTCCCGGGCCGCCCCGCCCGTACGCCGTTCCCGGACCGCCTCGCCCTACGCTCCGCCGCGCCGCGCCGCCGGCACGGCGGTCCTCAGCGCGCCGCCCGTCGCATCCGCCACACCAGGAACAGTGCCGAGGCGACGGCCGCCGTCCGCGCCATGGCCGGCAGCCCGGCGAGGAGTTCCGGTCCCAGGTGGCCCCGGGCGATCGGGTCGCCCCAGCGGCCGTCGAAGCGGCCCCACAGCCACACCACCAGTCCGGCGGCGACCAGACCCGGCAGGCCGAGCGCCGCGAACCTGGCCTCGGCGGGCGTCAGCCGCCGGGACAGGTAGGCCAGCGCCCAGCCGCCCGCCAGCGCGAGCCACGATCCCAGGACCGCGCCGGCCACCAGCAGGAGTACGGCCAGCGTCGGCACGGGGCTGAGCCAGGCCCGCAAGGGGACCGGCCCGCCGGCCGCCGCCTGATCTCCTCCGGTCTCGTCGGCCGCGGTCTGCGCACCGGACGCCGCGCCGCGCCTCCGGGCGAGCGCGCGGCGCAGCAGCCCGGGCAGCGGGCGCCTCCCGTCCGGCGCGGCCTCCTCGTCGGCGCTCCGCGGCCGGTCGCCGCCGGACCCGGCTGTGCCGCCCTTCTTCAGCGACAGCGGGCCGCCGTCCCCCTCACCGTCGTCGCCGTCGTCGTCGCCGTCGGCGCCGCGCTTCGGCCGGTCCCATATCTCGGGGATCTCGATCCCGCCGACGAAGCCGGGCACGGTCTCGCCCGGGCCGAACGGCGCCGGCTCCACGCGCCACCAGTCGGGCGCGTCCTCCGCGTCGCCCAGCTCGTCCGCACCGGCGAGGTGCGGGGGCAGACCGGCGGTCGGCGCGGCGGACATGGCGGACGGGGAGGACGTGCCGGTCGCGGACGGGTCCGCCGCGCCGTCGCGCGGGGAGGGCAGCGGGCCACCGGCCGTGGGCGCCTTGCCCGTCAGCCCGCCGCGCGCGGCCAGATCACTGAGCCTGCCGCGCGCGCCGGACCACAGCCGGGACGCACCGGCGGGCCGCGGCGGCTCAGCGGGCCGCGGGCCGATCGGCACGGCGGGCCCGTCCGGTGCGGGGCCGCCTCCCGGTGCCTGCCGCGGGCCCGTGCCGCCCCCGAACGCCCCCGGCGGCCGGTCGTCCGCACCCTGCGCCGCCGCGACCACCGCCTCCGGCGTCCCCAGGCGCGCCAGCAGGCGCCGGACGCCGGAGGTCGAACCACTCTGCTGGCTGTCTATCTCGGCCCTGAGCCCGCTCACCAGGCGCATCCGTGTGGCGCTGGACAGGCCCCGCTGCTGGGCCAGGTCGCCCACCCGGCTCAGGTAGTCAAAGACGAGCTGATCGCTCTCGATCCCCACGAAATCCCCTGCGGCGTCCGCTGGTTGCTGCCTCGACGGTACCCCGTCGGCCGGCTGCGGGACCGGAGGGCGGGTGCGCCGCGCACGCGCGCCGCGGGGAAGACCGAGTGCGCCGCGCACGGGTGCCGCACCGCAGGCCGGGTGCGCCGCGCACCGGCGCCGTACCGCCGCCGACTGCCCCCGCATCCCCGGCCCCGCTAACGTAGGACGAATGACCGACACGCCGCGCACCCTGGCCGAGGAGCTCCGGACCCGCACCGACAGCGGGCTCATCGGGCTGCTGCGGGCGCGGCCCGACCTGCTCAATCCGGTGCCGGGCGATGTCACCCAGCTGGCGACCCGGGCCGGGACGCGGGCGTCGGTGGTCCGCGCGGTGGAGCGGCTCGACCGGTTCGCGCTGCAGACCGCCGAGGCGCTGGCGGTGGCGCCCGACCCCTGTCCGTACGGCACGCTGGGCGCGCTGATGGGCGGGGACGCCGGGGACGAGGCGGTCGCGGCCGAGCTGCCCCGGGCGGTGGCCGAGCTGCGCGCGCAGGCGCTGGTGTGGGGGCCGGACGACCGGCTGCGGCTGGTGCGTACGGCACGTGAACTGCTCACGCCGAGCCCCGCGCACCCCTCACCGACCGGCCTGGGCCCGACCGTCGCCGAGGCCACGGCCGGGATGTCGCCGGGCCGGCTCCAGGAGATCATCGCCGCGGCCGGCCTGCCCACCACCCACGATCCGGTCTCCGCGGTGGCCGCGCTCACCTCGCTCTTCTGCGACCGCGCCGGTATGGCGGCGCTGCTGGACACCGCGCCCACCGAGTCCGTCGCCGTCCTCGACAAACTGCTGTGGGGCCCTCCCTACGGCGGTGTCACCGACCGGCCGGCCCCCCATCTGCAGTGGCTGCTCGACCGGGGCCTGCTGATCCCGGCGGGCGGCCGCAACGTCGTCCTGCCCAGGGAGGCGGCCCTGCATCTGCGCGGCGGACGCGCGCACCGCGCCCCGGAGCCGGTGCCGCCCGCGCTGACTCCGACGACGGAGCGCGATCCACAGCTTGTGGACAGCGCCGCCGCGAGCCAGGCGTTCACGGCGCTGGCGACCGTCGAGGAGCTGCTCAAGGAGTGGGACCTGGGCGGACCGCCCGTCCTGCGCGCCGGGGGCCTGAGCGTGCGCGACCTCAAGCGGACCGCCGTCGCCCTGGACACCACCGAGCAGCTCGCCGCCTTCTGGCTCGAACTCGCCTACGCGGCCGGACTGATCGCCTCCGACGGCGAGGCCGACGAGCGGTACGCGGCGACCCCGGCGGCCGAGGAGTGGCTGGAGCTGCCCGATCACGAGCGCTGGGCGGTGCTGGCGGCCGGCTGGCTGCCGGCGACCCGCACCCCGGGCGTGGTCGGCACCGCCGACGCCAAGGGCCGGGCGCTCGCCGCCCTCGGCCCGAACCTGGACCGCTCCGCGGCGCCCGAGGTCCGCCGCCGCGCGCTCGGGCTCCTGGCCGGCCTGCCGGCGGGCACCTCCGCACCGGCGACGGCGGTGCTGTCCCGGCTGCGGTGGGAGCGTCCGCTGCGCGGCGCGGGAGCCGCGCCGGCCCAGGACGCGGCGGCCGCGTCCGCCGAAGACTCCCCCGCCGCGCCCTCCCCCGGAGACGACCTCCGCACCCGCCTGGCCCAATGGGCGCTGTCCGAGGCCGAGTTGCTCGGCGTGACGGGACGGGGCGCACTCGCCACCCACGGGCGGGCCCTGATCGGCGCCGCGGGCGGCGACCCCCAGGACGCGGCCGTCCCGCCCTCCCCCGCCGAGACCGGCGCCGCCGCGTCCCGCGCCGCGGCCCTCCTCGCCCCCCTCCTGCCCGAACCGCTCGACCACGTCCTGCTGCAGGCGGACCTGACCGCCGTCGCCCCGGGGCCGCTGCGCCGCCCGCTCGCCGAGGCGCTCGGCGTACTGGCCGACATCGAGTCCAAGGGCGGCGCGACGGTCTACCGCTTCACGCCCGGCTCGGTGCGCCGCGCCCTGGACGCCGGCCGCTCCGCCGCCGAACTCCAGGAGTTCCTGCACGCCCACTCCCGCACGCCGGTCCCCCAGCCGCTCGCCTACCTCATCGACGATGTGGCCCGCAGGCACGGCCAGTTGCGGATCGGCGCGGCCGCCGCGTACGTGCGCTGCGACGACGACGCGCTGCTGTCCGAGATCCTCGCCGACCGCCGCGCCGCCCCGCTGCGCCTGCGCCGCCTCGCCCCGACCGTGCTCGCCGCCCAGACCGCCCCCGACCAACTCCTGGACGGGCTGCGGGCGATGGGCTACGCGCCGGCCGCCGAGTCCGCGGCCGGCGACGTCCTGATCGCCCGCGCCGACTCCTACCGCACCGCACCGCGCAGCGCCCCCGCCCCGGTCCCCGACGGCCCGCCGTCCCCCGACCACACCCTCCTCGAAGCGGCGGTACGCGCCATCCGCGCCGGCGATCTGGCCGCCACCGCGGAACGCAAGCCGGTACGCGCACCGGCCCCGGCCCCCGGCGCCCTCCCCCGCACCACGTCCGCCGAGACCCTCGCCACCATGCAGGCCGCGGTGCTGACCAACTCGGCCCTGTGGATCGGCTACGTCAACGCCGACGGCGCCGCCAGCCAGCGGGTGATCGCCCCCGTACGGGTGGAGGGCGGCTTCGTGACGGCCTACGACCACACCTCCGACGAGGTCCGCACGTATCCGCTGCACCGGATCACGGGCGTGGCGGAGCTGGCGGACGACGCGGTCTGACAGCCGGCCGGCGGCACCGACCGGAGGCCACCGCACCGCACACACCCGAACGGATGAATATGCCAGAGGCATATTCATCCGCCTCGTTCTCCTTGCCGCACGGGCCTGTTGAACGCCCGAGCCGCCGGATCCGCGCAGGCCGGAGCGGCCCTCGGCCAGGGCCGGCGGCGCGAAGTGGAAGGGGAGCGCAAGGCGCGGCGCCCGACCGTCCGCCCTCCTCGCCCCTGCGGCGGCGACAGGGGACTTCACCACGATCTGCCAGGCTCGGGCGCAGACCCAGGCCCAGGCTCAGACATCGCAAAGACCCGGGGGGACGCATGACGGGACCAACCAGCTCGGACCGGGAGGCGGGACGGGCACTGGCCGAACTGCTCAGGAAATGGTGGGAGTCATCGGCCCGCGACGGCCGCCCCAAGCCCACCCAGCAGTCCCTCGCCGGGCGGCTGGGCATCGACCAGACCACCCTCTCCCGCTACCTCAACCCCCGACACCCCTCCACCGCCCCCCTCAAGACCGTCGAACTGCTCCACGCGGTCCTGCGCGCGCCGGACGCCGACCTCACCCGGTCCCGGGCCTTGGCCGGCGCGGCGGCGGCCACGCCGGCCGGGCGCTGACGGGCGGCGGCACGATCGACCTGGTACGGGCGCCGACCGGATCCCTCGCCCGAACGTCACACCGGACCGTCCGGATGCGGCCCCGGCAGGAGATCACGTACGCCTCCCCGCACACCCGCACTCACCGCCGGCACGCGCAGCCGTCCCCTCCGCTCTCCCACGCACCCGAGGATCTGTGAGGTAGCTCTCAGTCCGACGGGCCGCGCAAGATCGCGTCAGCTGCCGGGGCCCCCGCGCCCGGCGGTCCTCGCCCGCGCGCCGCGCGCGGCAGCGCACGGGCGGCCGCTGCCGCTTCGCGGGCGAGCGCCTTCCCCGGTCCGCCGCGATGGGCGAGGATGGATGGCTGCGCGTATGCCCGGCGCGCCGGCCGGGACGCCCTTCCGGCACCAGGTCCGGGGCGGAGCCCGGGCCGGAATGGACGCCCGGGGTGTTTCACTTGTCACCAGGCGACCTATCCGTGGAGGTATGTGTGTCCTGCCTGATCGTCCAGAGCGACAAGACGCTGCTCCTGGAGGTGGACCATGAGCTGGCCGACGCCTGCCGGCGGGCCATCGCGCCGTTCGCGGAGCTGGAGCGGGCACCGGAGCACATCCATACGTACCGGGTGACGCCGCTGGGGCTGTGGAACGCGCGGGCCGCCGGGCACGACGCCGAGCAGGTCGTGGACGCGCTGGTGCAGTTCTCGCGGTATCCGGTGCCGCATGCCCTGCTCGTCGACATCGCGGAGACGATGTCGCGCTACGGGCGGCTGACGCTGGTCAAACACCCGGCTCACGGGCTGGTGCTGACCACCACCGACCGCCCGGTGCTGGAGGAGATCCTGCGGTCGAAGAAGGTGCAGCCGCTGGTGGGGGCGCGGATCGACCCGGACAGCGTGGTGGTGCACCCCTCCGAGCGCGGGCAGATCAAGCAGACGCTGCTCAAGCTCGGCTGGCCGGCCGAGGACCTGGCCGGCTACGTCGACGGTGAGGCGCATCCGATCGAGCTGCGCGAGGACGGCTGGGCGCTGCGGCCGTATCAGCAGCACGCCGTCGAGGGCTTCTGGCACGGTGGCTCGGGCGTGGTCGTCCTGCCGTGCGGCGCGGGCAAGACGCTGGTGGGCGCCGGTGCGATGGCGCAGGCGAAGGCCACCACGCTGATCCTGGTGACGAACACCGTCTCGGCCCGGCAGTGGAAGCACGAGCTGGTCAAGCGGACCTCGCTGACCGAGGACGAGATCGGCGAGTACAGCGGGACCCGGAAGGAGATCCGGCCGGTCACCATCGCGACGTACCAGGTGCTGACCACGAAGCGGAAGGGCGTCTACCCGCATCTGGAGCTGTTCGACTCCCGCGACTGGGGCCTGATCGTCTACGACGAGGTGCACCTGCTGCCCGCGCCGGTCTTCAAGTTCACCGCCGACCTCCAGGCGCGGCGGCGGCTGGGCCTGACCGCGACGCTCGTACGGGAGGACGGCCGGGAGTCGGATGTCTTCTCGCTCATCGGGCCGAAGCGGTTCGACGCGCCGTGGAAGGAGATCGAGGCGCAGGGCTATATCGCCCCGGCCGACTGCGTCGAGGTGCGGGTCAATCTGACCGAGTCGGAGCGGCTGGCGTATGCGACCGCCGAGACCGAGGAGAAGTACCGCTTCTGTGCGACCACCGCCAGCAAGCAGTTCGTGACCGAGTCCCTGGTCCGCCGGCACCAGGGCGAGCAGACCCTGGTCATCGGGCAGTACATCGACCAGCTGGACGAGCTGGGCGAGCATCTGGACGCGCCCGTGATCAAGGGCGAGACCACCAACGCGCAGCGCGAGAAGCTCTTCGACGCGTTCCGGGAGGGCGAGATCTCGGTGCTCGTCGTCTCGAAGGTCGCGAACTTCTCCATCGACCTTCCCGAGGCGACGGTGGCGATCCAGGTGTCGGGCACCTTCGGCTCACGCCAGGAGGAGGCCCAGCGGCTGGGCCGGGTGCTGCGCCCCAAGGCGGACGGGCACGAGGCGCGGTTCTACTCGGTCGTCGCACGCGACACCATCGACCAGGACTTCGCGGCGCACCGCCAGCGCTTCCTGGCCGAGCAGGGGTACGCGTACCGGATCGTCGACGCGGACGAGCTGCTGGCGGCCGACGAGGACGTGTGACGGGGGTGTAGGGGGGCGCCTCCGCACGGGGGGGGCCGCCTCCGCACGAGGCCGCCGTACGCGGAGTGCGCCGTACGCGGGGTGCGCCGGGAGTGCGCCGAACGCGGAGTGCGCCGAACGCGGAGTGCGCCGTACGGGCGTATACCTGCATGGGCGGTGCGACGGCCCGGGACGCGGACGGTGCGACGGCCCGGGCAACGGCCGGATGCGACGCCCCGCGCTGATCGAAATAAAGCCCCGCCCCGCCACGTTGTGGCTCCGCAGGGGGCTCGCGCATCCCCTACGGGATCTGTTCCCCCGCCCCCTAGATGCCGCCCCCAGTACCCCCGTAGGCACCACCCGTAGGTACCACCCGCCGGATCACAGCCGGATCACCGCCGGGTACGGGCCGGAAGTTCCTGGCCGCTCCCGGCGGTCCTCGGCACGGGGATGCCGCCGCCGCGGGCACCCGGGGTGCCGGCCGCGTCGGCCGGCTGCCGTGTCCACCAGACCACGGTCGCCAGCAGCGCGAGGCCCAGCAGCGGGTACGGGGCCGCCAGCGGCTGGTGCCACCAGGGCAGGCGCAGGTCGAGGTCGCCGGTGTGCGGCACGATCCACATCGTGCGGACGGTGAAGGCGAGCGTGACGGCGGCCAGCAGCGCACGGCGCGGGCGGCTGCGCCGGGTGTGGGCGGCGAGCGCGATGAGCAGGGGCACGCACCAGACCCAGTGGTGGGACCAGCTGATCGGCGACACCAGCAGCGCCGTGACGGACGTGCACAGCACGCCCCAGGCGTCGAGGCCGCGCCGCCGGTGGACGCGGCGGGCCACCGCGAGCCCGGCCACCGCCGTCAGCACCGCCGGCACCGCCCACAGCGGGCCCGGCTCGGGATCGTGCAGAACGCGGCTGATCAGCCCCTGGAGCGACTGGTTGTCGACGATCCACACCTTGCCGACCCGCCCGGTCTCGAACATCCGCCGCGTCCAGAACTCGATGCTGGCGTCGGGCAGCACCAGCCAGCCCAGCAGCGCCGAGAGCAGGAAGCCGGCAAGGGCGGTGCAGGCGGCCTTCACCCGGCCGGTGATCAGGAGGTAGACGGCGAAGATCGCGGGGGTGAGCTTGATGCCCGCCGCGAGGCCGGTGGCGAAGCCCTTGAGGCGCGCGCCGTCCGGGCGGGAGAGGTCCCACAGCACCAGGCAGGCCAGGGCGAGGTTGACCTGGCCGAAGACGAAGGTCTGGAAGACGGGCTCCAGCCAGAGGCCCAGTGCGGTGACGGTCAGGAGGGCGGGCGCGCTCTGCGCGGCCTTGCGCAGGCCGGCGGCCTTGCAGGAGAGGTGGATCAGCAGGGCGAGCAGCACCGCGTTGACGACCACGGCTGCGATCTTGAGGGTGCTGAGGGAGAGCCAGGTCGTGGGGATGAAGAGGAGGGCGGCGAAGGGCGGGTAGGTGGCGGGGAGATCCCACTGGGTGACCGTGAAGCCGTAGAGATCACCGCCGGTCGCGGCGGCCTCCCCCTCGGCGCGGTAGACGGCGATGTCGGACATCGGCATCGGCTGGACCTGGTAGAGCACCCACAGTCCGGCGAGTGACGCCACGAGCAGCGCGGCCGCGGGTATCAGCCGGCGGGGGCTCGTGGTGCTCAGGGCCCAGGTCCGTCTCCAGGTGTGTCTCCACGTCCGTGTCCCGTCGGCGGCAGACACCCTTTGACCCCCTCGTCGTCGCCCTGAGCGCGCGCTCTGTCGCCCTGAGCGCGCCCTGCGGCGACGCTAGTGGATCGAGGCCGACCTTCTGTAACGGTTTCCGGTCATCTGGGTGGCCGGGCGGAGTCGGCCCGGAGTCGGCCCCATGGACGGGTCGATATGAAGTCGGCTTGGTACGCGAGCTGCACGGCGCCGGCCTCGTACACGAGGCAGCTCGCGGTCGGGTCGATACGCCGTCGGCTCCGTGCACGACGGCGCGCCGGGCGTCCCCGGCACACGGGGCGGCGGCCGGGGCGGGGTCAGTCGTCCGCGTACTCGCCCAGGACGGCGACGCTGAAGGCCGCCGCGGCGAAGACCTTGATCGCGCGGAGGGCGTTGCCGACGAGATGGCGATGCCCGTGGACATCCGCCGCGCCGGCGGCGGAACCGGTGCCGAGGGCTGTCGCGCCTCTGGCGGGGTGGAGTGCGGTGGGTGGTGGGACGGCGGCTGGTGGAATCGCTGCGCTGCTCATGCCTCCATGATGGGATTCACCCGATTGCAGCACATCGGTCCATAGGCCCATCCCGCACGGGTTCTCCGTCAGCCTCCAGGCCCATCCCACCCCCTACGGCAGACCGACGTCCGTCGGGGTTGTCCCCCACGGGTACGGCCGCCGCGCTACCGGAGAAAATCCGTTGGCGCCGTCCGCGGAGGCTGAACTACACTCCCGCGTCTGCCTGCCTCCCGCCGAGGAGTGCCGCCGTCCGGTCGGAAACCGGCCGGCTCTTCGCTTCACGCCGCTGACCCGCCCCCGGAGGCAACGCCGTGCCCTCGCACGCCCCCCGATCCTCACCCCAAGACCCCCTGCAGCGCGAAAAGGACCACCTCGCCGCCTCTCGGGACGCGCTGCGCGCCATGCGCGAGGACGCCGAGGCGCTCAACATCGCCGACGTCACCGCGAACTGGGTCAACGCCGAGGTGCTCCAGGGGGAGATCGACGCCCGTATCAAGGCGCTCGCCGACCTCTCCCACACCCCGCTGTTCTTCGGCCGCCTGGACTACCTCCACGCACCGGGCCTCGACCTCGCCGAGGGCGCCGCGGGGGAGAACTTCTACATCGGCCGGCGGCACGTCCACGACGCCGACGGCGACCCGATGGTCATCGACTGGCGCGCCCCCGTCTCCCAGCCGTTCTACCGGGCCTCCAAGAAGGACCCGATGGACCTGGAGCTGCGCCGCCGATTCGGTTACACCGGCGGCGAGTTGACCGCGTACGAGGACGAGCACCTCACCGACCCGCAGGAGGCGGCCCGAACCAGCCGGCTCCTGCAGTCGGAGATCGAGCGTCCGCGCGTCGGTCCGATGCGGGACATCGTCGCCACGATCCAGCCCGAGCAGGACGAGATCGTGCGCGCCGGCATCGGCGGCTCGGTCTGCGTCCAGGGAGCGCCGGGCACCGGTAAGACCGCCGTCGGCCTGCACCGTGTCGCCTACCTGCTGTACGCGCACCGCGAGCGGCTGGCCCGCTCCGGCACCCTCGTCATCGGCCCCAACCGCTCCTTCCTGCACTACATCGAGCAGGTCCTGCCGGCGCTGGGCGAGCTGGAGGTCGCGCAGGCCACGGTCGACGACCTGGTGGGGCATGTGGAGGTGCGCACCGCCGACGAGGCGGCCGCCGCGACGATCAAGGGCGACGCGCGGATGGCCGAGGTCCTGCGGCGGGCCCTGCGTTCGCACATCACGATGCCCGAGGAGCCCTGCGTGGTCGTCCGCGGCTCCCGCCGCTGGCGCGTACCGGCGTACGAACTCGAAGAGATCGTGCGGGAGTTGACGGAGCGTGACATCCGCTACGGCGCGGCCCGCGAGGCGTTGCCCCAGCGGATCGCGCACGCCGTCCTGGTCCGTATGGAGCAGGCCGGCGAGGCCCCGGACGACCGGGTGCAGGACGCGGTGGCCCGCAACGCCGCCGTGAAGGCCACGGTCAAGGCGGTCTGGCCGCCGGTCGATCCGGCGAAGCTGGTGCTGCGGCTGCTGGGTGACGCGGAGTTCCTCGCCGAGCAGGCCGAGGGGATCCTCTCGCCCGAGGAGCAGAAGACCATCCTGTGGACCAAGCCGGCCCGCAGCGTGAAGGGCGCCCGGTGGTCCGCCGCGGACGCGGTGCTGATCGACGAGGCGACGGATCTGATCACGCGCACCCACTCGCTCGGCCATGTCGTCCTGGACGAGGCGCAGGACCTCTCCCCCATGCAGTACCGCGCGGTCGGCCGCCGCTGCACGACGGGCTCGGCGACCGTCCTCGGCGACATCGCCCAGGGGACCACCCCGTGGGCCACCGACACCTGGGAGGAGGCCCTGTTCCATCTGGGCAAGCCCGGCGCGGCCGTCGAGGAGCTCACCCAGGGCTTCCGCGTACCGCGCGAGGTGATCGGGTACGCGTCCCGGCTGCTGCCCGCCATCGCCCCCGACCTGACGGAGGCCACCTCGATCCGCGAGTCTGCGGGCGACTTCGAGATCCGCCGGGTCCAGCCGGCGGACCTGGTCGTAGCGACCCTCGCGGCCTGCGAGGACGCCCTGACCAAGGAGGGCTCGGTCGGCCTGATCGCCGCGGAGGCGCGTATCCCGCCGCTCCGCGCGGCCCTGGAGGCGGCGGGGGTGACGTGTCTGTCCCCCGGCCAGGAGACCTCGGCCGCCGCCCGGCTGACGCTGGTGCCCGCCACGCTCGCCAAGGGCCTGGAGTACGACTACGTGGTGCTGGACGAGCCGGCCGCGATCGTCGACGGCGAACCGGACGAGCGGACCGGCCTGCGCCGCCTGTACGTGTGCCTGACCCGGGCGGTGTCCGGCCTGACGGTGGTCCACGCCGCCCCGCTTCCGGAGCGACTGGCCGACGGCGAAGCGGCGTCGGGCACGCCTCGGGGCTGACCCCTGGGCCTCGGGGCGCGCCCGAGGCCTAGGGAATGGTCACACCCTGGATCTCTTCCCCCTGGAGGGACGTCAGCAGTCCCTCCAGGAAGCCGGGGAACCGCGCGTCGAGGTCGGCCCGGCGCAGCTGCACATAGCGCTTGCGCCCCACCACCCGCGTACTGGTCAGTCCGGCCTCGCGCATGATCCGCATGTGGTGCGAGACGGTCGACTTGTGCAGGTGCGCGAGCCCGAGCCGCTCCGACGAGCAGTCGTACTGCCGCCCGCTCGCGTAGATCCGCAGCAGATGCAGCCGCGTCGGGTCCCCGAGCGCGTGCAGCACCTTCACCAGCTGGATGTCGGCGGCCTCCGGCTGCTCCAGCAGCGTGCCCTCGCCGTCGCCCGCATCGACGTCACTCACCACGGCGCCGCGCCTTCCTTCCGCCACTTCTCCGGTCCCATCCGGCCTCGGCTCCACCCGGTCCCCGTCCGACCGGGCCTCACCCGGCCCACTCTATTTCCCGATCCGTTGCCCAAAGTTGTTTGACATCCATCCAACAGTCTCTATTGTTTGACGCACATCAAACTTACCCGCCCGCCTGCTCCGTCACCCGTACCGGGAAGGACACCCGTGCGTCTGCGTCTGCTCCTGCTCGCCCTCGGCACCTTCGCCGTCGGCACCGACTCCATGGTGACCGCCGGCATCCTCGGCCTCGTCGCTCACGACCTGGACATCTCCGTCCCGGCGGCCGGCCAGATGGTCACCGTCTTCGCGCTGTCCTACGCCGTGCTCGCCCCGGTCCTGGCGACCGCCGCCGCCCGGTGGCCGCGCCGCCGGGTGCTGCTGACCGCGCTCACCGTCTTCACCCTCGCCAACGCGCTCAGCGCCCTCGCGCCCAACTACCCGGTCCTGCTCGCCACCCGGGTGCTCGCCGCGGCCGGCGCCGCGCTCTACACCCCGACCGCGAACGCCGTCGCCACCACCCTGGTGCCGCCGGAGCGCCGCGGCCGCGCGCTGGCCACCGTCCTCGGCGGCATGACCGTGGCCACCGCGCTCGGCGTCCCGCTGGGCACCTACCTGGGCCGTACGGACTGGCGGCTGACCATGTGGCTGGTGGTCGCCCTGGGCGCGGCGGCGTTCCTCGGCCTCGCCCTCCTGCTGCGCGGCCTCCCGGCCCCGACCGCGGCCCCCGACCTGCGCACCCGCCTCGCCCCGCTGCGCAACCGCCGCGTCCTGGGGGCCGCGTCCACCACCCTGGTGTTCTTCCTCGCCCTCAACGTGGTCTACATCTACCTCGGCGTGGCGGTGAACTCCGCCACCGGCGGCGACGCGGGCCGGCTCAGCCTGATCATGCTGGTCGCCGGCGTCGCCTCGGTCGCCGGCAACTGGCTGGGCGGCCGGGCCGTCGACCGGCTGGGCACCCGCGCGGTGCTGCTGAGCGGCGGCGGCGCGGCCGCGGCGGCCTTCCTCGCGCTGCCCTGGCTCTCCGGCACGATGCCCGGCGCGCTGCTGTACTCCGCCGTCTCCCCGCTCGCCGGCTGGGCCGTCGCCGTCGCGCTGCCGCACCGCCTGGCCTCCATCGACCCGCCCAACGCGCCGCTGCTGATCTCCCTCAACAGCAGCGCCCTCTACCTGGGCATAGCCGCCGCGGGCGGCGTCGGCAGCCTCGCCCTCACCGTCCTCGGCGCCCGCTGGTTCCCGCTCGCCTCGACGGCGCTGACCCTGGCCGTAGTGGCCCTGTCGGCCATCACCACGCGACGGTCGGCGGACGGGACGGACGGGGGCGACGACCCACGGGCCGCGACGGTCCAGGGCACCTCCGCCGACGGCGCCACCGCCACCCCGCAAAGCGACACCGCCGCCGTCCAGGTCGCCGGCCACAGCTGACCCGTAAGGCAGGCACTGCCCCCAGGGGCGCGCCCTAGAGGCCGCCGCCCGGCACCACCACCCGGTCCAGCGTCTCCCGCCACCGCCGCACCGCCGCCGCGTCCACCGGCGCGGACCAGCCGGCGGGCCGGGCGGCGCCCCCGATGTGGAACGCGTCCAGGCCGGCCGCCCGCAGCGCCGGCAGATGGCCGAGCCCGAGCCCGCCGCCGACCAGGATCCGCGGCGCGTACCCGGGCTCGCCCGCCGCCGTACGCGCCTGCTCCGCCAGCAGCACCGGCAGCCCCGTCCCGACACCGCCGGCGTCACCGGCCGTCAGATACGTGTCGAGGCCGGCGGCACCCGCCGTGCCCGCCAGCTCCTTGCGCAGCGCGTCCCGGTCGGCGGCCCGGTCGATGGCCCGGTGGAAGGTCCAGCGGCAGCCGTCGACGACCTCGGCCAGCGCCGCCACCGCGTCGAGATCCACCCGCCCGTCCGGTGTGAGGAACCCCAGGACGAACTCCCGCGCGCCCTCGGCCCGCAGCGCCGCCGCCCGCTCGCACAGCGCCCGAAGGTCACCGGCCGCGAACCCGTCGGCGGCCCGCAGCATCACCCGCAGCGGGATGTCGACGGCCGCCCGGACCGCCGCGAAGGTGGCCAGGGAGGGCGTGAGCCCGTCGGCCGCCATGTCGGCGACGAGTTCCAGCCGGTCGGCACCGCCGGCCTGGGCGGCGACCGCGTCCTCCGGCCCGAGGGCGATCACCTCCAGGAGCGCGCGCTTGCTCATATGACCCCATTCCTTCGATGACGGCGCGGCGGGCGGGCCCGGCGCCGGGGAAGCCCACACAGGACAACAGGTCTAGTCCAATATCCCAGCGTACGGCCTGACCGGCGCTCCGGCACAATGATTCCCATGACCCCCGTGCCCCGTACGGCCGACACCACCGCCCTGCTGGAGGAACTGCGCCGGCGCTGGGCCACCACCGTCACCGCGGCCCGCGACGGCCGGAAGTCCGCGGCGCCCGCCGACGCACCCGCCCCGGACCCCGGCCCGTACGCGGACAACCTCCTTGCCCGGTGGAGCGAACCGCAGCGCCATTACCACACCGTCGAGCACCTGGCCGCGGTCCTCAAGCGCATCGACGAACTGGCCTCACACGCCGACGACCTGCCCGTCGTCCAGCTGGCGGCGTGGTTCCACGACGCGGTCTACCGGCCGGACCGCTCCGAGAACGAGGAGCGCAGCGCCGCCCTCGCCGAACGCGCACTGCCCGAACTGGGCATCGGCGCGGCCCGCACCGCGGAGGTCGCCCGCCTGGTGCGGCTCACCACCACCCACGACCCGGCACCCGACGACCCCGACGGCGAGGTGCTGTGCGACGCCGATCTCGCGGTGCTCGGCGGCCCACCCGACACCTACGCGGCCTACGCCGCGGCGGTCCGCGCCGAATACGCCTTCGTGCCCGACCCCGACTTCGCCGCCGGGCGCTCCGCCGTACTGCGCCAACTCCTCGCCCTGCCCGTCCTGTTCCGCACCCCGCAGGGCTACGACCGCTTCGAGCACCTGGCGCGCCGCAACCTGGCCACCGAACTGGACCTCCTGGGCGGCGGGTGAGCGACCTCTCACTTCCCGCCAGCGTGGCCGGGAATGCCCGCCGTCCTATCCGTGTTAGTAGCTGACATGCCAGCACCACCATCCGACCGCGTCCGCCTGCCCATCGCCGTGTACGTCCTCGGCCTGTCCGTCTTCGCGCTCGGCACCTCCGAGTTCATGCTCTCCGGCATCCTCCAGCCGCTCGCCCGCGACCTGGACGTCTCCATCCCGCAGGCCGGACTGCTGGTCTCCGCCTTCGCGATCGGCATGGTGGTCGGCGCCCCGGTGCTCGCCGCGGCCACGCTCCGCCTGCCCCGCCGCACGACACTGATCGCGCTGCTGGCGGTCTTCGGCCTCGGCCAGGTGGCCGGCGCGCTGGCACCGTCCTACGGAATCCTCTTCGCCTCGCGCGTCGTCAGCGCGCTGGCCTGCGCCGGCTTCTGGGCGGTCGGCGCGGCCGTCGCCGTGTCACTGGTGCCGGTGACCGCGCGGGCCCGCGCGATGGCCGTGATGGTCGGCGGTCTGAGCATCGCCAACATCGCCGGCGTCCCGGCCGGCGCGCTCCTGGGCCAGCACGCCGGATGGCGCGCCGCGTTCTGGGCGGTGGCCGTACTCGCCGCGATCGGCCTGGTCGGCGTGGTGGCGCTGGTGCCGCGTACGGCCGTGCCCACCGGCGACGACCGCCCGCAGCTGCGCCGCGAGCTGACCATCTACAAGGACAAGCAGGTGTGGCTGGCGCTGATCGCCACGGCCATGAACGGCGCCGCGGTCTTCGCGCTCTTCTCCTACCTCTCGCCGCTGCTGACCGACACCGCCGGCCTCGCCGAGAGCTGGGTGCCCACGGTGCTCGCCCTCTTCGGCGTCGGCGCGCTGATCGGTACGTTCATCGGCGGCCGGATCGCCGACGCGCATCTGTTCGGCACGCTCTTCGGCGGCATCTCCGCCTCCACCGTCGTACTCGCCGTCCTGGCGCTGACCGCGCACAGCCCCTTCGCCGCCGTCGCGCTCTCCCTGATGCTCGGGGTGACCGCGTTCACCACGGCCCCGGCCCTCAACGCCCGGATGTTCAACGTGGCGAACGCCGCACCGACGCTGGCCGGCGCGACCACCACCGCCGCGTTCAACATCGGCAACACCCTCGGCCCCTGGCTCGGCGGCCTGGCCATCAGCGCGCACTGGGGCTACCCGTCCGTGGCCTGGACCGGCGCGGCACTGGCGGCGGTCGCCGTCATCACCACCGCCCTCGCCTTCCGCCTGCACCGCTCGACCAGCAGCTCCCGGCTCGTCGCCGGATCGCCGAAGGCGGCGGAGCCCCTGCCGGAGGCCGCCGAACAGCGCTGATACGGGCCGGGTCGAACGGCGCCGATACGGGCCAGGTCGAACGGCGCTGACACGAGCCGGGGCGAGCATCGCCGCTGGTCCGGGGCCGCTGGTCGGGGCGGGGCGGCCGGCGCCGATCCGGGCCGGGGGGGGGGGGGCCCCCCGCCCCCCCCCCGCCCCCCCCCCCCCTTTTCCCCCCCCCCCCCTCTGGACCTCCACCCCCGCTGGTCTGAACCCCCCCTCCCCC
>NZ_JBWKCJ010000011.1:23797-173987 GCF_056436545.1 Streptomyces sp. NPDC043738 | reverse complement strand
ACGGAGAGGTGCTCGCGTCATGTTCCCTGCCTGTAGGGGGGGCCCCCCCCCCCCCCCCCCCCCCCCCCCCCCCCCCCCCCCCCCCCCCCCCCCCCCCCCCCCCGCCGCGCCCCTTCGTTCACCCCCCGCCGTCGAACGTCCACCGCGTCTGGCTGAACTCCGCCTCGCCCCGCCCGAAGCCGAAGGCCCGGCGAGGCTCGACGCGGAAGACCACGGCGCGTCCGCCCCGGTGGTCGAACGCCCCGTCACGGACGTCGAACTGCCAGTCGCTGCCGTACTTCTCGACGTACAGCTCGGCCAGGCGGCGCAGCGCCGACTCGTCCTCGATCCGCTCCGCATCCCCCTCGACGACCACATCGAGGCCCACATGCAGGTCGTTGCCACCGGCGGTGGAGGTGGTCAGCGCACAGTGCGGGTTGGCCGCGAGGTTCTTGGCCTTGCGTTCGCCGGGGCCGGTGGTGAAATGCAGCGCGTCGTCCGCCCAGACGGCCAGCAGCGGGGTGACATGGGGACGGCCGTCGGGCCGGACGGTCGCCAGCCAGAAGATCTCCGCCTCGGACATCCCGCCGACGGCCGCGGACCATGCGGTCGCATGGGCGTCCTGGCTGCTGTAGGCCGGATCGAGCTCGGTGACCGGTTCTCTGCCCGGTGCGCTGACTGACATCGCTTCCCCTCTCGGTACGCCGCTGTCGGTGCGGTGCGCTCGGCACGGCGCACGGCCAGGGCCCATCGTGCGGGGAGGCGACTTCCGCCCGCCGCTGCGACGCACCGCAGCGGGCCGTACGGGTGCGGGCCGTGCGGGTGTGACCGCACCGGCACGGAGAGGGGCCTTGCGAGCACGAACGCGGCCCTGCGGGCACGAACACGGCCCTGCGGGCACGAACGCGGCCTCGCGCGTACGAACGCGGCCTCGCGCGTACGAACGCGGACCTGCGGGTACGAAGCGGCGCCTTACGGCTCGTGCGGCGGCGGCCGGTGCTTGGGCCGGCGCAGGCCCGCGGCCGTCAGCCGGCGCAGCAGCTCCTTGCTGTCGACCTGGACCGCTCCGGCCCGCACCGCGTCGTCATAGCGCTCCGCCGGCAGGTCGTAGTGATCACGCTCGAACGCCCGCCGGGGCACACCGAGGCGCGCGGCGAAGGCGTGCAACTCGTCGAAGGACTCGTCGCTGACCAGATGCGACCACATACGACCGTGCCCCGGCCAGATGGGCCGGTCGATATAGACCGCCACGTCAGCCCTCCGGCCGGATCGCGCCGTCAGTCCCGCGCACGGGCAGCCACCTCAGCCTTCCGCCTGGGCGCGCAGCCGGCCGACCCGGGCCACCGCGACCGCCGTCTTGGGGCAGACCCAGTGCGGGTCGGGCCCCAACTCCGGTTCGACATCGAGGGCATGGGGATCGCCCGACTCCGTGCACACGGGGCACAGCGGCCAACGGCCGTACCGCTCCAGGAGGGCGTCCTGGACGTCCTGCGCTATCAGACCCGCGACGAATTCCGCGCCTTCAGGCCATTGCTCCACCCACCACCGGCGGTGAACGACCGCGTCCTCCACGAGCGAGACGATGTCGGCGTCGGCCACCTCGTCCGCCATCAGGTCGGCGAGCACCAGCGCCCGCGCGGCGTGCAATGCCTGTTCCAGCTCCATGCCCCCCATTGTCTCCCGACCACGAGCCGGCGCCCGGCGTTGTCCACAGCCCCGCCGCGGGTCGCGGCCGGCTATCCACAGCCCTCACGGAGGGTATTGACGCGACGAGCGGATGAAATTACTTTTCAAGGGTGAGTAGCAGCGTGAAGGAAACTTTCAAGAAGGAATCTTTCAAGGAAACGCCGGTCGAGACCCGGCCGGCCCCGACCCCACCCGCCCCCGCGGCGCTCGCCGCCAAGGTCCGCACCCTCGCCCCGACGATGACCCGCTCCATGCAGCGGGTCGCCGAGACCGTCGCGAGCGACCCGGCCGGCTGCGCCGCGCTCACCGTCACCGGCCTGGCGGAACGCACCGGCACCAGCGAGGCCACCGTCGTACGCACCTCCCGGCTGCTGGGCTACCCGGGCTACCGCGACCTGCGCCTCGCGCTCGCCGCGCTCGCCGCGCAGCAGGCGGCCGGCGGCGCACCCGCCGTGACCGCCGACATAGCGGTCGACGACTCCCTCGTCGACGTCGTCGCGAAACTGGCACAGGAAGAGCAGCAGTGCCTGGCCGACACCGCGGCCGGGCTGGACGTCACCCAGCTCGAAGCGGCCGTCGCCGCGCTCTGCGCCGCCCGCCGCATCGACGTCTACGGCGTCGGCGCCTCCCACCTCGTCGGCCAGGACCTGGCACAAAAGCTCCTGCGCATCGGCCTGATCGCCCACGCCCACGCGGACCCGCACCTCGCCGTCACCAACGCCGTGCAGATGCGCACCGGCGACGTCGCCGTCGCCATCACCCACTCCGGCCGCACCACCGACGTCATAGAGCCCCTCCGCGTCGCCTTCGACCACGGCGCCACGACCATCGCCATCACCGGCCGCCCCGACGGCGAGATCGCCGCCTACGCCGACCACATCCTGACCACCTCCACGGCCCGCGAAAGCGAACTCCGCCCCGCCGCGATGTCGTCCAGGACCAGCCAACTACTCGTCGTGGACTGCTTGTTCATAGGAGTGGCCCAACGCACCTACGAGACCGCCGCGCCCGCCCTCTCGGCGTCCTACGAGGCCCTGGCCCACCGCCACTCCCCCCGCAACCACCGGCACTGACCCCCGCCCGCCCCCGCCGTCCGCCGCTGGAAAGAGCCGCCAAGCCCATGACCTCCACCGCCGACCACCACACCGGCCTACGGGCCCAGCTCGACACCCTGACCACCGAGGCCTTCCGCCCCGACCTGGCCGACATCGACCGCCGCTCCACCCTCGACATCGCCCGCACGATGAACGACGAGGACGCCACCGTCCCCGCCGCCGTCGCCGCGCGCCTCCCCCAGATCGCCGCCGCGATCGACGCCACGGCCGCCCGGATGGCCCGCGGCGGCCGCCTGATCTACGCCGGCGCCGGCACCGCAGGCCGCCTCGGGGTGCTGGACGCCAGCGAATGCCCCCCGACCTTCAACACCGACCCGTCCGAGGTCCTCGGCCTCATCGCGGGCGGCCCGTCCGCGCTGCTCACCGCCGTCGAGGGCGCCGAGGACAGTAAGGAACTCGCGGTCGGGGACCTGACCGCGACCGGCCTGACCGAGCTCGACACCGTCGTCGGCATCTCGGCCTCCGGCCGCACGCCGTACGCGATCGGCGCCGTCGAGCACGCCCGCGCCCTCGGCGCACTGACCATCGGCCTGTCCTGCAACGCCGGTTCGGCCCTGGCCGCGGCCGCCGAGCACGGCATCGAAATAGTGGTCGGCCCCGAGCTACTGACCGGCTCCACCCGCCTCAAGGCGGGCACCGCGCAAAAGCTCGTGCTCAACATGCTCTCGACCATCACCATGATCCGTCTCGGCAAGACCTACGGGAATCTGATGGTCGACGTCCGCGCCTCCAACGACAAACTGCGGGCCCGCTCGCGGCGCATCGTCGCACTCGCCACCGGCGCCACGGACCCGGAGATCGAAAAGGCCCTCAGCAGCACCGGCGGCGAGGTGAAGAACGCCGTCCTCACCCTCCTCGGCGACGTCGACGGACCGACCGCCGCCCGCCTCCTCGCCGCCTCCGACGGCCACCTCCGAGCAGCCCTCGAAGCAGCCCAGAAGCACTGACCACCCGGCAGGCCCTCCCCCTGGAGGCCCTGCCTCCCTCCGCACCGCCCGTCACCTGCGGCCCGCCACGCCACCCCCACACATCCAGCGCGCACCCGGCGCACACCGGGCATGCCCCCACATCACGCTCATCACCCTCATCCCCCTCAGCGCCCCCAACACCCGGTGTTCCCCACAGCAAGGCACCCCACATGCCCGAACCCAAGCACCGCGCCACCGCCGCCGCGATCCTCCCCCTCGTCGGCGGCGCCGAGAACCTCACCTCCATCGCCCACTGCATGACCCGGCTCCGACTCGGCATCCAGGACCGCACACGAGTCCAGGACGACGCCCTCAAGGCACTACCGGCCGTCATGGGCGTGGTCGAGGACGACACCTACCAGATCGTGCTGGGCCCCGGAACGGTCGCCCGCGTCACCCCCGAACTCGAACGCCTGGTGGACCAAACCCGCACGGCAACCGCCCCACCACCCCACCAAACACCACAGGAAACCACCCCCCACCAGGAACCAGCCCGCAAGGAACCAATTACTCTCCGTAATCGTTGCCGCAATAAGGAGGAGGCCACCAAGGCAGACAGGAACGCGGACAAAGACAAGGCACCCACGGCGAAGACGAGAGACCAGGAACCCCGCACAACGCACAAGGAGGAGACGCTCCAGACACAGCCACCCCCCAGCCCACCCACCCCAACACCCCATACGACGACCACCACCCCGCATCAGCCCCCCACCACCCCTACCGCCCCCACCTCCGCCACCGCCACCGCAGAGCAACTCGCCGCCCAAGGCGCCGCCATCAAAGCCCGCCAGAAGGCCAGAAACGCCACCCCGGTCAAGCTCTTCCTCCGCCGGATCGCGAACATCTTCGTCCCGCTGATCCCGGCGCTCATCGGCTGCGGCATCGTCGCCGGCATCAACGGGCTGCTCGGCAACCTCGGCTGGCTGCCGTCCGTCGTCCCCGCCCTCGCCGCCATCGCCTCCGGATTCCTGTCGCTGATCGCCGTCTTCGTCGGCTTCAACACCGCCAAGGAGTTCGGCGGTACGCCCGTCCTCGGCGGCGCCGTCGCAGCCATCACGGTCTTCCCCGGCGTAGCGCACCTCACCCCCTTCGGCCAGCGGCTCTCCCCGGGTCAGGGCGGCGTACTCGGCGCGCTGGCCGCGGCGCTGCTCGCCGTCCAGGTGGAGAAGGCCTGCCGCAAGGCGGTCCCGGAAGCGCTCGACGTCCTCGTCACCCCCACCCTTACGGTCCTGATCACCGGCCTGGTCACGCTCTTCGGCCTGATGTACGCGGCGGGCGAGGTCTCCACCGCCGTCGGGACCCTCGCCAACTGGCTGCTCGCCCACGGCGGAGCGCTCGCCGGCTTCGCCCTCGGCGGCCTCTTCCTCCCCCTCGTCATGCTGGGCCTCCATCAGGCCCTGATCCCCCTGCACACCACCCTCATCCAGCAGCAGGGCTACACGACCCTGCTCCCGATCCTCGCCATGGCCGGCGCGGGCCAGGTCGGCGCCGCCCTCGCCGTCTACCTCCGCCTCCCCGGCAACCGCTCGATCCGCACGACCATCAAGTCCGCCCTCCCCGCGGGCTTCCTGGGCGTCGGCGAGCCGCTGATCTACGGCGTCTCACTGCCCCTGGGCCGCCCCTTCATCACGGCGGGCATCGGCGGCGCGTTCGGCGGCGGCTTCATCGGCCTGTTCCACCAACTCGGCGACACGGTCGGGGCCACCGCCATCGGCCCCTCCGGCTGGGCCCTGTTCCCCCTGGTCAAGGGCAACCAGGGCATCGCCACCACGGTCGTCATCTACGCCTTGGGCCTCGCCGTCGGCTACGTCACCGGCTTCCTCGCCACCTACTTCTTCGGCATCAGCAAGCAACTGCGGACGGATCTGAACGCGGAGCGGGAAGCGGGAACCCCAGCCGAGGCAAGCACCTGAGCGCGTGCCCTCCACCCTGAAGGCACGCCCCCCATCTCCGAGGCGGCGGCGGACGGAACAGACGGCGGGCGGGACATGAGACACACGAGCCCCCTAGCAAGCCCCGCGCTCCCTCAGCCCCCGCCCCCCGCCTCGCGTTTCGGTTCGCGCAGGGTCAGGGCGTGATCGAGCAGGCCGAGTGCCCTCTGCCGTCCCCGTTCACGGGATTCGATCTCTTGGGCGCTCTCGCCCGTCGCCGCGACCCGGGGGCACTCGGGGCACGACCACCGATCCGTCCAGCCCCGGGCGGGCGGCCGCATCGCCACCTCGCAGTGCGGGCAGCGCACCGTCACGCCCTCGACATGGCCGCAGAACGCGCAGACCCAGACCGGCCCTTCGCTGTCCCGCTGCTGCCACATGGTCCGCCGGCACAGCGGACAGCCGGTCGTACCGATTCCCAGCGACCCCATGATCGGGGGTTCCGGCGTCGCGTCGGCATAGGCGACGATCTGCTTGCGCAGCCGGTCGTCCGTGGTGTTGGCCATCCTCAGTAGCCGCACAACACGGGAACGGACTTCTTCGACAAACTCGGTCATCGTCGCAGCAGCGTACGCCGCTCCCCACCGGGCAACGCCCGCTTCGGTCAATCCCACGGCGCGGCTCCGCCCGCCTGTGCCCGCCGCGGGTGACGCACCGTCACACGATTGACGTCACACGATTGACTCACTCGGTAGACGTCACGCGAGGGGCGGCCGCCGGGACGCCCTGGCCAGTTCCAGGGCCAGCAGGGCGAACCACACCCCCACCAGCATCAGATGTGCCCGCTGCGAGACGCCGTGCCAGCCGGGCCGGCCGAAGAGCGGCCCGACCGTGCACACCGCGGTCGGCAGGGCAAGCGCCAGGACACGCGGGCCCCAGCGTCCGACCAGGTGCAGTCGGGGCCGCGCCGTCACGGCGGCCCTGCTGAGCAGCACCATGGAGGCGAACACGAAGAAGTGGGCCAGTGCGCTGGTGAGGGTGTGGCCGGGGTGCACGGCCGCACAGGCCGGCTCCACCGAGGGTGCGCAGCGCATCGGCAGCAGGACATCGGCGACGGAGGACGTCCCGAAGCCGACGAGCGCCAGCCAGCCGCACCGTGCCCAGCCGTCGTGCGCAGAGCCGTACGCCAGCAGCGCGCCCACGACGAGGAGTACGGCGCAGAGGCTCTCGATGCCGCCGAAGAGCGTGCGGAAGGGCTGGTCGGCGGCGTACAGCTCGCTGACGTAGGAGTGGCGCGGGTCCAGCCCGGTCGACAGCGCGAACTCCAGGAGCCAGCCGTTGTAGAGCACGGCGGACACGGCGAACGGCAGGGCGCTCGCGCGCGACGTTCGCCGTGCCGGACGCGGGTCAGGTGCGGCTTCCGGCGCCGTCACTGTTCGCAGTGGAGTCACCGCAACAGGTAATCACGGCAGCTCGCGGGTGGTCGGGAGCCCCGTCCGGAGTGGTGCGCACGACCGCGCCCGGGACGGGGGTTTGTTGCCACGGGGCGCCAGTTGCCAGGGGCGCCACAGAGAACCCACAAGATTGCCGCCTACCTTCCTGGTGCGGCTACCTTGCACGGCGTGCCGTCGGTGGAGGGGGCGGTGGACCAGAACGGCGTCGACAGTGAACTGCACACGATGCGGTGGCCCGGTGATCCAGGGTCCGGACGGCCGATGGTGCTGCAACAACTGCGGGGCGAGCGGCTGAGCCACCGGAGGAACGGCTGAGCCACCGGAGGAACGGCTCAGCCGCGCGACGAACGGCCGAACCACGCGACAAGCGGCTCAGCCGACCGACCGACGGCTCGGCCGCCCGATGAAGCGGCTCAGCCGCCCGATGAGACGAGAGCGGAGCCTGGAATGTGCGCGGCCAAGCGCCTCGACCGAGTCCTGGTCGTCGACGACGACGCGATGATCCTGCGGTCCCTCGGGCGCGGCCTGCGGCTGAACGGCTTCGCCGTCGCGCTCGCCGAGGACGGACCGGCCGCCCTCGCGGAGCTGACGGAGCGGCCCCCGGACGTGGTGGTCCTGGACGTGTCCCTGCCGGGGATCTCCGGCACCGACGTCTGCCGCACGCTGCGGGCCAACGGGGACGAGGTGCCGGTGCTGATGCTCTCCGCGTTGGACGAGCTCGCGGACCGGGTCGCGGGCCTGCAGGCCGGCGCCGACGACTATCTCGTCAAGCCGTTCGCGCTCAAGGAGCTGGTGCTCCGGCTGCAGGCCCTGTTGCGCCGCCGCCCGCCCGTCGGCAGGGACGCGGTGCGGGTCGGTGACCTGGTCCTCGACACGGCCGCGCGCGAGGTGACGTACGGGGGTGCGGAGGTGCGGCTCACCCGGCGGGAGTTCGAGCTGCTGGAGGTCCTGGCCCGCAACGCGGGCGTGGTGCTCACCCGCGACCAGCTCCTGGACCGGGTGTGGGGCTACGACTTCGACGTACGCACCGACGCCGTCGACACCTTCGTCAGCTATCTGCGCCGCAAGACGGAGGCCGGGGGCCGGCCGCGCCTGGTGCACACGGTCCGCGGGGTCGGCTTCGTGCTGCGGGCGCCCGGATCGGGACCGGAGGCCGCGCGGTGAGGCTCTCCACCCGGATCGCCCTGGCCATGGGTATCGCCATGCCCCTGCTGGTCCTGGGCTCGGGGGCGCTGCTGCTGCGCCTGGTCACCCATGACGTGCACGCCGAGCAGGACGCCCATCTGCGGGAGCGGGCCGCGGTGCTGCTGCCGACGGCCAGGGGGCTGCTGCGGACCGAGGCGGGCGGACGGCCGCGGCAGGCGGCGAACCAGGAACGGCGGCTGCTCGACGCGGGCCTCGACGTGGGGGTGCGGCTCCTCGCTGCCGCGGACGGGTCGACGGCGGACGGATCGGCGACGGACGAATCGGCGCCGGACGAATCGGCGCCGGACGGATCGGAGGCGTCCGGGAGCGGAGGAGGAAAGCGCGGCGGCGGCGAGGGCGGCGGCGCGAAGAGCAACGGCACGGCCCCCACCACGCGCGAGCAGGACACCACCACGCACGGGCCGGACACCACCACACGCGGGCAGGGCATCACGACACACGGGCCGGACACCACCACACGCAGGCCGGACACCACCACGCACGGGTCGGACGCGGCCAGGGACGGGCAGGGCACGACCACGGCCGTGCGGCCCTCGTACCGGGTGGTGGCCGAGGCCGGTCCCCGGCCGGACGCCGGCGCACCGCTGCCCGCCGCCGCGCCCGACCCGGTGACCGTACGGGCCCGCGGGCACGCCTGGCGCGCCCTGTCGGTGCGGGTGAGCGGCGCGAGCGCGCGTTCCGGCCCGCACGGCGTGCTGTGGGTGTTCTCCCGCGGATCGGCCGGGACCACCGAGATCGACACCGTGCAGCGGCGCATCCTGGTGGTGGCGCTGATCACCGCACCGCTGACCGGGCTGCTCTCGTGGGCCATCGCCGAACGCGCCACCCGGCCGCTGCGCCGCCTCCAGCACCGGGCCGGCGGTCTGGACCCCGGCACCAGCACGGCCCGCCTGGAGCACGCCCCGTCGCGGATCACCGAGGTGGACGACCTGGCCCGCACCCTGCGGACCGTCCTGGCCCGGTACGACGAGCAGGCGGCGCGGACCCAGGAGGCGCTGGCCACCGCGCGGGCCTTCTCCGCGACCGCCTCACACGAACTGCGCACCCCGCTGATGGGCATGCAGACCAATCTCGACGTCCTCACCGACCACCCGGACCTCGACCCGGCCGACCGGGCGGAGGTCCTGGACGACCTGCACGCCGGGCAGCGGCGGCTGATGGGCACGCTGATCGCGCTGCGGGCGCTCGCCCAGGGCGACCTGGTGGGGGCCGACGCCTTCGGTCCCGTGGACCTGTGCGAGCTGGTCGCCGTGGCGGTGCACGAGGTGGAGCGGCACCATCCCGGTGCCCGGCTGACGCTGCGCGCCGCCCCCGGGCTGAGGCTGAGCGCCTGGGAGCCGGGGTTGCGGATGGCGGTCGAGAACCTGCTGCGCAACGCGGTGGTCCACGGGAGCAGTCCGGGCGCGGCGGCGCGGGTCGAGGTGGTGCTGCGGCCGGGCGGTACGCCGGCGGAACCGGTCGCCGTGCTCACCGTGGACGACGAGGGTCCGGGCATCGCGCCGGAGGAGCGCCGGCAGGTCTTCCAGCGGTTCCACCGGCGCACCGGCAGCCCCGGCTCGGGGCTGGGGCTGACCCTGGTGGCCCAGCAGGTCGCCCTGCACCGCGGCACAGTGGAGGTCATGGACCGGCCCGCGGGGACCGGCGCCCGGTTCGAGGTGCGGCTGCCGCGGCCCGTCGACGTGGAGGCCGACACCCGCACCCTGCAACTGCCGCTGCGCCGCACCTGGTTGAGCGAGATTCCGGCCGAGGGGTTCGCACCGGAGCCCGCGTCAGGTCCGTACGGGAATCCGCACCGGGGCCCGTAGTGGATACCGCACCGGGGGCCGTAGTGGACACGGCCCGTAGGGGACACCCCCCGGGGGCTCCGCGCGGACTCCGGGCGCCGCCGCCCAGGGTCTGAGCCCGTCACCCCTCGTGGGGCCGGGGTTCCTTGACCACCCGCGTCGTCGTCCGGGTCGTGCCCGCGGAGCAGGTCACCGAGCGGAACCGCCCGCCGATCTCGGCGACCCAGAACGCGTCGGCGAGCGTGCGCGCCTGGACGGTCCGGCCCCGCCGCCACCCCCGGAAGGACACCTCGACGACGTCGGCACCGGGCGGCAGCTGCCCCCATGCCAGGGACCAGCGCGTCGCCGCCCGGCCGCCGTGCCGGCCGCCCCTGAGCGGGGAGAAGCACAGCGTGCTCACGACGGACACGTCGATCAGTCCGGCCTCGTTGTGCACCTCCAGCGCCGGGCGGCCCTCGGCGCCCCGCGCGAGGCGCAGCCGCCAGCCGCTCAGCGGCAACCGCAGGGCACGGGGCCCGAGGACGGTGAGGGTGGCGGAGCCCGTAGGGGAGGGCTCGTCCGGCATGAGGAAACCACCGCGGTCCACTGTTTCTCCCGGGGTTCGACGGCTCGATGCGTGCGCTGCCGCCGACGCGGCGCGGGCGCTGACGCTCAACTGCCCCGGAGCGTAGGGGCGCTCCTTGTGGATTCCTTGTGTGCGCCGAACGCCCTCCGGCCCCTGGCGACGCACACCGCACCGCACCGCACCGAACCGCACCGCACCGCACCGAGTCACAAGGTCCCCACAAAGAAGGCTCCTACGGTCTGCGGCACGGCCGGCCGGTCCGCCTCACCGTGACGTGAGGACGGACGCGGCCGGGTCCGACCACTGGCGAAGACCCATTCGTTCCTGGAAGGGAGCACCACCATGCAGCGTCCCAAGAGCGCCGTGGCAGGAGTTCTGGCCGCATTCGCTCTCACCGGTTCCCTGCTGGCCACGGCAGGGCCGGCGAACGCGGCGGACGACGGCCCGGCCCCCGCGGCGACGACCTCGCAGTCCGGCGGCAAGGGCGAGGGCAAGAGCAAGGGCAAGGGCATCTGTGCGCGGGTGCCCCGGCTGGAGGAGCGCATCACCAAGGCGCTCGACCGGCTCAACGGCGACGCGGACACCAAGGGTTCGATCGCGCGGATGGAGGTGCGGGTGAAGAGGGCCCACGCCAGGAACCACGACGAGGTGGCCACGTTCCTCCAGGACCGGCTCACCCACCGCAAGGAGCTGAAGCCGACCCTCACCCGCAAGCTCCGTGACCTCAAGGCCGTTGCGGCCTGGTGTGCGAAGAAGGACGACGCCAAGGGCGGCGGCGGCTCGTGAGGCGGTCCGCCCGTCGGCTCGCGCTGCTGCTGATGGCGGCGGTGGCGGTACCGGTCCTGGCGGCCACCGGCTGTTCGCAGGGCTCCGGCGGGGCGTCCTCGGGGGGCTCCGCGCGAAGCGGTGCGCCGTCCTCGGCATCGCAGGGGCCTTCCGAGTCGTCCGAGTCCTCAAACTCTTCCGGCTCACCCGGCTCACCCGGCTCTTCCGAGTCACTCGGTTCATCCGAATCGTCCAGCTCTTCCGACCTCTCCGCCGAGGAGGCGGAGATGGCGAAGAAGGTCCGGGACGCCGAGAAGGCGGCGGACGACGCGGACGCCGACGCGGCCGGGGACTCCCGGTGAGGAGCCGGTGAGGGAGCCCCCTGAGGCTCCCGTACGACAACGCCGTCGGGGCGGCACCCCCTGGGAGGAGGGTGCCGCCCCGACGTATGTGCGGACGTGTGATCCGGGAGGGATCAGCGTTCCGATCCGGAGGATCAGAAGTCCATGTCACCGCCCGGCATGCCGCCCGGAGCGGCCGCGGCGGCCTTCTCCGGCTTGTCGGCGATGACGGCCTCGGTGGTGAGGAACAGCGCCGCGATGGAGGCGGCGTTCTGCAGCGCGGAGCGGGTGACCTTGGCCGGGTCGATGATGCCCTCGGCGACCAGGTCGACGTACTCGCCGGTCGCGGCGTTCAGGCCGTGACCCGGGGTCAGGTTGCGCACCTTCTCCACGACGACGCCACCCTCGAGGCCGGCGTTGACGGAGATCTGCTTCAGCGGGGCCTCCAGGGCCAGCTTCACAGCGGCGGCACCGGTGGCCTCGTCGCCGTCGAGCTCCAGCTTCTCGAAGACCTGGGAGGCCTGGAGCAGGGCGACGCCACCGCCGGCGACGATGCCCTCCTCGACGGCCGCCTTCGCGTTGCGAACGGCGTCCTCGATGCGGTGCTTGCGCTCCTTGAGCTCGACCTCGGTCGCGGCACCGGCCTTGATGACCGCAACACCGCCGGCGAGCTTCGCCAGGCGCTCCTGCAGCTTCTCGCGGTCGTAGTCGCTGTCCGAGTTCTCGATCTCGGCGCGGATCTGGTTGACGCGGCCCTGGACCTGGTCGCTGTCGCCGGCACCGTCGACGATGGTGGTCTCGTCCTTGGTGATGACGACCTTGCGGGCGCGGCCGAGCAGGTCGAGACCGGCGTTCTCCAGCTTGAGGCCGACCTCCTCGGAGATGACGGTGCCACCGGTGAGGATGGCGATGTCGCCGAGCATGGCCTTGCGGCGGTCACCGAAGCCCGGGGCCTTGACGGCGACGGACTTGAAGGTACCGCGGATCTTGTTGACGACCAGGGTCGACAGGGCCTCGCCCTCGACGTCCTCGGCGATGATCAGCAGCGGCTTGCCGGACTGCATGACCTTCTCCAGGAGCGGCAGCAGGTCCTTCACGTTGCCGATCTTGGAGTTGACGATCAGGATGTACGGGTCGTCGAGCGACGCCTCCATACGCTCCATGTCGGTGGCGAAGTACGCCGAGATGTAGCCCTTGTCGAAGCGCATACCCTCGGTGAGCTCCAGCTCCAGACCGAAGGTCTGGGACTCCTCGACGGTGATGACGCCTTCCTTGCCGACCTTGTCCATGGCCTCGGCGATCAGCTCGCCGATCTGGGTGTCGGCGGCGGAGATGGAGGCGGTGGAGGCGATCTGCTCCTTGGTCTCCACGTCCTTGGCCTGCTCCAGCAGGGCGGCGGAGACGGCCTCGACGGCCTTCTCGATACCGCGCTTGAGGGCCATCGGGTTGGCGCCGGCGGCGACGTTGCGCAGGCCCTCGCGGACCAGGGCCTGGGCCAGGACGGTCGCGGTCGTCGTGCCGTCACCGGCGACGTCGTCCGTCTTCTTCGCGACCTCCTTGACCAGCTCGGCGCCGATCTTCTCGTACGGGTCCTCGAGCTCGATCTCCTTGGCGATGGAGACACCATCGTTGGTGATCGTGGGGGCGCCCCACTTCTTCTCGAGGACGACGTTGCGGCCCTTGGGGCCGAGGGTGACCTTGACGGCGTCGGCGAGCTGGTTCATCCCGCGCTCGAGACCGCGCCGTGCCTCCTCGTCGAACGCGATGATCTTGGCCATGTGAAGTGGTCCTCCCGGACGGGGTGGATTTCTCCGGATCGGCACCCGTGCCCGCGACGGACGGTCCGTGCGCCGTGTGGTTCCTTGCCCCACCCGGCGTCCGGACCTCACCGGCCCGATCCAAGTTCTGTCACTCTCACTCGGAGAGTGCTAACGCCAATGATTAGCACTCGGGCAGGGCGAGTGCAAGCCGCCTGAAGGGGCTCGCCGAGGGTCGGCGGGTGGGCGAGGGGTGAGCGACGGGCGGGCGCCGGCCGCCCGTCGGGGCGCCGCCCGGGGCATTGCGCGGCGGCGAACGGCACGGCACGGACGCAGGCGGGACGAGGTGCGGGCGCAGACGACGGGGACTCAGGTCCCGCCGCGGACAGGGCAGACAGAAGGCCCGTACCCCATGACGGGGTACGGGCCTTCTCTACGCTGCAGTCGGCCCGCGCCTCAGGCGCTCACCCTGACCATGTCCGCCTGCGGCCCCTTCTGGCCCTGCGAGATCTCGAACTCGACCCGCTGGCCCTCCTCAAGGGTGCGGTAGCCGTCCATCTGAATCGCGCTGTAGTGGACGAATACATCCGCACCACCGTCGACCGCGATGAAGCCGTACCCCTTCTCCGCGTTGAACCACTTGACGGTGCCCTGAGCCATGCCTAACTCCCCTATTACTGGCCCTTGCGCAGGACCGCACTCCGCGGACCCGGGTCAGACCTCACCCCGCGAAATGGCCCGTGGGGTGTGCGCCGGAACGCGTCGACCGCCGCTGAATGTATCTGCACCGATGCCCAGCGCAACAGGTCAATCGGACGAGAATTCTGGCGCCGGAGAATCGGAAATATGCCGTGAAATCCCGTTCCTCCGGGGCAAGTCGGGCCGGGCATAGCGCACGTAAGCGACAAATGCCGCACACACTTTGCGCACAACTCTCCGCGGTTTCCTATGCGTTCGGCACGTGCGCGGAGTTATCCGGAACGGGGATCACCGCAATGGTATCCCCTTTCACTAAGCGGAATTGCCCCGTCCGATTTCAACGGACGGGGCAATTCCGGTCAAGTAGGTGAAGAGATGGCGCAAATTAGCGCTCACCCGTCGACCGATCGGGGGCGACCGGTCGACGGCCACCGGGCGCGTACGCCTTTCAGCAGCCGCCGGCGACCGCCGGGATGATGGAGACGCCCGCACCGTCCGGGGTCGGCGTCTGAAGGCCCTGCTCGAAGCGCACATCGTCGTCGTTGACGTAGACGTTCACGAAGCGACGCAGCTTGCCGGCGTCGTCCAGGACACGGGCCGCGATGCCCTGGTGGTTCTTCTCCAGGTCGGCGATCACCTCGGAGAGGGTCGAGCCCTCGGCGGTGACCTCGGCCTCACCACCGGTGTACGTACGGAGGATGGTGGGGATGCGGACCTTGACGCTCATGGGTTCTGCCTTCCGGACAGGGTTGGGGAGTGCGGGTTCGTAGAGCTGTGGACTCAGCCTGCCAGGCCGGCCTCGCGGAACGCGTCCAGGCTCGGGCGGATCGTGGCCGTCGGCCCGGACGTCGGCGCGACGGCGTCAAGCGTCTTGAGGCCGTCACCCGTGTTGAGGACGACGGTGGTCAGGGACGGGTCGAGCAGACCCTCCTCGATCAGCTTCCTGGTGACGCCGACGGTCACCCCGCCCGCGGTCTCCGCGAAGATCCCCTCCGTCCGGGCCAGCAGCTTGATCGCGTCCACGACCTGCTCGTCGTCGACGTGCTCCACCGCACCGCCCGTACGGCGCGCGATGTCGAGCACATACGGACCGTCCGCCGGATTGCCGATCGCCAGCGACTTGGCGATGGTGTTCGGCTTCTGCGGGCGCACGACGTCGTGCCCGGCCTTGAAGGCCGTCGACACCGGCGAGCAGCCCTCCGCCTGGGCACCGAAGATCCGGTACGGCCGGTCCTCGACCAGGCCGAGGGCGATCAGCTCCTTGAGCCCCTTGTCGATCTTCGTCAGCTGCGAGCCGGACGCGACGGGGATGACGATCTGGTCCGGGAGCCGCCAGCCCAGCTGCTCGCAGATCTCGTACGCCAGCGTCTTGGAGCCCTCGCCGTAATAGGGGCGGAGATTGACGTTGACGAAGCCCCAGCCCTCGCCCAGCGGGTCGCCGATGAGCTCCGAGCAGAAGCGGTTGACGTCGTCGTAGTTGCCCTCGATGCCGACCAGGTCGCCGCCGTAGACCGCGGCCATGACGACCTTGCCGGCCTCCAGGTCGTGCGGGATGAACACACAGGACTTGAAGCCCGCGCGGCGGGCCGCGGCGCCGACCGCGCCGGCGAGGTTGCCCGTGGAGGAGCAGGACAGCGTCGTGAAGCCGAAGGCGCGGGCGGCCTCGACGGCGATCGCGACGACCCGGTCCTTGAAGGAGTGCGTGGGGTTGCCGGAGTCGTCCTTGACGTAGAGCGCGCCGGTGACGCCCAGCTCGGCGGCGAGCCGGTCGGCCTTGACGAGCTTGGTGCAGCCGGGGTTCAGATTCGGCTTGTCCGCCACATCGGTGGGGACGGGCAGCAGCGGGGCGTAGCGCCAGATGTTGTCCGGACCGGCCTCGATCTGCTTCCGCAGCGCCTCGGGGTCGCCGCTCGGCAGGTCGTAGGCGACTTCGAGCGGCCCGAAACAGGTCGCGCAGGCGAAGAGCGGGCTCAGGTCGAAGCGCTCACCGCACTCACGGCAGGACAGCGCGACGGCGGGACCCAGAGCGACGGCGGGGGCGGTTTCGGTGACTTCGGTGCTGTACACAGCCATGGAGGCGAGGCCCTTTCTCCTCATCTTCCTCATGGCGCATCTCGCCATGAGACGGATTTGGCACCTTCCCTAGCCGGGAGCCTCGCGCGCGATGATCGCGACGGAGACCGGCTGGAGGGTTGCCGGGGCTTCAACGGGCCGTATCCCTCTGCCCCTCTGGATGAGCGGTATGGCGCTGGGACGAAACCCAGGCGTTTGTGGCGCGGCGACCCCGACATGCGACGGCCATCCGCGTTGTTCAAGACTGTAACCGAAGGCCCTGACAGTTGAGATAGTCGTCCGAACCGCGAGATGGATCACAGAATGGCCCACACGACGGATTGCATACCGGTCGCGGCACCGGCGGCCACCGAGGAGTCGTAGACGTGCTGGAAGAGGTGGAGCGCTGGCTGAGCAGCCGCTCCTGGTCCGCCGCGGACCGTCCGCTGGAGCAGCTGCTGGAGGCCAAGCGCCAGACGGGCCGCACGGTCAGCGTCGTGCTGCCCGCGCTCGACGAGGAAGCCACGGTCGGCGCGATCGTCGCCGCGATCCGCGCCGAGCTGATGTGCGACGCCGTCCCCCTGGTCGACGAGCTGGTGGTGCTGGACTCCGGATCCACCGACCGCACCGCCGAGGTCGCGGCCGCGGCCGGCGCCCGCGTCGTGCACCGCGACACCGTCCTGCCCCGGCTGCCCGCACTGCCCGGCAAGGGCGAGGTCCTGTGGCGCTCGCTCCTGGTCACCACCGGCGACATCATCTGCTTCGTCGACGCCGACCTGCGGGAGTTCTCCGCCACCTTCGTCTCCGGGATCGTCGGCCCCCTGCTGACCGACCCCGACATCCACTTCGTCAAGGCGATGTACGACCGTCCCCTGGAGGCCGGCGGCCGCCCGGGCGAACAGGGCGGACGGGTCACCGAGCTGGTCGCCCGCCCCCTGCTGAACCTCCACTGGCCGCAGCTGGCCGGCTTCGTCCAGCCCCTGGGCGGCGAGTACGCGGCCCGGCGCTCCCTCCTGGAGCGCCTGCCCTTCCCGGTCGGCTACGGCGTCGAGCTCGGTCTGCTCGTCGACGCCCTGCACACCGTCGGCCTCGACGCCCTGGCCCAGGTGGACGTCGGCGTACGCAAGCACCGCCACCAGGGCGGCCAGGCCCTCGGCCGGATGGCGGCCGCCATCTACCGCACCGCCCAGCTCCGGCTCGCCCGAGGCCACCTGGTGCGCCCCCGGCTCACCCAATTCGACCGCGGCGAGGAGGGCTTCGTCCCGCGCACCACGGACGTGGACACCGAGGAGCGGCCGCCCATGGCCGAAATCCCCGAGTACGCGGCGCGGCGGGCGGCCTGACCCGTGTCCGTACGTTTGCGCGGTTCTGCGGCGGGTTAATGTCGCGACATGGTCTCCGAGCGCAGTGCGGTCCGGGCAGGTGCCGAGGTTCTCGTCGCGTCCAATCGCGGGCCGGTGGCGTACGCCGTGGGCGAGGACGGGGCGCTGAGCGCCAAGCGGGGCGGGGGCGGGCTGGTGTCCGGGCTGTCGGCCATCGGTCCCGGCACCGACGCGGTGTGGGTGTGCGCGGCGCTCGGTGACGGGGACCGGGAGGCCGTACGCCGGACCGGGGGCGCCCTGGCACCCGAGGACACCGGTGGACAGCGCGTCCGCATGCTGGACATCCCGTCCCAGGTGCACGCCGACGCCTACAACGGCATCGCGAACTCGGTGCTGTGGTTCGTCCACCACATGCTCTACCAGACGCCGCTGGAGCCGGCCTTCGACGCCGGGTTCCGGCAGCAGTGGGGCGCGTACGAGACGTACAACCGCGCCTTCGCCCAGGCCCTCGCCGACGAGGCCGCCGAGGGGGCGGCGGTGCTGGTGCAGGACTACCACCTGGCGCTGGTGCCGGGAATGCTGCGCGCACTGCGGCCCGACGTACGCATCGCGCACTTCTCCCACACGCCGTGGGCGCCGCCGGACTATTTCCGGATGCTGCCGGACGAGATCGCGCGGCAGCTGCTGGAGGGCATGCTGGGCGCCGATCAGCTGGGGTTCCTCACCCACCGCTGGGCGGACGCGTTCACCGCGTGCTGCGCCGAGGTCACCGGCGGCACGGGTGGCACCCGGATCGGTGCGTACGGGCTCGGGGCGGACGCCGACTTCCTGCTGGAGCGGTCGCGGCGGGCGGACGTCGAGGAGCGGCTGGCCACCCTGCGCGAGCAGATCGGCACCGGTCCCGACGGGGCGGCACGCAAGACCATCGTCCGGGTGGACCGCACCGAGCTGTCCAAGAACATCGTCCGCGGCCTGCTGGCCTACCGTCAGCTGCTGGCGGAGGAGCCGTCGTGGCGCGAGCGCGTGGTGCATGTCGCCTTCGCCTACCCCTCGCGCCAGGACCTGGCCGTCTACCGGGAGTACACGGCGGCGGTCGGCCGGCTCTCCGAGGAGATCAACTCCGAGTACGGGACGGCCACTTGGCGTCCGGTCGTGCTGCACGTGAAGGACGACTTCGCCCGGTCGCTGGCCGCCTACCGGCTGGCGGACGTGGCACTGGTGAACCCGATCCGGGACGGGATGAACCTCGTCGCCAAGGAGATCCCGGTGGTGTCGGAGCAGGGCTGCGCACTGGTGCTGTCGCGGGAGGCCGGGGCGCACGAGGAGCTGGGCGGCCACGCGCTGACCGTCAATCCGTACGACGTCAGCGGTACGGCGCGGGCGCTGCACGAGGCACTGTCGATGGACGCCGGGGAACGCGGCGAGCGGACGGCGCGGCTGGCGGCGGCCGCCACCGCGCTGCCACCGGCGCAGTGGTTCCTCAAGCAGCTGCGCGCACTGGTCGGCTGAGCCGGACGCCGCCGGCTGCGTCCCCTGCCGGACGCCGGGCCACCCGCCGGGGTGGTGACCGGCGTCACCCCCCTCCGCCTTGAGGCTCACATCAATGTGAACGTTCGAGGCTGCGTACAGGAAGCACCGCACCAGTACGCACCCGACGCGAGGCGAGGACGATGAACCAGCCGATGAACCAGTCGACGAACCAGTCGATGAACCACCAGCTCCTGGACGACCGAGCCATGGACGACCGGCCCGTGGAGAACCGGCCCGTGGAGAACCGGCTGTACGACTACAGCCCGATCGTCGACCGGGCACCGATCCGGTGGCCGGGCGGCGCCCGGGTCGCCTTCTACGTCGGCCTGAACATCGAGCACTACCGGATCGACCGCCCGTCGACGAGCACCTTCCCCGGCACCGCGGAGCTGACCCCGGATCCGCTGAACTACGGCTGGCGCGACTACGGGCCCCGGGTCGGCTTCTGGCGGCTGATCGAGAGCCTCGACCACCATCGCGTACGCGCCAGCGTGCTGCTCAACTCCGATGCCGGTGAACGCTATCCGCAGATCATCGAAGCGGGGCGGGCCCGCGACTGGGTGTGGCTCGCCCACGGCAAGAACAACTCCACCTTCCAGGCCGACATGACACCCGACGAGGAACGCGCCTACCTGACGGAGGTGATCACCAGCATCGAGCGGACCACCGGCCGGCGGCCGCGCGGCTGGATGGGACCGGCGCTGACCGAGACCTTCCGGACTCCGGAACTGCTCGCCGAGCTCGGGCTGAACTACGTACTGGACTGGACCAACGACGACCAGCCGTACCGGCTGAACGTGCCGGGGATGCTCAGCGTCCCGTACTCCGTCGAGCTCAACGACATCGGCCTGTTCGTCAGCAAGGGTCTGACGGGGCCGGACTTCGTGCAGATCGTCAAGGACCAGCTCGACCAGCTCCACGAGGACGCGGCGGACAGCGGCCGGGTGATGTCACTGGCCCTGCACCCGTTCGTCATCGGCCAGGCATTCCGCCACAAGTACCTGGACCAGGCCCTCGCCCACATCGTCAACCACCCCGGAGTGTGGCTGACCACCAGCGACGAGATCGCCGCACACTACGAACGGACGGCGGTGGGGGCGTCGTGGACGACGGCGTCGTAGCCGGCGACAACGCGCACGAGGGAGTCGTGGACGACGGCATCGTGGACCGGGGAGTCGTGGACGAGGGAGTCGTGCACGGGGGCTAGGTGGCCCGAACACTCAGGCCGAACGCCCAACCCAGGCCGAAGGATCACCCAGGCCGAATGCTCAGACCGCGGCGAGGCGGTCCGCGAGGGCGCCGAGCAGTTCCACCACCCCGGCGGGTCCGTCGACCACCAGGTCGGCACGGTCGGCGAGTTCGGCCACCTCGGTGCTGCCGCTGCAGACCAGGACGCCCGCCAGGCCGTCGGAGCGGAGCTTGTCGACGGCGGCGAAGGCCGCGAGGTCGCCGAGGTCGTCGCCGGCGTAAAGGACGGTCGACGCGCCGGTTTCGCGTACCCATTCGGCGAGGGCGACGCCCTTGTCCATGCCCGGGGGGCGCAGCTCCAGGACGAGGCGGCCCGGTTCGACGATCAGGCCGTGGCGTTCGGCGAGCGCGGCGAGCGGGGCCCGCAGCCGGTCGAAGGCGCCCTGAGGGTCGTCGGCGCGGCGGGTGTGGACGGCGATGGCCTGCCCGCCCTTGCGCTCGATGGCGGTCTCGACCCAGGTGCCGTGCCAGACGCCGGAGGCGTCCAGTACGCCGGGGAGTTCGGCCTGTATGGCGGCGACGCCGGGGTGCGGGGCGGGAGCGTGGACGGTGCCGGTGGCCGCCTCCCAGCGCTCGACGCCGTAGTGGCCCAGGACGGTGAGGTGGTCCAGGCCGGGGACGGAGTCGAAGCCGCCGAGGCGGACCGCGACCACGGCCGGGCGCCCAGTGATCACCGCGGCCGCGCGCAGCCGGGGCACGAGGCGGCCGAGGGCGGCGACGGCGCCGTGATGGGCGCGGGCCTTCTCCGGGTCGGGGACGATGTCGGCGAGGGTGCCGTCGAAGTCCAGGGCGATGACGGCACGTTCGGGGTGGGCCAGCAGCGCGGCGAGGCCGTCGCGGCCAGCAGGCGTGTGCGGTGTCGGCACGGAGCCGGGCGCACGCTGGGGTTCGGGTGTCGGCTCGGAGTGCGGCGCGGCGTTCGGGGAGCTGCCCATGCGCCGACCCTACCGGCGTGGGACCGGCGCACGGCGGGTGTACGGGCGCATCACGCCGGCGGGTTGGGGCCGAAACGGGCACCGAACCGAGCGGGCATCGAACCGGCCGGGCACCGAACCGCGCTGCCGTCGAGCCGCCTTACCGCCGAACCGCGTCACCGCCGATCCAGTCATCGCGCTCGCCCTGGTCACGCCCCGCGCCGCCTGGCCGACGCCCCGCATGGCCTGGCCACGCCCCACGTCGTCAGCGGCGGGCCACCTCGTCAGCGGCGGGCGCGGCGGGCTTCGCGTACGCGGCGCAGGCGGTTGATGGTGACGGGGTCGTGGGCCAGCGCGCGGGGGTCGTCCAGCAGGGCGTTGAGGAGTTGGTAGTAGCGGGTCGGGGATATCCCGAGCCGCTCACGGATGGCTCGCTCCTTGGGCCCGGGGCCCGGCCAGGAACGGCGCTCCACGGCGAGCACGGCCTCGTCCCGGGTGGAGAGCCCCTGTGCGCCTTCGTCGTCCACGGGTTGCCCGGCATCCGCACGGTCGTCGGCGCCCACAGGGCCTGAGGCACTCGCACGGCCCGCGCCACCCACGCGGCCCGCGGAATCAGTACGCTCCGCGGCGTCCGCGGCGTCCGCGGCGCCTGCTCCGCTCGCCCCGCCCATGCCGTCCGTACCGCTGTCCTCCGTACCGCTGTCCCCCGCGCCGCTGGTCGTCGTACCGCTGTCCCCCGCACCGCTCGTCGTCACGTTTCCACGATAAGCGCATGGTCGGACAAGGCCCCCTACCTCCTACTTCCGGCCTTCGCGACGCTTGTCTGCCTCGGCGGCCTCCACTCATTACGGCAACGATTACGGAGAGTAATCAGTTCCCCCGGAGTGTAACCGTGGTGCGCCTCGGAGTTCTTTCCATGTGCTGTGTCTGCCCCGGTGCCCCGGGGCTGCATGCGCCTCGGTCGGTGTTCCCTGCGGGGGGGCACTTCACGTGGCCAGCCATGAGCGACCGCCGGCCGCCCACGAACGGCTGCCCGCCCACGGACGGCCGGCCCCGAGAACGCAGCGCCCGGGGCGCTACCCCGCCGCGTTGTCCGCCGTGTCTGCGGCGTTCTGGATGTCGGTGAGGACGCCGGCGGGGTTGCCCTTGGGGCCGACGGCGGCGCCCATCTTCGCCTTGACGGTCTTGGAGACCAGCGGCCAGGAGGTCTTGTTCGCCGGGTAGAACTCGGCGGTGGCCAGCTGCTTGAGGAAGCTGTGCAGCTTGGCGTACTTGTCGTCGGCGAGCATCGCCTGGGAGGCGGAGGTGGTGACCGGCAGCAGGCCGTACTCGCCGGAGAACTTCACGACGTTGCTGTCGCTGTAGACGAAGTCGAGGAACTTGCCGGCCTCCGCGCGGTGGCCGTTCTGCTTGAAGGCCATCATCCAGTCGGCGACGCCCATGGTGGCCTTGGCCTTGCCGTCGACGCCGGGCAGTTCGACGGTGCCGTAGTCGATGCCCTTGGCCTCGGCCTGCTTCATCAGGGCGGGGTGGCCGTTGAGCATGCCGACCTCGCCGTCGGCGAAGCCCTGGAAGGCGTCCGCGCGGTTGAGCTGGGCGGGGTCGGTGCCGGTCAGGCCCTTGCCGACGAGGTCGTCCTTCAGCCAGTTGAAGGTCTTGATGTTCTCCGGCGAATCGATGCGGTACTTGCCGATGCCGTCGGTGTAGCCGCCGCCCCCGCTGAGCATCCACATCAGCGTCTCGGCCTGGGTCTCCTCGGGGCCGAGCGGCAGCGCGTAGGGCATCTTCACGCCGCGCGCCTTCAGCAGCTGGGCGTCGCGGGCTATGTCGCTCCAGGACTGCGGGGGGTTGGCGATGCCGGCCTTGGCGAACAGCTTCTTGTTGTAGAAGAGCCGCCGGGTGCTGGCGCCGAAGGGCAGGCCGTACTGGATGCGCTGGTATTCGCCGGCCTCCGCGAGGGAGGGGGTGAAGTCGGCCTCGGTGGAGACGGAGAGCAGCTGGTCGGCGCGGTAGAGCTTGTCGGCGGCGGCGTAGTCGGCGTAGGCGCCGATCTGGGCGAGGTCCGGCGCGTGGCCGTCCTTGACCAGGTCCTCGACCTTCTTGTCGACGTCGGTCCAGCTGTAGACCTCGACGTCGACCTTGATGCCGGGGTTCTTCTTCTCGAAGGCGCGGGTGAGCTCGTCCCAGTAGTGCTGGGAGCTGTTGTCCGCGCTGTCCCCGTAGTCCGCCGCGATCAGCTTGAGGGTGACGTCGCCGTCGCCCGAGCCGCTGCCGCAGCCGGTGAGAGTCAGCGCCATGGTGGTGGCGACCGTCGCCGCCGCCAAGCTCAAGTACCGCCGCTGCACCGCTGTTACCGCCCTTGTCCGTGCCCGAATGTGTGTGCTTGCCGGGTGTGGCAACGCCGTCTGGGGATCGCCCTCGACCGGCGTGAACAGCGAAATCCTCCCGCGTTCCCCTCAAGGTCTACACCACCGGTGGTGCGGCTCCGGTATCGGGTTCCCACAGTCTTTTCACCTGCCGGACTCCTGCGGTTCCCTTCGCGATCCCCCGGTGAGTGGACTAGACCTTTCAGGGCGGATCGCGCGAAACTGTTCCCGTGAGACACGTCATCGCCCTTGATGTGGGCGGCACCGGGATGAAGGCCGCCCTCGTGGGGGTGGACACCGCACCGTCGAAGCAGGCGCCGCCCGCCCTGCTGTACGAGGCACGGCGCCCCACCGGCCGCGAGCACGGCCCCGACGCGGTCGTCGAGGCCATCCTCGGCTTCGCCGCCGAGCTGCGCGACATCGGCGCGGCGCGCCTGGGCGCCACCGCCGCGGCCGCCGGCGTCGCCGTCCCCGGCATCGTCGACGAGCACTCCGGCACCGCCGTCTACGCCGCGAACCTCGGCTGGCGGGACGTACCGCTGCGGGCGCTGCTGTCCGAGCGGCTCGGCGAGGTGCCGGTGGCCCTGGGTCACGACGTGCGAACCGGCGGGCTGGCCGAGGGCCGGATCGGCGCCGGTCGGGACGCCGACCGCTTCCTGTTCGTCCCGCTGGGCACCGGTATCGCGGGCGCCATCGGCATCGACGGCCGGATCGAGGCCGGCGCGCACGGCAGCGCGGGCGAGATCGGCCACATCGTCGTACGGCCCGGGGGGCGGGTCTGCGGCTGCGGGCAGCGCGGCTGCCTGGAGACGCTGGCCTCGGCGGCCGCGGTGGGCCGGGACTGGGCGGCGGTCTGCGGTGATCCGCGGGCCAGTGCGGCGGACGCGGCGAAGGCCGTTCAGGCCGGTGACGCCCGCGCCCGTGCCGTGTGGCAGGACGCGGTGGACGCGCTGGCCGACGGCCTGGTGACCGGGCTCACCCTGCTCGACCCGCGGACGGTGATCATCGGGGGCGGGCTCGCCGAGGCGGGCGACACGCTGTTCGTCCCTCTGCGGGAAGCGGTCCGCCGGCGCGTTACGTTCCAGCGTCTCCCCTCGATCGTTCCGGCGGCCCTGGGGGACGCCGCCGGGTGCCTGGGCGCGGGGCTCCTCGCCTGGGATCTTCTCTCCACGGAGGTAACCGCCTGATGGCACAGCAACAGTCCGCGCGGCCGGCTGCGGGCCTTTCCCGCACCACCCTGGCCGGCGCCCGGATCGCCCGGCCGTCCGGTGTGGTCGACAGCGGCCGGATCACCGTCGAGGGCGGCCGGATCACCGGTGTCCACAGCCGCGACAGCGACCGGGACGCCGGGGCGGACGCGGGCTCGGCCGCGGGCGTCGTGGACCTTTCGGGGCACCTCGTCGTCCCCGGGTTCGTCGATATGCACGTCCACGGCGGAGGCGGCGGGTCCTTCTCGTCCGCCGACCCCGAGGAGTGCATGACGGTCGTCGAGACCCACCGCCGGCACGGCACGACGTCGATGCTGGCCTCCACCGTCACCGGTGAGCTGGGTGAACTCGCCCGGCAGGCCGGGGTGCTCGCCGAACTGGTGCAGCAGGGCGAGCTGGCCGGTATCCACTTCGAGGGCCCGTTCATCTCCCCGCACCGCTGTGGCGCGCACCAGCCGGGCCTGCTGCGCGATCCGGATCCGGCCGATGTCCGACGGCTGGTCGACGCCGCGCGCGGCACCGCGGTGATGATGACCGTCGCGCCCGAGCTGCCCGGTGGCCTGGCGTCGGTGCGGCTGCTCGCCGACGCGGGGGTGATCGCCGCGATCGGCCACACCGACTCCTCCTACGACGCCACCCGGCAGGCCGTCGACGCGGGCGCCACCGTCGCCACCCACCTCTTCAACGCGATGCCGCCGCTCGGTCACCGGGCGCCGGGTCCGGTCGCCGCGCTCCTGGAGGACGAGCGGATCACCGTCGAGCTCATCAACGACGGCACCCATCTGCACCCCGCGATGCTCCAACTGGCCTTCCGCAGCGCGGGGGACGGGCGGGTCGCGTTCATCACGGACGCGATGGGCGCGGCGGGGATGAACGACGGCATGTATCCGCTCGGCCCGATGCGGGTCGAGGTCAAGGACGGTGTGGCGCGGATCAGCGAGGGCCCGACGGCCGGTTCGATCGCGGGTTCCACGCTCACCTTGGACCGGGCGTTCAGGCGGGCCGTGACGGTCGACGGTCTGACGGTCGACCAGGCCGTGCAGGCGCTCTCGGCGACCCCGGCGCGGCTGCTGGGCATCGGGGAGCGGGCCGGTTCCCTGGAGGCCGGCAAGGACGCCGATCTGGTGGTGTTCGATGCGGCGTACGACGTGGTGGGTGTCATGCGCCGGGGCGAGTGGGTGGTGCGTCCTCGGGGGGTGTGACGCTCCGCGGTGGCACCAGGGCGGCTACGCAGGGTGCCGGCTGTCGCTGGTAGTCGGCGGCCGCACGGTGGTTACCCGGGGTCTGGGCCAACCACCGTCGGCGATGGCATGATCGCTCGCGCACTTGTCCGCATGCCACCGCCGAGTGCGGTCGCCCGCTCACGGCCGCCCGGCCATGACTGCCCGGAGGGGGGACCATGATCCTCACGGTCACGCTGAACGCCGCCTTGGACATCACCTACCGCGTGCCCCGGCTCCGTCCGCACAGCACCCATCGCGTCACCGAGGTGTCCGAGCGCCCCGGTGGCAAGGGCCTGAACGTCGCCCGTGTGCTGGCCGCGCTCGGTCACCGTACGGTCGCCACCGGCTTCGCGGGCGGCGGGACGGGGGAGGCGCTGCGGGCGCTGCTGGCGGACACGGAGGTCACCGACGCGCTGGTCCCGGTCGGCGGCGCCACCCGCCGTACGGTCGCCGTCGTCGACGCGGCCACCGGCGACACCACGCAGCTCAACGAGCCGGGCCCGACGGTCTCTCCGGCCGAGTGGGAGGCCTTCCTCGGGACGTATCGCGAACTGCTGGGCGAGGCGCGGGCGGTGGCGCTGTGCGGGAGTCTCCCGCCGGGCGTCCCGGTGGATGTCTACGCCCGTCTGACGCGTGCCGCGCGCACCGCGGGTGTGCCGGTCCTCCTCGACACCAGTGGCGAGCCGCTGCGCCGGGGTCTGGCGGCCCGTCCCGATCTGGCCAAGCCCAACGCCGACGAGTTGGCGGCGTTGACGGGCAGCACGGAGCCGCTGCGGGCGGCTCGTGATGCGCGGCGCCGCGGCGCCCACGCGGTGGCGGCGTCGCTGGGTGCGGACGGCATGCTGGCGGTCACCGCGGACGGTGCCTGGCAGGCGGCGCCGCCGCGGCGGTTCGCGGGCAATCCCACCGGCGCCGGTGACTCGGCGGTGGCCGGTCTGCTGTCCGGGCTGGTGGAGGAGTTGCCGTGGCCGGACCGTCTGACGCGGGCGGTGGCGCTGTCGGCCGCCACCGTACGGGCCCCGGCGGCGGGCGAGTTCGACGCCTCGACCTATGAGGAGCTGCTGGGGCGGGTGGTGGTGACGGATCGTCCGGCGGTGGCGTGAGGGGTGGCGGCGACCGGGCCCGTCTCGGCGCGGAAGCCCGGCCGAGACGGCATCACCCCCAGACGGCGACGCTCTTGAACGCGACCCACGGGACAAGGGACTTGTCCCGCCGAGGTGCGGAAGTACGGCTGTCCGGCCACTAGTTGGCGTTCGCCAGCCACACCTGATCCAGGATGGCGTTGCACTGGTTGCCCTGTGCGCACGCGATCTCGACGGTGTTGGTGCCCTTGTTCAGGGTGATCGGGGCCCAAGTGGACTGCCAGCCCTTCTTCCAGTCGCCCTGCGGGGAGTGGATGAAGTTCTTCAGGCCAAGCGGCTGGCTGTTCGGCTTGCCGTTGACCGAGAGCGTGGCGTTGGCGTCCTCTCCTGGGATGCTGTAGCGCACGTACAGCCGAAAATCGCCGTTGTCCGGCAGGTCCACGGTCCACTTGACCTTCGCCCCGACCTGGTTGAACCCGCCGACGTACGAGCCGCTCGCCGAGCGGGCGCCCTCGATGTCCTTGGCGGTTGCCGCGCCGCCGTCGAGCCGCAGGCTGGCCGCCTCCTCCTTGGGGAGTTCGCCCGGCTTGGGCTTGCTGGTGGGCTCGTTGGGCTTGACGGTGTCGCCGGCCGTGGGTCCCGGCTTGCCGGCGTTGTCGGACTTCTTGTCGCCGGCGTTGTTGGTGAGCATGGCGACGCCGATGCCTATGCACACCACCGCGACCACGGCGACGGCGCCGATCAGCAGGCCGTTGCGGCGGCGCGGTTCGTGGCCGCCGCCGTGGCCCGGGGCGGGGGCGGTGCGGGTGCGTTCGCCGCCGGGGAGGGTTTCGGGTGCGGCGTAGCTGGCGTTCTGCTGGCCGTAGGTGACCTGCTGCTGAGCCTGCTGGCCGTACTGGCGCTGGCCCACGGCGCGCACCTGGTTGTAGGAGGTGCGCGGGACTCCCGGCTGCCGGGTGGCCGCGCCGTCGCCCGCCGAGCCCGGTGCGCCGTCCTGGCCGCCTTCCGAGCGGTAGAGGTAGGCGAACGGGTCGTCGTTCTCCGGCGTGTCCGCGCCGTTGTTGCCGGCCGTCATTCCGTGTCACTCCCAAGCGATCTGTGCGCGTCGTGTACGCGTTGGTACGCGTGCGCAGAGGTCTCTGCGCGCTGTGTCTTCGGGGCCCCCGGCGGCGCCGCGCCGCATCGGCGCAGCCTACCCCGTGATGGCCCGGCCACACCGGCTCCGGAGGGCCACAAGATCGCTACAGATCGGTGAACAGATCGGTGAACTGCTGGTGCGGTGGCCGGTGGGCGGTGAGTGTGAGATGCGCGGCATGCCGTGCGGTCGCGGCGCGGGCCGGGTCAGCCGGCGGCTCGCCGGTTGGCCTTGGAGCGGGAGCGTTTTTCGACGTACATCCGCTGGTCGGCGGACTCCAGTACTTCTTCGGCCGTCATCCCGCAGCCGGCCCAGCCGATGCCGAAGCTGGCGCCGACGCGGACGGCGCGGCCCTCGACGCGGATGGGCGGGATGATGGCGTTGCGCAGGCGGACCGCGAGGTCGGCGGCGTCGGCGGTGCCCAGGCCGTCGGCGAGCACCACGAACTCGTCGCCGCCGAGCCGGGCGACGGTGTCGCCGTCGCGGACGCCGCTGGTCAGCCGGCGGGCGACCTCGATCAGTACGGCGTCGCCGGTGTTGTGCCCGAAGCGGTCGTTGATCGACTTGAAGCCGTCGAGGTCGCAGAAGAGGACGGCGAGGCCCTTGGAGCCGTCGTCGGCCGGTCCCTCGGCGGGGGCGATGAGGTGGACGTGGTGGTCGAGGGGGACGGGCGCCTTGCCCTCGAAGCCGTCGATGCCGTCGAAGGGCTCCTTGCCGTCGGCGCGGAAGCCGTGCGGATCGCTGGGGTGGGCGCCGCCCGCTGAGGCGTAGGCGTCGGCCATCGAGCCCGGTGGGCGCGAGCACAGCCGGGCGCCGAGCCGGGCGCGCAGTTCGGCGCTGTTGGGCAGCCCGGTCAGCGAGTCGTGGCTGGCGCGGTGGGCGAGCTGCAGCTCGTGGCGTTTGCGTTCCTCGATGTCCTCGACGTGGGTGAGCAGGTAGCGGGGGCCGTCGGCGGTGTCGGCGACGACGGAGTTGCGCAGCGAGACCCAGACGTAGGTGCCGTCGCGGCGGGCGAGGCGCAGCTCGGCGCGGCCGCCTTCGGCGGAGGTGCGCAGCAGGGTGCCGATGTCCTCGGGGTGGACCAGGTCGGAGAAGGAGTAGCGGCGCAGGCCGGAGGCGGTGCGGCCGAGGAGCCGGCACAGGGCGTCGTTGGTGCGCAGCAGCCGTCCGTGCTGGTCGCCGCCCATTTCGGCGACGGCCATTCCGCTGGGTGCGTACTCGAAGGCCTGCCGGAAGCTTTCCTCGCTGGCGCGCAGGGCCTGCTGCTCGCGCTCCAGCCGGACCAGGGCGCGCTGCATGTTCGCCCGCAGGCGGGCGTTGCTGATCGCGATGGCGGACTGGAAGGCGTACATCTGCAGGGCTTCCTGGCCCCAGGGGCCGGGGCGGCGGCCGTTGCGCGGACGGTCGACGGAGATCACTCCGAGCAGCTCGCCGCCGCCGTTGCCGGCGGTGTACATGGGCGCGAAGAGGCGGTCCATGGGGTGCCACTCGTCGGGGAAGCGGGGTGCGGGGCCGGCGGTGTGCCACTGGGGGACGTCGTCGTCGTCGAGCACCCAGCCCTCGGTGTACGGGATGAAGCACAGGTCGCCCCACCGTTCGCCCATGGACAGCCGGCGGTCCCAGGAGGCCCGTGAGCCGACCCGCCCGGCCATCAGGGCTTCGGCGCCCGCGCTGCCGGCGACGGCGGCGACGACGAGGTCACCGTCGGGGCGGACGAGGTTGACCGCGGACAGCTCGTAGCCGAGGCCGGTGAGCGCGCCGTCGGCGACGGTCTGCAAGGTGTCCGCAAGGCTGCGTGCGGTGTTCAGCTCGGCGACCACTTGGTGCAGCTGCCGCAGGGTCGCAAGACGGACGTATGGCTCCGACTCGGTCTCCATCGCTCGCTCTCCCTGAGACCTCGACAGCAAACTCCACGATTCTTCGTCGTCCGATTCCACGCTCACTGAATCACAGTGAGCTGTTCACTCGGTACACAGGGTCAACAATTAGCGCCTGCTGTGACTCAAGTCACAGACTGTGAGCAAGCTTTGGCGATCTTCGGCGCCCCCATTATTCGAGTCCGCGTTCACTATTTCTACACTTTCTGAACGCAAATTCTGAGGTTCGCGGACTTTCGGGCGCCCGACGCCGGGCGACTCCGTCGTCGGACCTAGGACGCGAGTGGTCCCCGGGCCCGATGCGGCCCGGCGCGCTGGGACGTTAGCGTTCGTGGCGTGTTCACGAAAACCCTCGCCGATGCGGCGTCCGCCGGGCCCGCAGCCCCAGCCACACCCGCCGTCGCCCTGACATCCGTGCCGGGCGGCGCACCGATCCCGCATTCTGTTGGGGTGAGTGACGACGAGTTCCGTGCCGCCCTGTCCCGCCTCGCCGCCGGCGTGGTGCTGATCACCGCCCACGACCCGGACGACGGGCCGCGCGGCGAGGACGTCGGCATGACCGCCACGGCGTTCCTGTCCGTCTCCCTCGACCCGCCCCTGGTGATGGTGAGCGTTCGCAACGACTCACGGATGGACGACCTGCTGGCGGCGCAGCCGCTGTGGGCCGTGTCGGTGCTGTCCGGGCACCAGCGGCAGATTGCCGGACGATTCGCCATGAAGGGGCGCATCAGCGACCGACTGCTCTTTGAGGACATCGCGCATGTAAGGGGCGAAGCGTCCGGCGCCCCGCTCATCGGGGGCGCCCTGGCGACGCTGGAGTGCCGCACCGAGCAGCGGGTGATGGCCGGCGATCACACGCTGGTCATCGGGCGGGTGCTGGCGACGTCGGTCCCCAATGAGGACGACGGGCCGCTGACGTACTTCCGGGGGAAGTACCGGCACTTGGGGTGAGCGGGGCGGCGGTGCCGGCGGTCGCGTTCCGGGCGGCGGTGGCCTGGCACCGGGCGGCGGTGGTTCGGCGCCGGGCGGCGGTGGCTCAGCCCCAGTCGCGGCCCGAGCGGCCGCGCTTGGTCTCGCCGCGCTGCTTCTTCTCCCGCAGCCGGCGCTCGTTGATGCCCCGTGGGATCCGCGACTTGCGGCGCGGTGCGGGCGGCGGCGCGGTGGCCTGCGCCAGCAGCGCGGCGAGCCGGACGGCCGCGGTCTCGCGGTTGCGCCATTGGGAGCGGTGCTCGGAGGCGCGTACGGACAGCACGCCGTCGGTCAGCCGACCGGCCAGCCGCTCCAGGGCACGCTCCTTCCACACCGGCGGCAGCGCCTGCGTCTTGACGAGGTCGAAGCGCAGCTCGACCTGGCTGTCGCTGGTGTTGACGTGCTGGCCGCCCGGACCGGAGGACCGCGAGAAACGCCATACGAGCTCGGCCTCTGGAAGGACGACCGAACCGCGGATGACATAGGGCCCGGACATGCGTCCTATGATCCCCGGGCCGAGGGCTCCCGTCACCCTCTTTACAGGGCACCCGCGGGGGCGTTCGGCATCAGGATTCGGCAAAGAGAGTAAAGACAGCTGGAACCTCGTGGTCCCCTCACGGCGTTGTGGTGAGTGACGGTAGCTTCGTGCGCAGTACGGAGCCCGACGAATCGACGCGTTGACAAGGAAAGGGACATCCCCATGGCTGTAAGCCTGTCCAAGGGCGGCAACGTCTCCCTCACCAAGGAGGCACCGGGCCTGACGGCCGTCACGGTCGGCCTCGGCTGGGACGTCCGCACCACCACCGGCACGGACTTCGACCTCGACGCCAGCGCGATCGCGGTCAACCCGAGCGGCAAGGTCTACTCGGACCAGCACTTCGTCTTCTTCAACAACAAGGCCACGCCGGACCAGTCGATCGTCCACACGGGCGACAACGTCACCGGCCAGGGCGAGGGCGACGACGAGCAGATCAACGTCAACCTGGCGGGTCTGCCGGCCGACATCGACAAGATCGTCTTCCCGGTCTCGATCTACGACGCCGAGAACCGCAGCCAGAACTTCGGCCAGGTGCGGAACGCCTTCATCCGCATCATCAACCAGGCCGGCGGCGCCGAGATCGCCCGCTACGACCTCAGCGAGGACGCGGCCACCGAGACCGCCATGGTCTTCGGTGAGCTGTACCGCAACGGCACGGAGTGGAAGTTCCGCGCCGTGGGCCAGGGTTACGCGTCGGGCCTCGTCGGCATCGCGCAGGACTTCGGCGTGAACGTCTGAGGCTGCCGAGCGAGCGGCCGCGACGCGTGAGCGTCACGGGCGCGTAGGCGCACGAGGCTTGCAGGGCCGGTCCCCGTTGGGGGCCGGCCCTTCGTGCGTGTGGCGACGGCCGGCCCCGGGTGCGCCTCCGGGGGCCGGTGCGGGTCAGGCGACCGCGTCCTCGGGGGCCGCTTCGGGTGGCGTGGCCAGTGCCGCCACCTCGTCCAGCGACAGTCCGAGCGTGCCGGCCAGCGCGGCGACGGTGAAGAACGCCGGTGTGGGCGCCCGGCCGGTCTCGATCTTCCGCAGCGTCTCGGCGGACAGCCCCGCCGCCGCCGCGACCTCGACCATGCTGCGCCCGCCGCGCGCCGTACGCAGCAGCGCGCCGAGCCGTTCACCGCGTTCACGTTCCCAGGGGGTCAGTGGAGTTCGCACCATGCCCGTGATACTAATACCGGTAAAGAAATACCGGTAAAGAAATAACGCTTGCCTGGACGGCGGGCGCTGGGGAGGTCATACGGATGGTGGAGATCAAGACGGATACGGCACTCGACGCGATGCGGGTGACCGGCCGGGTGGTCGCCGACGCGCTGGCCGCGGTGCGCGCGGCCGCCGCCCCGGGGGTGCGGCTGCTGGAGCTGGACGAGGTCGCCCGTACGGTCCTGCGCGAGGCCGGCGCCACCTCGCCGTTCCTCGGCTACCGCCCGTCCTTCGCCCCCACCCCGTTCCCGGCCGTGATCTGCGCCTCCGTCAACGACGCGATCGTGCACGGCATCCCGGACGGATCGCGGCTGCGCGACGGTGACCTGGTGAGCATCGACTGCGGCGCCGTCGTGGACGGCTGGGCGGGCGACGCGGCCGTCAGCTTCACGGTCGGCACCGCGCGCCCCGAGGACCGGCGGCTGATGGACACCACCGAGCGGGCGCTGGCGGCGGGCATCGCGGCGGCCGTGGTCGGCGCCCGCATCGGCGATGTCTCCCACGCGATCGGCAGCATCGGGCGCGCCGCCGGCTACGGCATCTGCGAGGACTTCGGCGGCCACGGCATCGGCCGCCGGATGCATGAGGACCCGCCGGTCCCCAACGACGGCCGCCCGGGCCGGGGCCCCGTCCTGCGCCACGGCCTGGTCATCGCCATCGAGCCGATGTTCCTGTCCGGCGGCGGGAACGACTACCGACCGGACGGCGACGGCTGGACGCTGCGCACCGTGGACGGCGGCCGCGCCGCCCACTTCGAGCACACGGTGGCGGTGACGGACGAGGGACCGCGGGTGCTGACGCTGCCGTAGGGGCGCGGCGCTGGCCATGGAATACCTCCCCCGCCCCGCCCGTTGTGGCCCCGCAGGGGGCGCTCGCGTCCCCTACGGGAAGCGTTCGACCCCGCCCTACGGGGCGTCTGCGGAGGGCTGCCGCTTCTTGGAGGGCTGCCGCTACTTGGAGGGCTGCCGCTACTTGGAGGGCTGCCGCTACTTGCCGAGTGCGTCCGCGCCGGCCTTGGCGTACTGCTCGTCGAGGGCACCGCTCGGGGCGCCCGCGACACCGATGCCCGCGATCGGGGCCCCCTCGGCCTGTACCGGCGTGCCGCCCGCCAGGAAGAGCGTGCCGGGGATGTCCTTGAGCGTGGGTGCCTGGTCGAGCCGCTTGACCAGCTCCGAGGTCGAGGCGTTCCAGGAGACCGCGGTGAACGCCTTGCGCCCGGCCGACTCGTACGACTGCGGCCCGGCGCCGTCGCCCCGCAGCTGGACGAGCGTGGTGCCGTTGCGGTCCACGACGGCGACCGAGACCGCATGGCCGCCCTTCTTCGCGGCGTCCACGGCGGCCCGGGCGGCCCGGGTGGCGGCGCCGAGCGTGAGGTGGGTGCTGGTGCGGGTGAGGCTCTCGCCGACGGTGGCGGTAGCCGCGGCGGTGGTGGCCCGCGCGGGGGCGGCGGTCGCGGAGACGGCGCCGAAGGTGCCCGCGCCGAGCAGGGCGAGCGCGACGGCACCGGCGGCGATACGGGCGCGCGGGGACAGCTTCTTGGCGGCCGGGGTCGTGGCGGCGGCCGGGGTCGTGGCGGCGGCCGGGGAGTCGGTCATCTGGGTGGTGGCGTTGTCAGTCATGTCCTCATCGTCGAGGGGACGCGGGGGCGCGCGGATCGGTGGTCCGGCCGGGATCGCCGTGCATGATGGGGGATACGGGTGTCGGCCGATCGGTTGATGCGGGACGCTCGCCGCGCGGGCTAGGCCTACGAGGTCACCACGACGACGAGGTCGCCAGACCACGAGGTCACCGTGACCACGAGGTCGCCATGGCCACGAGGTCACCATGGCCTCGCCACGGCCATGAGGTCGCGACCACCAGGTCGCCTTGGCCATGAGGTCACCATGACCACGAGGTCGCCACGGCCCCGATGAGGAGATCCACGTGCACAGCACCCCGCAGCCACCGGCGGCGGACCCGCCGCGAGAGCCCCATCCGGACGCCCGCTGGCTGGGCCCGGTCATGCACATCGCGTTCTTCCTGCTGCTGGGCGCCTCGCTCGCCCGCTTCCTGACCCGGCACCCCGGTGAGCCCCGCACCCCCTGGATCATCGCCCTCAGCCTCGCCCTCGCCCTGCTGTACGTCCTCGGCCCGGCGCTCGGCTCCCGTACGCACGACGAGCGGCGGCCGAACGCCCGCCGGCTGCTGTGGCTGGGCGCGGTGGTGGCGACCTGGGTCGTCCTGGTCCTGCTGGCGCCGAGCTTCGCCTGGTGCGCGGTGCCGCTGTTCTACACCGGCCTGCAGACCCTGCCGGCCGGTGCGGCGTCGCTGCTGGTGGGCCTGCTCACCGCGTTCGTCGTCGCCGCCCAACTGCGGCTGTCCACCGGCTTCGACCCGAATCTGCTGCTGGCCCCGCCGGCCGTCGCCGCGCTCGCCACCGCCGTGTTCATCCATATGGAGCGGCAGGCCGAACGCCAGCGGGCGCTGATCGACGATCTGCTGCGCACCCGCCGCGAACTGGCCGCCACGGAGCGGCGCGAGGGCACCCTCGCCGAGCGGCAGCGGCTGTCGATGGAGATCCACGACACCCTCGCCCAGGGGCTGTCCAGCCAGCAAATGCTGCTGCAGGCCGCCGACCGGGTCTGGGACTTCGACGGCGCCGCCGCCCGCGGCCATGTCCGTACGGCCACCGAGATCACGGCCCGCAACCTCGCCGAGGCCCGCCGCTTCGTGCACGACCTCGCCCCCGCCGACCTGGCCGGCGGCGCCTCACTGCCCCAGGCGCTGCGCGAACTCGCCGCGCGGACGGACGAGTCGGGGCTGGACGAGTCGGGGCGGGGCGGGCCGGGGCTGGGCGGGCCGGGAGTGGGCCAATCGGAGGTGGACCGGTCGGAGGTGGACCGGTCGAAGGCGGGCGGTGGGCCGGCTCCCCGTGGACCGGCCGTACGGTTCCACCAGGACGGCACGCCCGCTCCGCTGCCCGACCGGGTGCAGTCCGCGCTGCTGCGCATCGCCCAGGGCGCCCTGGCCAACGTCCGTGAGCACGCCGCCGCGACCACCGTCACCCTGACCCTCAGCTACCTCGGCGACCAGATCGTCCTCGACATCGCCGACGACGGCCGTGGCTTCACCCCGCCGCCGGCCCCGTACACCCCCGCCTCCCCCGCCGCCTCCGGGCGCGAACGGGGACACGGCCTGCCCGCCATGTACGCCCGGATGCGGCAGCTCGGCGGCACCCTCACCATTGAATCCGCACCGGGCGAGGGCACCGTCCTGTCCGCCGCCGTCCCCCTGGAGAACGCCCCATGACCCCATCCGCCGGCGCACCCGAGCACACCCCCGTACGCGTCCTGCTCTGCGACGACCATGCCGTCGTGCGCGCCGGGCTGCTCGCCCTGCTCAGCAGCGCCCACGGCATCGAGGTCATCGGAGAGGCCGGCGACGGCGAGGAGGCGGTGGCGCTGGCCGCCGCGCTGCGCCCCGACGTGGTCCTGATGGATCTCCAGCTCGGCTCCGGTATCGACGGCATCGAGGCCACCCGCCGCATCGCCCGCGCCGCCGCCGCACCCGGCTCAGCGCCCGCGGCACCCGGCTCGTCGTCCGTACCCGGCTCGTCGTCCGTACCCGGCTCACCCCCTGTACCCGGCTCGCCCGGCTCCGCCCCTGCCGGCCGCGGCACTCCCCATGTCCTCGTGCTGACCACCTACGACACCGACGCCGACATCACCCGTGCCATCGAGGCCGGCGCCACCGGCTATCTGCTCAAGGCCGAGCGGCCGGAGGAGTTGTTCTCCGCGATCCGCGCCGCGGCCGCCGGCCGCAGCACGCTCTCGGCGCCGGTCGCCCATCGTGTCCTGGCCCAGATGCGCAGTCCGCGCCCCACCCTCACCGACCGGGAACTGGACATCCTCGGCCAGCTCGCACGCGGGCTGAGCAACCGCGAGATCGCCCGCGCCCTCTTCATCAGCGAGGCCACGGTCAAGACACACCTGGGGCGCATCTACGACAAGCTCGGTGTGGACACCCGCGCCGGCGCCGTCTCCGTCGCCAAGGAGCAGCGGCTGCTGCCCTGAGGCGCCGGCGGGCCCCTCCATGTCCCTCCCCCCTTCCGTTCCGGGCCGGTGCGGGCGAGGGCCCGCCGCACGGGCGTGACACCATCAAGACGTGATCGACCTCGGCTACTCCCTCTCCCGCCGCTTCCCGGATCCGCCACAGACGGACTACCGGACCGCGGACGTGCACACGCTGCGCCACGACCTCTTCTGCGGCGACGTCTACATCGCCGACACGAAGACGGACCGCGAGCTGTCCACGGCCTGGGGCTGGGTGCCGGTCCTCGACTTCGCCTGGGCGCTCTGCGACATCGTCGAGCGGCTCGACACCGACCCGCGCGGCAACCGCTCCGCCCGCCCGATCCACGCGGAGCTGGACTTCACCGAATCCGCCGACCGGATGCTCTTCGAGCGCCGCTTCGGGTGGGTGGACATCGACGCGGACTGGATGCCGGCCGACGAGGCCCCGCTGACCTTCAACCACTCCGCGCTGCGCCGCGAGGCCCGCGACTTTCTGCACGACCTGATCGCCGACCTCACCGACATGCACGACGGTCTCGGCGACAACCCCGCCGTCTGGGACCTCCAGGCCCGCTTCCCCCGGGTCTGACCCACACCCGGCGGGCCCCGGCACCTCGGGCGGCGCGGCCTCCTCGGTCGGCGCGGCCTCCTCGCACGGGCGCGGCCTCCTCGCGCGGGCCCGGCCTCACTCCACCCGTACGCCTATCTGCGCCGCGAACGCCGGCGCCAGATCCATCAGCTGGGTCGCGCTGATCACCGCGCCCGACAGCCGGTCGATGCCCCGCGCGATGTCCACCGCGGCCGCACCGCGCAGATCGACGTCCTTCATCCGCGCCTCGGAGAAGTCCACCCGCGCCAGGGTGCAGTCGTCGAACGTCACCCGCTCCAGCTCCGCGCCCGCGAAGTCCGCCTCGATCAGCACACAGCCCTCGAAGGCGACATCCCGCAGCTTGGCGCCGCGCAGATTCGGGAAGTCGATCTTCCCGCCGCGCACCACGACCCGCTCCAGCACCGCACCGTGCAGCTGCACCCCGCCGAGCCGGGCGTCCGACACCTCCACATCGCGCAGCGAAGCCCCGGAAAGGTCCGTCCCCACCCCGCGCACACCGCTCAGCACGCTGTCGATGAACCGCGCCCGGCCGAGCACCGTTTCGTCGAGTCCGCAGCGCCGCACCGCGCAGTCCATGAACCGCGCGCCGCGCGCCGACTGCCCGGCCCAGTCGGCCTCGGCGAACTCCAGCCCGTCGTAGTCCCCTTCGGCCTCCAGCTCCCCGCCGTCGTACGCCGTCAGCTCCGGCAACCGCACCTGAGGCCGCCGCACCGCCCGGACCGTCTCCTTACCGCGCCCCGCCACGCGATCACCTTCTTCCGTCTTCGCGCCGTCCGCGTTGGCCCCCGCGCCGTACGCGTTTCCTCGCGCCGTCCGCATACCGTCTTCAGGCCGTCCGCGTTCCGCCCTCGCGCCGTCCGCGTTCCGCCCTCCGCTTCCATCCCTGCCCATCCATCGTGGACCACCCCACTGACAATCCGCCCTGACCTGTGAAAACAGCGGATCTGGGACCTCACGCGCGGCCCTCGGCGCACACATCCCGGCCGGCCGGACCGTCCCGCACGGGGGTTGACCTCAACCGGGCTTGAGGTAACAGAGTGTTGGCATTCGCCCGCCGGGTAGGGCGAACCGTCCACGTCCCAACTGCCAAGGAGACAGCGCCATGCACGCGATACGGCTGCATGCCTTCGGCCCCGCTGAGAACCTCGCCCACGAGACCGTCGAGGACCCCGTGCCGGGCCCCGGCGAGGTCCGCGTCGCGGTGGCCGCGGCCGGCGTCCACCTCCTGGACACGGCCCTACGGGAGGGCCGGGAGGGCGGGCCCGTACCGCTGCCCCAGCTCCCGACCGTGCCCGGCCGGGAGGTCGCCGGCACCGTCGACGCGCTCGGCGAGGGCACCGACCCCGCCTGGCTCGGCCGGCGCGTCGTCGCCCATCTCGGCGCGGCCCCCGGCGGCTACGCCGAACTGGCCGTCGTGGCCGCCGACCGGCTGCACCCGATCCCCGAGAACCTCACCGCGGCCCAGGCGGTGGCCATGATCGGCACCGGCCGCACCACCATGGGCATCCTGCTCTTCGCCGACCTGACCGCCGACGACATCGTCCTCGTTCCCGCGGCCGCCGGCGGTATCGGCTCACTGCTCGTCCAGTACGCCAAGAACGCCGGCGCGACGGTCATCGGGCTGGCCGGCGGCACCATCAAGGCGGCGTGGGCCCGCGAACTCGGCGCCGACCTCGCCGTCGACTACACCGACGACGACTGGCCCTCGCTGGTCCGCGCCTTCCTCGACGAACGCGGCGTGCCCGGCGCCACCATCGTCTTCGACTCGGTCGGCGGCGCCCCCGGGCGCGCGGCCGTCGACCTCCTTGCCGAGGGCGGCCGCCATCTGGTCTTCGGCTGGTCCTCGAAAGGCTTGCTCACCGGCGGCCCGCTGGAGTTCACGGACGGCGAGCTGGCGGCCCGTGGGATCACCTCCGAGCAGGTGCTCGGGCCGCCCATGCTGACCCGGGCCGGCGGCGCCAACCCGATCCGCACCCTGGAGACCGCCGCGCTCGCCGAGGCCGCGGCCGGCCGGCTCGTACCGGCGGTCCAGGCCTTCCCGCTGTCCGAGGCCGCGGCCGCACACCGCGCCCTGGAGACCCGCGGGACGATCGGGAAGGTGATCCTGGTGCCGTAGTGGCGCCGCAGCCGGCGCGGACCGGGCGGGCGGCGCCCGGGGCCCCAGGCCCGCGCCCCGGGCTTCAGGCCCCGGTCCCGGGGCCCCAGGCTTCGGGCCTCAGGCACCGGGCCTCAGGCATCGGGTCTCAGGCCCCAGGTCTCCAACCCGGAGAGCCGGAGCCCGGGGCCGCCTCCCGCTAGTGCACCACCGCCATCTCCCGCGCCGTCTCGTTCAGCCGCCGCCCGCCCGCGTCCGTGCAGGTCACGATGTCCTCGATCCGCACCCCGAACCTCCCCGGCAGATAGATGCCCGGCTCGATCGAGAAGCACATCCCCGGTACGAGCGGCAGATGCTCGCCCTCCACCATGTACGGCGGCTCATGCGTGGTCACCCCGATGCCGTGCCCGGTCCGGTGGATGAAGTACTCGCCGTACCCGGCCGCCTTGATCACCCTCCGGGCCGCCCGGTCGATGTCCTGGCACGCGACGCCCGGCCGTACCACCTCGAAGGCCGCCTGCTGCGCCTCGCGCACGATGTCGTGCACCTTGCGCTCCTCGGCGCCCGGCTCGCCGACGTGCACGGTCCGCGTGGTGTCCGAGCCGTACCCGTCCTTCAGTCCGCCGAAGTCGAGCACGACCATGTCGCCGTCCTCGATGACCCGCTCCCCCGCCTCATGGTGCGGATTCGCGCCGTTGGGGCCCGACCCGACGACCGTGAAGTCCACCTGGCTGTGCCCGTGCTCGATCAGCAGCCGCGAGAGGTCGCCGGCCACCTCCGACTCCCGCCGCCCGGCGAAGCGCACCCCGAGGATCTCCTCGTACGTCGCGTCGGCGGCGGCCCCGGCCGCGGCCAGCCGCGCCACCTCGTGCGCGTCCTTGACGGCACGCAGCATCGGCAGCACCTCCGTCAGCGCGGCGTACGCACTCCCCGGAAGCGACCGCTGCAGCCCCAGCAGATGCATCGCCCAGGTCGCGTCGGACACCCCGTAACGCCCCTGCGGCTCGATCCACTTGGCGATCTCCGCGTACGGATCCGAGCCATCGCTCCACCCGGACACCTCCATCGCCCCGCTCCCGGTGGAACACTCCGCGTCCGGCCGCTCCAACAGGGGCACCAGCAGCCGCGAACGCTGCCCCGGCGCGATCACCAGGGCGGTCAGCCGCTCCGTGTCCGCGGGCGGCCGGTAGCCGCACAGCCACGTCAGATCCGGCCCCGGCGTCACCAGCAGCCCGGCCAGGCCCGCCTCGGCGGCGGCCTGCCCCGCCCGCTCCATGCGCCGCTCGTAGTCCTCTTGGGTCATCGAAGTCACCATGCCCGTGAACTTACGCCGACGCCCGGCGGACGTCCCGTCAGAACGGGTCGTCCACAGGCCCCTTCACCCCTCCAGTGCCACCACAAACGCCTCTTCGGTCCCGCCACCGCACCCCTCCCACCCCGGAGGCTCCCCCTCCCGACCCCCGCTAGCGGCTCCCGCCCCCGGCCTTCGCCGGTCATCCTTCAGGCGTCCTCCGTGCCGGTCGGGTGCGACCAGAGGGGGAGAAGGAGATCGGTCGGCGGGTCGACTACTCGCCGTGTTCACCCTGAGTACGGTGGCCCGGAGAGCGAAGAAGCCACGTGCCACAGCGCAGTCCGCGCCACGCGGCACGGGCCCCGCAGCACGGACAGGGCAGCACGGACAGGGCGGCTCCGACAGGGCAGCACGGGCAGGGCACAGAAACAGGCCGAGGTCACCATGGCACCACCGCACCAGCCGTCTCGCCGCCGCCGGGGCGACGCGCTCTTCGTGATCATCTTCGTGGCGGTCGCGGCCCTCATCCTCGGCGGGATGCTGTGGGCCAAGAACAACGTGACCGAGATCAAGAAGTGGCGAGGCGGAAACGCCTGGTACCTCACGTACGAGGCCACGTCCTCCCGTGGCGGGCCCCGGGCCGCCGCGGTGAGCTACCGGCACAACCCGGACCAGTACAAGCCCGACCACAAGGACGTGACGCTGGGCCCCACCAAGCTGCCCTGGAGCACGGAGGCCCTCGTCAACACCGGCGAGGAGGCCCGCGTGGAGGTCACCCCGACCGGGAACGGGACCGTCTCCTGTCGCATCCTGCTGGACGGCGTCCGCGTCGTCGCCACGGGCCGGTCCCCCGGCCCCGGCAAGCCCGCCGTCTGCCACGTGGTCACCAGCAGCACCCCGGAGGAGTGGCCCCGCTGACGAAGCACCGGCAGCCGGGAGACCGGTTCCCTCACCGAGGGACGACATACGTCATCATCCGGGTTTCACCAGCCTGAGATGCCCGCCCACTCGATACCGAACCGACTCTGAAGTGTCGCCGGAAGTCCAGCGGGGATCCTGTGCCACGCATATTCAACTGCGCGTCAACATCCTGTAGTTGACGCGGCTCGGAGTGTCAGTGGGCACGGCTAACGTGGTGAGTGCACCTGGATTTGAGTTCACCCCTCCTTCCGTCTTGCCTCATGCGAGGAACTCACTGATGACATACGTGCGTGGTCACCGTCGCAGCGACGGCACCTGGGTTCGACCGCACCATCGCCGCACTCGGTCGGCCGCCGCGCTGCCGGCTGGCCGGGTTGACGCGCCGCGCCGCGCCGGCACAGCCGTTCCCCGCCCTCGGCCCGTTGCGACCGGGCCCACGACGCACGTGCGCGGCCACCACCGCAACGGCCACTACGTCCGACCACACGTCCGCCGGATCAACCGCCCCGCCGCCGCGACGGCTGCAGGAGGAGGCGCCGGTCTGCTGATCCTTCTCCTCGTACTCGCCTCCTTAAGCGGCGGTGGCGACACCGGCTCGAAGGGCGTCCCTGCCAAGCACCCGACAGCTCCGGCTCCCTCCGTTCGCACGCCGTGAACTCCTCCCCACCCCGCGGCACCCGCCCGTGGGCCGTGCGCCACCGGCAGGCCATGCGGTGTTCACCCGCTCCTGGTGAGCTGCGAGCGTCCGGCGACAGCCGGTCGTAGACGAGGAGATTTCATGCGAAGACTGCGCCTGTCCCGCCGCCGCGCCATAACCGGCGCTGCCGTGCTGCTCGCCACCGGTGTGGCCGTCCCCGCGGGAGCGGCCGCGTTCGGCCCCAAGGACCAGGCGGCGCGCGCGATCCAGGGCGGCAAGGCGAAGAACGTCATCCTGCTGATCGGTGACGGGATGGGCGACTCGGAGATCACGCTGGCGCGGAACTACACCGTGGGCGCCGCGGGCCGGCTGAACATGGACAAGTTCCCGCTGACCGGCGCGTACACGACGTACGCGGTCGACAAGAACGGCAAGCCGGACTACGTCACCGACTCCGCGGCCAGCGGCAGCGGTTGGGCCACCGGGCACAAGACGGTCAACGGCCGTATCTCCAAGACGCCGGACACCGACAAGCCGCTGCCGACGATCCTGGAGCTGGCGCAGAAGAACGGTTACGCCACCGGGTCGGTCACCACCGCCGAACTGACCGACGCCACACCGGCCGTGCTCGCCTCCCACGTCAGCGACCGCAGCTGCCAGGGGCCGGCCGACATGGCCAAGTGCGCGGCCGACACGATCGCCGCGGGCGGCCCCGGCTCGATCGCCGAGCAGAGCGTCAACCACAAGGTGGACGTGCTGCTGGGCGGCGGGAAGCAGCGCTTCGACCAGAAGATCACCGAAGGCCCGTACAAGGGCCTGACGGTGGCGGAGCAGGCGCGCAGACTCGGCTACCAGATCGTCACCGACAAGCAGGGCCTCAAGGACGTCGAGGGCGGCAAGCCGGTCCTCGGGCTGTTCGCGCCGGGCACCGTCCCCGTCGAGTGGACCGGCAAGCCCGCGGCCGTCGGCGGCACGGACCCGCAGCGCTGCACCACCAGCAACGCGCAGCGGCCCGCCGGCACCCCGGCGCTGGACGAGCAGGCCACCAAGGCGATCCAACTGCTGGAGGACAAGCAGAAGTCGAAGCGCGGCCAGGGCCGGGACCAGGGCTTCTTCCTCCAGATCGAGGGCGCCTCGATCGACAAGCAGGACCACGCCGCCGACCCCTGCGGCCAGATCGGTGAGACCGCGGCCTTCGACCGGGCCGTGAAGGTGGCCCGCGACTACGCCGCCAAGCACCCCGACACGCTGGTGGTCACCACTGCCGACCACGGCCACTCCAGCCAGATGGTGCCGCTGGAGGCCAACCCGCCCGGCCTGTCCTCCACCCTCGTCACCGATGAGGGCGGCCGGCTGAAGGTCAACTACTCGACCAACACGCCGGGCCAGTCGCAGGAGCACACCGGCACCCAGGTGCGGATCGCCGCGCAGGGCCCGCAGGCCTACCGGGTCCTGGGCGTCACCAACCAGACCGACCTCTTCACCACCCTCCGCAAGGCGCTGCGGCTGCGCTGACCGCTGCCGACGGATGTGGGGGGAGGGCCGGGACTCACCGGCCCTCCCTTCCTCATGCCGTCGTCCGGGCGGATTCCGTCCAGGTGACCGGCAGTTCGTGGACGCCGTAGATGTTCATGTCGGTCCGCAGGCGGACCTCTCCGGCGGGGACGGCGAGCTGGAGGGTGGGGAAGCGGCGCAGCAGTCCGGCGAAGCCGGCGCGCATCTCGATGCGGGCGAGCTGCTGGCCGAGGCACTGGTGGATGCCGTGGCCGAAGGACGTGTGGCCGCGGGCCTTGCGGTGGAGGTCCAGGGTGTCGGGGTGGTCGAAGCGCCGGGGGTCGCGGTTGGCGGCCAGCAGTGAGATGACGACGGTCGATCCCTTGCCGATGGTCTCCCCGCCGAGTTCGAGGTCTTCCGTGGCGTAGCGGTAGAAGATGTCGGCGACGGACAGGTAGCGCATGAGTTCCTCGACGGCGTCGGGGAACAGGTCGGGGTCGGCGCGCAGTTCGGCGAGCTGCTCGGGGTGCTCCAGGAGCGCGAAGGTGCCCAGTGCCAGCATGTTGGCGGTGGTCTCGTGGCCGGCGAGCAGCAGCAGGAAGGCGATGCCGGTGAGTTCCTCGATGGTGAGGTCGTCGTGGCGGGCCAGGTCGGACAGGATGTCCTCGCCGGGGGTGGCGCGTTTGCGGGTGACCAGTTCGGCGAGGTAGCCGTTCATGGCGCCGTACGCGGCCATCTTCTCCTCGAGCACCTGGTCCTTGGCCATGAACTTGGCGGAGTTGGTCTGGAAGGTGTCGCGGTCTTCGTAGGGGACGCCGAGCAGTTCGCAGATCACCAGTGAGGGCACCGGCAGCGCGAACTCCTTGACCAGGTCGACCGGTGGGGCCAGGCGTGCCATCTCGTCCAGTTGCCGCTCGACGATGTCGCTGATGCGCTCTTCGAGCATCTTCATGCGTTTGACGGTGAAGGCGCCGGTGAGCTTGCGTCGCAGCCGGGTGTGGTCGGGCGGGTCCATGGCGACGAACAGGCCCGGGACCTGCGGGGACGGTTCGGTGAAGACGGGCATGCCGGGGGTCTCGTACGGCAGGTGGAGGACGCCGAGGTCCTGGCGGGAGCTGAAGCGGGTGTCGGCCATCAGCTGGCGGACCGCGTCGTAGCCGGTGACGAGCCAGCCCTGGTGGCCGTCGGGGAAGGCCATGGGGCTGACCGGGCGGGCCTCGCGCAGCCGGGTGATGTCACGGGGCGGGTCGAAGGGGCCCGCGTCGCGCTCCATGGGCAGGCCCTGCGGGACCGGAGCCGTGTGATGCGTCTGGTTCATCGGGATTCCTTTCGCGGCGGGTTGTTGCGGCCACGATCGCCGAGGGTCCTGACATACGGCTGACACGGCTCTGACACCGGCCAAGCCCCGGGCGCGGTCGGGGAGATGGTGCGGCCCTTGACCGTCCCGCGCCCGTGGCAAAATCGTCCGGGTGCATATCGGGATGCTCGGTTCGTTCGAGGTTCGCACGGATGACGGCGTCCTGGCCGACGTGCCGGGCGCCCGGTTGCGCGGACTGCTGATCGCCCTCGCGCTCGAGCCGGGACAGGTGGTCTCGAAGGCGGCGCTCGTCGACTGGATCTGGGGGGAGCGCCCGCCCGCCGACGCGGCGAACGCCTTGCAGCGCCTGGTCTCCCGGCTGCGGAAGGCGCTGCCGGAGGGGTCGGTCGAGGGGCAGCCGAACGGCTACCGGTTGGCGGTGGAGCCCGACGCCGTCGACGCCGTGCGCTTCGAACGTCTCGTCGGCCGGGCCCGGGACGAGGAGGATCCGCGGCGGCTGCGCGAGGCCCTGGCGTTGTGGCGCGGTGCGGCGATGCAGGACGTCGGGGTGCGGGGCAGTGCGGCGTTCGACGCGGCGGTCACCCGGCTCGAGGCGCTGCGTCTGACCGCGATGGAGGATCGGTTCGATGCGGAGATCGGCCTCGGCCACGGCGTGAGGCTGGTGACGGAGCTGACCGACCTGGTGGCCGCGCATCCGGTGCGGGAACGGCTGGTCGCCGCGCTGATGCGTGCCCTCGTCGCGTCCGGTCGCGACAGCGAGGCGCTGCTGGTGTTCCAGCGTACGAGGGAGACGCTGGCCAACGCGCTGGGTGTCGACCCCTCGCCGGAGCTGTCGGCGCTGCATGTCGCGCTGCTGCGGGGCGAGGTGGGGCGGCGGGGCGAGGTGGGGCAGCGGGCGGAGGGCCGCAGGACGAACTTGCGTGCCGAGCTGACCAGCTTCGTCGGCAAGGACGCCGATGTCGACGCGGTCCGCGGGCTGCTGGCCGAACACCGGCTCACCACCGTGATCGGGCCCGGCGGTTCGGGGAAGACCAGGCTGGCCACGGAGACCGCGCGCACGCTGCTCGGCGAGCTGCCGGACGGGGCCTGGGTGGTGGAGCTCGCCGCGCTCGGCGCGGACGGCGATGTGGCGCAGGCGGCGCTCGCCGGGCTGGGCCTGCGCGACGCCCTGCTCGGCGGGGCGCCCCACACGGAGCTGGTGGACCGGCTCATCGCCGCGATCCGCGAGCGGGACGCCCTGCTGGTCCTGGACAACTGCGAGCATGTGATCGAGTCCGCGGCGGTGTTCGCCCATCGGCTGCTCGGGGAGTGCCGGCGGCTGCGGATCCTCGCCACGAGCCGGGAACCGCTGGGCATCACCGGTGAGGCGCTGTGGCCGGTCGCACCGTTGGCCCTGCCCGCGAAGGACGCCGACCCCGGCCGGATCGCGTCCTCGCCGGCCGTCCGGCTGCTGCAGGACCGGGCCGGCGCGGTGCGCACGGACCTCGCGGCCGACGCCCCCACCTTGACGGCCATGGCGCGCGTCTGCCGGGCACTGGACGGTATGCCCCTGGCCATCGAGCTGGCCGCGGCCAGGTTGCGCACCATGTCCCTCGACCAGCTCGCCCATCGGCTCGACGACCGGTTCCGCCTGCTGACCGGCGGCAGCCGTACCGCGCTGCCGCGGCACCGGACGCTGCGTGCGGTGATCGACTGGAGCTGGGAGCTGCTCACCGACGCCGAGCGGACGGTGCTGCGCCGGCTTTCGGTGTTCTCCGGTGGTGCGAGCCTGGAAGCGGCCGAGCGGGTCTGCTCGGGCGATGCGGTCGAGGCGGGGCAGGTACTGGAGTTGCTGACCGCGCTGGCGGAGAAGTCGCTGGTGCTCGCCGAGGGCGACCGGGCGCCCCGCTACCGGTCGCTCGGCACGATCAAGGAGTACGCCGGGCACCGGCTCGCCGAGGCGGGGGAGGCGGATCTCGCGCGCCGTGCGCATCTGGCGTACTTCACCGAACTCGCCGAGACCGCGGAGCCGCGTCTTCGCCGCGCCGAGCAGCTGGAATGGCTTGCCGCGCTCGAGGTGGAGCACGACAACATCGCTGCGGCGATGCGCGGTGCGCTGGCGGCCGGCGAGGCGCTCGGGGCGATGCGGCTCGCGGCGGCCGCCGGCTGGTACTGGTGGCTCGGCCGGCACAAGGCCGAGGGCCATGAGCTGATCCTGGCGGCCACCGCCCTGCCCGGCGAGGTGGCCGACGAGATCCGGGCCGTGGTGTACGCGTTCGTCGTGATGTACGTGACCTCCGGGCCGGGTGACCAGTACCGGGCGCAGGAGTGGATCCGCAGGGCCTACGACGTCAGCCGGCGGGTGCGGGGCCGTCACCCGGCGCTGGGGTTCGTCGCCCCGCTGGAACGGATGCTGCGGGCGCCGGACGCGTCCCTGCCCGCGTTCGAAGCGCTGCTCACCGACGAGGACCCCTGGGTACGTGCCCTTGCCCGGCTGCACCTGGGCAAGATGCGGATCATGCTCGGTCACGGCGGCCGGGACGCGGATGCGTATCTCGAGGCGGCGCTCGCCGAGTTCCGGGCGCTCGGCGAACGGTGGGGGACGTCGTTCGCCCTGACCGAGCTGGCGAATCGCATCGCCATGCGCGGCGAGTTCGCCGGTGCGTGCGCGTACTACGAGCAGGCCATCGCGGTCGTCACCGAGGTCGGTGCCCTCGAGGACGTGGTGCCGATGCGGTCGCGGCAGGCCCAGTTGTACTGGCTGCTGGGCGACGAGGAGTCCAGCGCTGCCGTGATGGCCGAGGCGCAGCGGTCCGCGGAACGGGTCGCCTGGCCGAACGCGCTGGCCGAGCTGGCCCTGGCGAAGGCGGCGCTCGCGCGCTGGAGCGGCGACGCCGGGCAGGCGCACCGGCAACTCGACGTCGTGGCGGCGATACTGGGCGAAGACGCCGAGCGGGCGAACGTCCGCGCGGGGATACAGGACCTGCTCGGCTACCTCGCCGAGGATCTCGGCGAGGCCCGCGCACACCGCCTCGCGGCCTTCCGTGCGGCGTCCGAGGCGGGGCATGCGCCCCTGATCGCGCAGGTGCTCGTCGGGATCGCGGATCTGGCGCTGCGCGGCGGCCAGTACGAGCAGGCCGCCCGGCTGCTGGCGGCGAGCACCGGTGTGCGCGGCCTGCCGGATCGCTCCCAACCGGATGTGGCCCGCATCGAGCGGGCCGCACGGCATGTCCTCGGCGACGCCCGGTTCACCGAGGCGACGCGGGACGGAGCGCGGACGAACTGGCGCGAGCTGGCCGCGACCACCCTCGCTCGGTGAACGGGCGGCCCGGCCCGGCACCCCCCAGCCCCCCGGCGCCACCCGGGGCCACCCGACATCACGTGGCATCGCGCGGCCATCTTGGCATCACCCGGGGCCACTTGGGGCCACCCGGGGCCACCCGGGGCCATCCGGGGCCATCCGGGGCCACTCAGTTTCTCCAGCTCAAACGGTCGCCCCCCGATCTCACCCCACCCCTCTCCCCCCGCAAGACGCCACCCACGCTTGCACATGACACCACCATGATGCCATCATGGCGCCATGGACCTCACGCCGTATGTCGACACCCTGCGCCGCGAACTCGCGGTGGCCGCCGAAGCCGGCGGAGAAGAAGCCCGCGAGCTGGCCGAGCGGCTCACCGCTCCCCTGGAGTCGGCGACCCGCCTGACCATGCTCAATGTGCTCTCCGCCGCGATGGACGAGATCACCCGCGAACTCGCCCCCGGCTCGGTCGACGTACGGCTGCGCGGACTGGACCCCGACTTCGTGGTGACCCCGCCCCCTGGCGGCGGCCCCGCGGAAGCGCCCTCCGCCGCTGTCGAACCGCTCCAGGCGCCGGTACCCGCCGAAGGCGACGAGGGCGGCACCGCCCGCGTCAATCTGCGCCTGCCGGCCCACCTCAAGGCGCGCGCCGAGGAGGCCGCGAGCCGCGAGGGCCTGTCGGTCAACGCGTGGCTGGTGCGCGCCGTGTCGGCCGCGGTCACCGGCGGCACGCAGCCGCGCGGCACGGCGGGCAAGACCCACACGGTCGGACAGAGCTTCACGGGCTGGGTGCACTAGCCGCGCCCGGTTCCGCGCCCGCGCCACTTCACCCACACCACGTCCCACCTGCAGGGACGCCATCGAGACCCATGAGGACGGTACAGCCATGCCTTCTTTCGACTCTCCCGAACCGATCGCCGTCACCGCCCACGTGGAGGCCGGCTCCATCCACTTCACCGCGAGCGACCGCCTCGACACCGTCGTGGAGGTGCGGCCCCGCAACCCGAAGCAGGACCGGGACGTACGGGCCGCCGAGCAGGCCGAAGTCACCTACGCCAGCGGCAACCTGACCGTCAGGACCCCCAAGCAGCGCAATTCGCTTCGCCGCCCCGGCACCGTCGATGTGACGGTCGAACTGCCCACGGGCTCGCGCATCGACATGACCGGCGCCTGGGCCCAGGTGCTCGGCGAGGGCCGGCTCGGCGAGGTCCGCGTGAAGACCTCGTCCGGTGACACCCGCCTCGACACCACCGGACCGCTGCATCTGACCGCGGCGCACGGCTCGATCACCGTGGACCGGGTCGAGGGCACGGCCGAGATCACCACCAGCACCGGCAGCCTGCGCGTCGGCACCGTCAACGGCTCCGCCGTCCTGAAGAACTCGCACGGCACGACGATCGTCGGCACCGTGACCGGCGAGCTGCGGGTGCGCGGCGGCCACGGGGACATCGACATCGCACGCGCCGAGAGCTCGGTCGCCGCGACCACCGCCCACGGCACCGTGCGCGCGGCCGACGTGGCCCGCGGAACCGTCCAGTTGGAGACCTCCTACGGCGCCATCGAGGTCGGCATCCGCGAGGGCAGCGCCGCCTGGCTCGACGTCAGCTCGGGCTCCGGACAGGTCCGCAACACACTCACCGCCTCCGAGGCCCCCGACAAGGCCGCAGACAGCGTCGAGGTCCGCGCCCGCACCCGCCACGGCAACATCGACATCCTCCGCGCCAAGCCCTGATCACGGGACCTGCCGGCACTCCCCCTCCGCTCACGCACCGCGCACCGCGCACGCAAACGGCTCCGGACGAGAAGCCCGAGGCCGGATAGGGCCCCTTCGCCAAGAAGAAGTTCGCTCCAAGTCCAGCCACAGCCGCTGCCCGGGGGACCAGTAAGGCTGCTCAGGCTCGCTCAACACCACCGCTGTTCGCCGACGTTGATGTCAGCTGCGGATGTCAGCGGCCTTCCCCGACCGGCTCGATGACATCGGCCCACCCACGAGTCGACCAGGGGTTTCCGCCCACCCCAAGCCGCGCGGCAACTACGTCATCAAGGAAGCGTGCGTTGCAGATCTCCAGAGCCTCCTGCGGCCACCAGAAGGAGTCACATTCAGTACACAGCGAGAACGCAGACCCGTCGTCCTTGAACCGGTAGGGATGAACCCAGTCCTGACCACAGCGCGGACACACCGCAAGCTCTGCGGACATACACGTCACCGTTCAGATCGAGCGGAAGGCACTCGGGTCGGTACCCGACGGAAGGCTCCTGGTCATGTTGACGTAGACCGGTCCGTAAGGAGTGGGAGTCTGCCACGCCTCCCACTGATCGAGCTCATGGGAGCAGAACCTCTTCAAGAAGCCGAGGAACTCCTTGAACTCACCCTCCGACAGCCGGCCACTCTCCACCTGGTCCATGCATCGAGGCTAGATGCCCTTCCCAGGCCAGGAGCAGCTCCCCAAGCTCTGAACTCGGGAAGCTGCAGCCGTCTGCGGCCTGTTCGGGCGCCTGGTGCGTTTGCGGTGTGCGCACTCGCCACCTCCACTACTCGGCGGCGCCTACCGCCTCTGAGCTTTGTAGCGCCTCATCAGAGCAATGATCCGGGCCTGGTTCGCCTGGCCGTTGAGCTCGGCAAGGAGATCGTCAGGGCACAACTCGTAGAAATCGCCCCACCAACGACGCCCTCGGTTGTCCCAGATCCGGTAGCCACCAGGTACACCCCTGGCAACGTAGCGTCTCCTGCTCACCGACCTCCTACCTTCCGGTACGACCCGTGCCGTCCCCCACTCCGTCATCCCCCAACCCATGACCGTACGCAGGCTGCGGTCGTCCGGCGAGGCAAATAACGCAGTTGCCGACTCCGTCAGCGCGTACACCCCCGGCATTACCTGCGTCGAGGGCACCAGCAGCGACCCCGCCGGGTACGGTCAGGGCAGCGACAGCGCCATCGACCGCAAGATCAGGCGGTACAGCCGCCCGAGCAGATCGACGCCGCGCGTGTGGTGCACGATTACCCGCGGCAAGGCTCGCACCCTGTACGGCGCATACCTGTGTCGGAAGTACCCCCAGGCTGGCCGAAGACGACTGCCGCGGCTACCTGTCCTCATGCCAGCAACGGTCGTTCAGCCGCAAGATCGCCCTTCCGGTCAAGGGTGGCATATCAGCCGGGTTCCGGATCCGGGCGTTGCGACCTCCTCGGCCCTGCCGGGCCCGACGCCAACGTTTCCGGCTTCACGGCCACGTCAGGGGACTCACGGGGACCCATGCGACACCCTGCGGCACCCCTCACGCCTTCGGCTCGAACAGGGCGGAAAGTTGTCCGAAATTGGGTCGTACCAGCGATTGATCCTTTGTACGGTCAGATCAACTACTGAACGGGGGGATCTCCATGATTCGTCGTACCTCACTGGCAGCAGCCGCGTGTGCGGCCGTCGGTTTCTCGCTTCTCACCGTCCCGGCTCACGCGGCTGGAGCCCAGGCGGCGCCCGCCCACGCGTCGCAGAAATTGGCGTCAGGGTCGGACCATGTCAAGTGCACCACCTTGAGCAAGGGCCAACTCTGCATCGTCATGGACAGCCGGCCCCAGTCCATCGATGTCATCTACACCAAAAAGGGTGGCTCGAACATCAAGGCGCAGCTCGGGTATCGCATGAACGGTTCGTCGTCGTACGACAGGCTGGAGACCATCAGCGACGGCGACCGGGCCACCAGCACCTGGAAGATGAGCTGGCCCTGCAAGAAGGCCGTCGGCCTGATCAAGGTCCAGGGGCAAGGGACCTTCGAGACCCCGCCGGCGACGTTCCCGGGCTGCTGACCAGGCAGCACAGGACAACAAGGGGGAAGTGAGCCGAGGAGCGAGGCGGAGGATCGTCCTCGTACGGGGCGTACTTACTCGGGCGGCTCCGACAACTCAGCGAGACGCCGTAGTTGTCGTCGTGGCCCCGAGAAGATCGGCCGGCCAGGGCTAGCACGCGCTGCCGACAACACCACCCCCAAGGGGCCCGCCAGAAGCGGGCCCCTTTCGCATGCCGCACGCGCCTCCCAGGAGCCGGCACTCACCCCACCAGGAGTGCACCCTGAGCGACACCTCGACCAGCAGCGTCCCCTCCGCACCGCAGGCGCCCCGGCCGCAGGGCGCCCCGGCCGCAGGCCCAGCCGACCGCTGCCGAAAGCCGCACTCGAACAGGTCGCGGACCTCGCCGTCGACAAGCTCGCCACAGACGTCGCCACAGACGTCGCCGAGGCCGCTGTCGAGCAGGGCGTCCACACACAATGGCCACACATGCGGGCGCGGAGATCATCCAGTTCCGCCCCCGCCCGGTCCGGGCCTAAGAAAAAGCCCAGGTCAGCTGCTATCTGACCTGGACCTTCCAAGAGCCCCCTGTCGGATTCGAACCGACGACCTTCGCTTTACAAGAGCGGTGCTCTGGCCAGCTGAGCTAAGGAGGCGTGCGGGAAGAAGTGTACCCAGGCGCGCCGGGTGCCGGGCTCCGTATTTGGTGAGAGCCAGGGTACTGACATCCGGGCCGGTCGGAGGTAGCGTCACGGGACAGTCCACAGAAGTGGACTACACCACTCCTTTTACTCGGATCGTCCGGCACGTTCCTGCCGGTGAAGGGACTTCTCACCATGGCTACGGTCACGTACGACCAGGCAACCCGTATCTACCCGGGTTCCGACAAGCCCGCCGTCGACAAACTGGACATCGCCATCGAGGACGGCGAATTCCTCGTCCTGGTCGGCCCCTCCGGATGCGGCAAGTCCACCTCTCTGCGGATGCTCGCGGGGCTGGAGGACGTCGACGCGGGCGCCATCCGCATCGGGGACCGCGACGTCACCCACCTCCCGCCCAAGGACCGGGACATCGCCATGGTGTTCCAGAACTACGCGCTCTACCCGCACATGACGGTCGCCGACAACATGGGCTTCGCGCTCAAGATCGCCGGTGTCCCGAAGGCCGAGATCCGGCAGAAGGTCGAGGACGCGGCCAAGATCCTTGACCTCACGGAGTACCTGGGGCGCAAGCCCAAGGCGCTCTCCGGCGGCCAGCGCCAGCGCGTGGCGATGGGCCGGGCGATCGTCCGTGAGCCGCAGGTGTTCCTGATGGACGAGCCGCTGTCCAACCTGGACGCGAAGCTGCGCGTGCAGACGCGTACGCAGATCGCGGGTCTGCAGCGCCGGCTCGGGATCACGACGGTCTACGTCACCCACGACCAGGTCGAGGCCATGACGATGGGCGACCGGGTCGCCGTCCTCAAGGACGGCCTGCTCCAGCAGGTCGACTCGCCGCGCAACATGTACGACCGCCCGGCGAACCTCTTCGTCGCGGGCTTCATCGGGTCTCCCGCCATGAACCTGGTGGAGGTGCCGATCACCGACGGCGGGGTGAAGTTCGGCAACAGCGTGGTGCCGGTCAACCGGGAGGCGCTGAGCGCGGCCGCCGACAAGGGCGACCGCACGGTGACGGTGGGCGTGCGCCCCGAGCACTTCGACATCGTCGAGCAGAACGGCGCCGCGGCGAAGTCGCTGTCCAAGGAGTCCGCGGACGCGCCGGCCGGTCTGGCCGTCACGGTCAACGTCGTCGAGGAGCTGGGCGCCGACGGCTATGTGTACGGCACCGCGGAGGTCGGCGGCGAGATCAAGGACCTCGTCGTACGGGTCAACGGCCGCCAGGTCCCGGACAAGGGCAGCCGGCTGCACGTCGTGCCGCGGCCCGGTGAGACGCATGTGTTCTCGACGTCGTCGGGCGAGCGCCTCAGCGACTGACCCGACGGAGCCGACTGAGCCGACCGAGCCGACCGGCCTGACCGATCTGGCAGACCCGGCTGATCCGACCGCCCCAGGGCGAGGACGGGCGCGCCGGACGCGAGCGCGGCGAGCGAGCGAACTCGGCGAGCGGAGCGGGATGCGGTCACCGGAAGCGGCGTAGCCGGCGCAACCGGTACGGAAGGCAGGCGCGTTAGAGCGGCGGTGGTTCGGGGTAGCCCTGGATCGCCGCCGCTGACGCGTCTCGGGGACGGCGATCCAGGGCCGTCCAGTAGGGGACCTGTAGGGGACCTGTAGGGGACTGGTAGAGAGGACCAGTAGGGGATCAATAGCGCCGCCCATAGGGGCATAACGGCGCTTTTCGTACCAGTGCGTCAACATCACAACAGCACCGACGGGCCATTACGTCCCCCAATACGGTGACCAAATGTCGCCAAATCATCACTCCTCGCTACCATCTCGACCGTGAACTCCGCAGCCCGCCGCATCGGCAGAACTCTCGCTCTCGTCCTTCCCGTCGTCCTGGTGCTCTCCGGGACCCTCGCGGTCACCCGCGTCCCCTGGGCATCGACGGCCACCGACTCGCAGGTGCTGACCGCTTCCTCCGGGACGGCCTCCACCAAGGCCCACCCCAGCGCCCCCGCGGACGTGCTCCGCAAGCGCCTGCTGGTCGAGCTCCAGGAAAAGAACCCCGGCGTCGCCCTGACCCACCTCCAGGAGGCGACCACCAAGCGCCCCTCACTGGCCAAGGCGTGCGCCTCCATCGCCCGCGACCTCGGCCGTGCCGCGGTGGCCAAGTACGGTGCCGCGCACCGCGCCCAGGCCTTCTCCCGCCCGGTCTGCGACACCTCCTTCGCCACCGGCGTCGCCGCCGCCCAGTGACCACCACTCGCACCGCATAAGGTGCGAACCATGACAGGCGCCCAGCATCCGTACCCCACGCAGGCCGTGGTCCTGGCCGGCGGCCAGGGCTCACGTCTCCGCCCGTACACCGATGACCGCCCCAAGCCGATGGTCGAGATTCCCGGCACCGGAACCCCGATCATCGGCCATCAGCTGAACTGGCTGGCCGACGAAGGCGTCACGGACGCGGTCGTCTCCTGCGGCCACCTCGCCGGGGTGCTGCAGGACTGGCTGTCACACGCCCAACTCCCCTTGCACGTCACCACCGTTGTCGAGACCGAGCCGCTGGGCCGCGGCGGGGGCCTGAAGCACGCGGCCGCCTCCCTGCCCCGCCCGGACGAACCCTGGTACGCCACCAACGGCGACATCTGGACCCGTTTCCCGCTGCGCGAAATGGCCGCGTTCCATCACGAACGCGATGCCGACGCCACCCTCGCCCTGGCCCGCCCCCGCATCCCCTGGGGCGTCGTCGAGACCGACGCGTTCGGGCACGTACTGGACTTCATCGAGGCGCCGCCCTCGCCGTATCTGATCAACGCCGGCGTCTACGTCTTCTCGGCCGCCTTCACGGACCTGCTCCCCGACCGCGGCGACCACGAGCGCACGACCTTCCCCCGCCTCGCCCGCGAACGCCGTCTGGCGGGATTCCCGCTCCCCCAGGGGGCCTACTGGCGCGCCATCGACACGGCAAAGGACCTCACCGAGGCGGCCAAGGAGCTGGGCACACAGGCGCGTTGAGGCCTCGCGGGTCGTCGCCCACGTCGTCGGATCGACACTTCTTGAGCCGTCGTCCACGTCGTTGGATCGACACCCCTTGAGACGTCGCCCGGGGCGTCGGGTCGACACCTCTTGAGTCGTCGCCCGGGTCGTCGTACTGAGCCTCGTAAGACGTCGTCGGCGCCGTCAGCGCCGTCGATGCCATCAGCGCCGTCTGCGTCGTCGGTGCCGTCTGCGTCGTTGTCGTCATCGGTGCCGTCGGCGTCGAGTTCGCCGGCGGGGGGACGGGCGCTCCGGCGGCATCTGAGGGCCGTACGCGCCTCAGCGGCCCTTTCCTCGCCTCCCGGGCCTCCATCCGGCCCCAGCGTCGTAGAGGCCGTTCCAGCGGCCGTACGCGCCCGCTCCGGCCGCGTACGCCGCTGCCCCCACGGCTGGGGCGCAGGCGACCGGGCCGCGCGCACAAGGCGCCCCGCAAGGACCCGCGCACAAGGACCCGCCCACCCCCCTTTGGGGGGTGGGCGGAGGGGAAAAAATATGGAGCGGCGGAACGACACGGAGCGGCAGAACATCACGGAGCGACGGAAACGGAAGCGACGCCAGCGACGGAACACCGAATCCGCGCGCTCCCGCTCGCCCGCCTCACCCCAGCAGGCCCCCCAACGTGCTTCCCCGGCCCCCGGAGTCGCCGGAGTCGCTGGAGCCGCTGCTGCCGGTGCCGGTCGTGCCGCCGCCGGTGCCGCCCGCAGTGCTCGGGACCCGGGTCGGGGCGGGGGCGCGGGTGGGGACCGTCTGCCGCGGGGCGCTGGTGGTGGCGCCGGGCTGCTGGGAGAGGCCGCTGGTGCTGCCCGCGGAGCGGCCGGTGCCGGGGGCCGACGCGGAGGGCGCGCCGGGCCTGCGGGCCTTGTGCGAGGCGCCCGCGGACGGGGTCCCGGGGCGGACGGTGCCGGGGTGCCGCTGGCCGGGGCGGGTGACGCTCTTGGGGCGGGGCAGCGGCGAGCCGGGCAGGTTGTTGATCGCGGGCTCGCCGGGCCGCGGCACGGTCGCGACCGTCGCGGACCGTACGGCACCGCCGAGCAGCGAGCCGATCAGCAGGGTCAGCCCGGCCACCACCGTGGTCATCATCGCGCCGCGGCGCAGTACCCGGCGGCGCAGGTCGGCGACCTCGACACGGGGGCCGAGCCGTCGCCAGGCCTCGCCGGCCAGCCGGGCGTCCATGGAGTAGACCGGGGCGCCCGCGATGATCAGCGGGCTCCACGCGGCGAGGTAGATGATGTCGGGGGCGTCGTAGGCGGGGAGCGTGCGCCAGCTGACGGTCATCAGCAGTGCCGCGGAGAGCAGCGCGCCGATCGACGCGGCCACCCGCTGCCACAGTCCGCAGATGGTCAGGACGCCGACGACGACCTGGAGGAAGGCGACGGTCAGGCCGGCGCCGACGGGGTGGGAGACGGCGAAGTCGCGCAGCGGCACGGCCAGCGCCCACGGGTCGAGCGACAGCAGCCACTTGACCATCGAGCCCCGCTCGCCGCCGTCGAAGTAGACGGGGTCGCAGAGCTTGCCCATCCCGGCGTAGACGGAGATCAGTCCGAGGAAGATGCGCAGCGGCAGCAGGACGACGCCGAGGTTCATCCGCCGGCCCGGGTAGTACGCGTGCCGCACGGTCTCGGTGCCGCGCCGCCTGCCCCCGGCGTCGTACGGCTCGCGGGCCTCGAAGCGGTCGTCGTCGTAGCGGTCGTCGTCGTAGCCGTCGTGAAGGCGGTCGCCGTACGTGCCGCGAGGGGGGTTGTTGCCGTAGTCGTCGCCGTATGCGCTGCCCACGGGGCGTACGCCGCGCAGCAGGGTGGTGTCGGGTTCGGCGGGGCCGCGCTGGCCGATCACGGTCTGGGCGGGGGCCGGGTCGTCGAGGCGGACCCGGGGCAGGACCTGGGTCGTGCCGACGTCCTCGCTCTGGCCGCCGTCGAGGCCGATGCCCGCGTTGCGCACCGCGTGCAGGAGTTGGGTGGTGGCGCCGGCCGCGCCGCCCGGTTCGGTGCGGCCGCTCCACACCACCGGTGCCCGGCGTCTGCCGCCGGGGGCCGGGCCCCGGGTGGCGGGGATGCGCGCGGCGTCGGCCGTGACGTGGCCCGCCGCGGGCCCGGCGAGCTGTACGCGGAAGCTGGCGTGGTTGACGATGACCTGCGCGGGATCGCACGGCACCTTGACCGAGCTCAGGCCCGGCTCGTCATCGAAACCCGGCGAGCGTCCCCCCGTAGGCGTGCGGGGTGTTCTGGTGTCCACGCTCATCTAACCGAGTGACCCGCGTTTAAGACACTGCCTTGACCGGGCCGATCTGTCCGAGACCCGTCAAAAGATCACGGGATACGGGCAGGCCGTACGGAGGGTCAGGTTTTGCCCCGAGGTGTGGCGCGGGTGCGGCGCACCCGTACCGGCCGCCCCGGGGCACCGCCGCTCAGGCGCGCCGCCGCGCCGCCTCCCACAGCACGACACCGGCCGCGACACCGGCGTTCAGCGACTCCGCGCCGCCCGGCATCGGGATCCGTACGCGCACATCGCAGGTCTCGCCGACCAGCCGCGACAGGCCCTTGCCCTCGCTGCCGACGACGATGACGACCGGGCCGTCCAGCGCCTCGACGTCCTGCAGCTCCAGCTCGCCGTCCGCGGCCAGGCCGACGACCGTCAGACCGGCCTTCTGGTACGACTCCAGGGCCCGGGTGAGGTTGGTGGCGCGGGCGACCGGCGTACGGGCCGCGGTGCCCGCCGAGGTCTTCCAGGCGCCGGCCGTCATCCCGGCGGCGCGGCGCTCGGGCACGACCACGCCGTGGCCGCCGAAGGCGGAGACGGAGCGGACCACGGCGCCCAGGTTGCGCGGGTCGGTGACCCCGTCCAGGGCGACGATCAGCGGGTCCTCGCCGGCGTCGAAGGCGGCGGCCGCCAGGTCCTCGGGGTGGGCGTAGTCGTACGGGGGGATCTGCGCGACCAGGCCCTGGTGGTTGAGGCCGTTGGTCATCCGGTCCAGCTCGGGCCGGGGCGCCTCCATGAGGTTCAGCCCGCGCTCGGTGGCGAGCTGGAGCGCCTCGCGCACCCGCTCGTCGGTGTCGATGAACTGCTGGACGTACAGGGTCGTGGCGGGCACGCCCTCGCGCAGCGCCTCGACGACCGGGTTGCGGCCGACGACCAGCTCCGCGGTGCCCTTGGCGCCGCCGCGCCGCGGGGCCGGGCGGCGGGCCGCGGCCTGCTTGGCCTTGGCGTTGGCCACCCTGTTCTTGACGTGTCCCTTGCGAGCGGAGGCGGGCGGGGTCGGGCCCTTGCCCTCCAGGCTCCGGCGCCGCTTACCGCCGCTGCCGACCTGCGCGCCCTTCTTGTTGGACGTGCGGCGGTTCCTGCGCTGGCTGTTGCCGGCCATGGGTCACCTGTTTCTTCACTGCTCTCGACGTCTCGCGACGTGGAGTGGGTACGTACGTATGGATTGAGTGTCGCGCGCGGCCACCGGGAAGGGCGAATCCGGGTGGCCGCCCACGGGCGCGACGGGGGTCAGGACAGCGACCAGCGCGGGCCCGACGGGGTGTCCTCGATGGACAGTCCCGACTGCTGGAGCTGGTCGCGGATGGCGTCCGCGGTGGCGTAGTCCTTGCGGGAGCGGGCGGCCTGGCGCTGTTCGAGGACGAGGCGCACGAGGGAGTCCACGACGCCGTGCAGGTCCTCGCCGCGGTCCGTGCCGCCGCCGGCCCAGCGCTCGTCGAGCGGGTCCAGGCCCAGCACGCCGAGCATCGCCCGCAGCTCGGCCAGCCGGGCGACCGCGGATTCCTTGTCGTCGGCGGTCAGGGCGGCGTTGCCCTGCCGGACGGTGGTGTGCACGATCGCCAGCGCCTGCGGGACGCCCAGATCGTCGTCCATCGCCTCGGCGAAGGCGAGCGGCACCTCGGGCGCGGGCTCGACGACGCCGGCCTTCTCGACGACGCGCTGGACGAACCCCTCGATCCGCGCGAACGCGGACTCGGCCTCGCGCAGCGCTTCCTCGCTGTACTCGATCATCGAGCGGTAGTGCGGGGTGCCCAGGTAGTAGCGCAGGACGATCGGGCGCCAGCGCCGGACCATCTCCGAGACGAGCACGGAGTTGCCCAGCGACTTGGACATCTTCTCGCCGCTCATGGTCACCCAGGCGTTGTGCGCCCAGTACGCGGCGAAGTCGTCGCCGAAGGCCTTGGCCTGGGCGATCTCGTTCTCGTGGTGCGGGAAGACCAGGTCGACGCCGCCGCCGTGGATGTCGAAGGCGGAGCCCAGGTACTTGTGGGCCATCGCCGAGCACTCCAGATGCCAGCCGGGACGGCCGCGGCCCCAAGGGGTCTCCCAGCTGGGCTCGCCCTCCTTGGCGGCCTTCCACATGGCGAAGTCCCGCGGGTCCCGCTTGCCGGTCTCGCCCTCGCCGGACGGCTGGCGCAGGTTGTCCAACTCCTGGTTGGACAGCTGGAGATAGCCGGGGAAGGACCGGACGTCGAAGTAGACGTTGCCGTCGGCGGCGTAGGCGTGGCCGCGCTCGATCAGGCCGCGCATCATCTCGATCATCTCGGGGATGTGGCCGGTGGCGCGCGGTTCGTAGGTCGGGCGCAGGCAGCCGAGGCTGTCGTACGCCGTGTTGAAGGCGACCTCGTTCTCGTAGCCGATCGACCACCAGGGGCGGCCCTGCTCCTCCGACTTCGCGATGATCTTGTCGTCGATGTCCGTGACGTTGCGCACGAACGTCACGTCGTAGCCGCGGTACTCGAACCAGCGGCGCATGATGTCGAAGTTCAGTCCCGACCTGATGTGCCCGATGTGCGGGGCGGCCTGCACGGTCGCACCACAGAGGTAGATCGAGACACAGCCCGGCGTGAGCGGGGTGAAGTCGCGAATCTGCCGGGCGCTGGTGTCGTACAGGCGAATCGTCACGGAACCAGGGTAGTCGGAACCGGGCAGTGCCCCGCGACGCATCGGCCACGGGGGCATGGATCCGCCAAAACCGTCCGATTTGCCGGATCCCACTGCCTGGAGGGCGTCCGTCAGATACGGCCGACCACCTTGCGCGGGGTGATCCGGACCACGACCCGCTGGTCGTCGTCGGCCGCGGCCGGGTTGAACTCCGCGTACTTCTTGCCGGTGTACTTCACCGACAGCTCGTCGATCAGCTCCTGCCCGCCCTCGGTGCTGATATCGGCGGTGCCGCGGATCTCGGCGTAGGCGTACGGCGCGTCGAAGGGCTGGAGGACGACGGAGACCCGCGGGTCGCGGCGGAGGTTCTGCTCCTTGCGCCGGCCGACGGTCGTCGAGATCAGCAGGTCGTCGCCGTCCCGCTTCACCCAGACCGGGGAGAGCTGGGGGCTGCCGTCCGGCTGGATCGTCCCCACCGTCACGAAGACCGGGGAGTCGAGCAGCTCCTTGAGTGCGTCGGAGAGCGTTGCAGTCACGAAGGGTCCTTCCTACGGGCCGAACCGATGGCTTCCGATGGAGACGACTACCCCGATTCACCGCTCAACGCCCTTGTGGCGCCGGGCGTTCCCACGCGGTACGACCAATCGGCGGCACGCCTCGTTCCGGCCCGCGGGCGTCCTTCAGGCGGTGCGCACGACCAGGGCGGTGGCGATCGCCGCGAGCCCCTCGGCACGGCCGGTCAGCCCCAGCCCGTCGGTGGTCGTACCGGAGACCGAGACCGGCGCCCCGACCGCGGCCGACAGCGCCCGCTGCGCCTCGTCGCGCCGCTTGCCGACCTTCGGGCGTACGCCGATGACCTGCACCGCGACATTGCCGATCGCGAAACCCTCGGCCCGGACGATCCGCGCGGCCTCGGCCAGCAGCGTCACCCCGGAGGCGCCGGACCACTCGGGGCGGCCGGTGCCGAAGTGCGCGCCCAGGTCGCCGACGCCGGCCGCCGAGAAGAGCGCGTCGCAGGCCGCGTGCGCGGCCACGTCGCCGTCGCTGTGGCCGGCCAGGCCGTACTCCTCGCCCTCCCACAGCAGTCCGGCGCACCACAGCTCGCGGCCCCGCTCGAAGGCGTGCACGTCGGTGCCGATGCCGACGAGGGGGAGGCCGGCGGGCACACCGGCGGGGGTCGGCTCAGACATAGCCATCGGTGGCCCTCCTGCGGGCGAGTACGGCCTCGGCCAGGACCAGGTCCAGCGGCCGGGTCACCTTGAACGCCTCCTCGTGGCCGGGGACGACCACGACCGGCGCGCCGAGCCGTTCGACCAGCCCGGCGTCGTCGGTGGCGCCCTCGCCCTCGACGACGGTGTCATGCGCCTTGAGCAGGGTCGCCGGGTCGAAGCCCTGCGGGGTCTGCACGGCGCGCAGCAGCGCCCGCTCCGGGGTGCCGACCACCGGCTCGGGGGCGCCCTGGGGCTGCGGCTCGACCTGCTTGACGGTGTCGGCGAGCGGCAGCGCGGGCACGACGGCGGGCGCACCGGCGCGGACCGCCGCGATCACCGCGTCGACCGTGTCGACCGGGACCAGCGGGCGGGCGGCGTCGTGCACCAGCACCACGTCGATGTCCTGCGGCAGCGCCGCCAGACCGCGCCGCACCGACTCCTGGCGGGTCTGCCCGCCGGGGACGACCACGAGGTCGGTGCGGTCGGCGAGCGGGTACTCGTGCAGCAGGCGGTCGACCTCGGTGGCGCCGTCGGGCGGGGCGACCACGACGATGAGCGAGACGGCGCGGGAGGCGGCCATCGCGCGGACGGCGTGCACCAGCATGGGCGTGCCGCCCAGCGTCCGCAGCGCCTTGGGCGTGCCGGGACCGAGCCGGACGCCGCGGCCGGCGGCGGGGATCACCGCTGCGGTGCGGATCGGGCGGGAGGGATCTGACATCGATGGCTCCGGAGTCCGGGGCGGGCCCGGAATTGGCGCAGACAGGTTTGTTTCCTCGGGCGAGGTGGGTATGGCCTGGGCGTGCCCCCCGCTCGCAGAGCGTGGGGGAGTGCCGGGTGCGACGCCTTGACCGGACCCTTCCGTGACAGCGGTCGGGGCAGCCGCCCGGGACGCCACAGCGGATCGGCCGCCAGCGGGTCGTCGCACTCGCCGGTCCCGGCCGATCGCCGCGTCAGAGGCAGATATGCCGCAGCGCCCGGCAACAGACCCCTCCACATGGGAAGCGGTCGTCACTCGGGCACCGCGGCATTGCTACGTCATCACTGCGTGGCGTCACTGGTGTGTCGTCGCTGCGTGTGTCGTCACTGCGTCGGACGAGCGCCTTACGGCGTCAGGACGCGAGAACCTCGTCGAGCAGGGCCTCGGCCTTGTCCTCGTTAGTGTTCTCCGCGAGGGCGAGCTCGCTCACCAGAATCTGGCGGGCCTTCGCGAGCATCCTCTTCTCACCGGCGGAGAGTCCGCGCTCGCGCTCACGCCGCCACAGGTCGCGCACTACTTCGGCGACCTTGATCACATCGCCGGAAGCGAGCTTCTCGAGATTTGCCTTGTAGCGACGGGACCAGTTCGTCGGCTCTTCGGCATACGGTGCGCGAAGCACCTCGAAGACCCGGTCCAGCCCGTCCTGGCCAACCACGTCGCGTACGCCGACGAACTCCGCATTGTCCGCTGGCACACGAACAGTCAAGTCGCCCTGGGCGACCTTCAGCACCAAGTAGGTCTTGTCCACGCCTTTGATCTGGCGAGTTTCGATGGCCTCGATCAGCGCGGCCCCGTGATGGGGATAGACCACGGTGTCGCCAACCTTGAACGTCATGTGACAGGTACCCCTTCCGTGGCTATCCATGCTAACACGGGAACGGACCGTTCTGAATGGCGTTTTCGCAGGTCAGGGCATATCTCGGGGCTTGACAACAGTAACCGGAACGTGCTGCGAGGGGCCCTTGGACGCAGGTATTCGCAGGTCGGAGGCGCTTCACGAGCGAACGGAAACGCGTCCGCCGCACACCGACAGCACCAAGATCGACGGGCTGAACGTCCCGTTTTGCACGGATCCGCATGAGCGAGTTCCGCTACTCCGTTCGGCCGCCCAGGTGCTCCTCGCGGCCGATTCTCGAATTGATCACCTTCCGGCCGGCGAAGAGTGTGATCAATTCCGCGAGGCCTTCACATTCCCTTCGAATACTTCTTTTCGCCGGGGAAACCGGCCGGGGGAAACGCGTGCGCGCCCACCCGAACGGCCGCCTGCCGAATATTCATCCCTCTTCCCCCGTCCACACTCCGGCGAAGTTCCCGCCGGCGCCGTTCCCGCGATGATCTCCGGGAGCGTTCCCGGCGAACTCGCAATGATCTTGAACCGCGGCCGGCTTTCCGTCCCGCCGTCGCGCGGCCCGCACCCTGGGCCGCGGCCGGCACCCGGAGCCGCGGCCGACACCGTGCGCGGACGGCGGCGAGGGGCCCGTGATCGCGCTGGGGGCGGGTCGGGTGCGGCGGCGCGAGGACGGCTCGGTAACCTAGCGGCGCTGACACACCCTTAGGGCGGCTTTACGTACGCGTCGTACCCGACGCCTGCGCGGCGCCGCCCCAGCCGTCCATCCGCGACCGGGCACGAACGTTCGGCCGCCGTAGCTCGTCAAGGAGATGCCGCCGCCGTGAGCCGCAGCCTTCGACGCGGCGTCCTCGCCGCCACCGTCCTTTCGCTCTCGATCGCCACGCTGTCCGCGTGCGGGGCCGGGAACGACGCCCAGACGCTGCAGGTCAAGCCGGACAACGCCGCGACCTCCGCCGGCGACATCAAGATCCAGAACGCGTCCGTCGTCACCCAGCCCGAGCTGGACGCCAAGGGCCCGGCCGTGGTGACCGCGACGCTGTTCAACAACGGCTCCAAGGACCAGAAGCTGACCGGGATCGCCGTCGACGGCACCGGCCAGTCGGCCAAGCTGGCGCCGGCCGGCGGCGGCTCGGGCTCGATCACCGTGCCGGCCGGCGGCTCGGTCGTGATCGGCGGGGCGGACAACGCCTCGGCCGTCCTGGCGAGCGGCCGGGAGGCCGTCCAGGACGGAAACGTCCAGAACCTGACGTTCGACTTCAGCTCCACCGGCAAGGTGAAGATCGCCGCCTTCGTCGTCCCGGCGAAGAGCTACTTCGAGGGCTACGGGCCCGCCGAGGTGCCGCAGCCGTCGGGCTCGGCCACCCCAGGCGGCAAGCCCTCGGAGACGGGCAAGCCCTCGGAGTCCGGCACGCCCACCTCCACGGCCACGCCGACCGGCACCACCAAGCCCGCGGGGTCGTCGCACAGCGGTCACTGACCCGCTCGGCATACGTCAGGGGCGCCCCTCCGGTCCGGAGGGGCGCCCCTGACGTATGCGGCGGTCGGCCGGCGGCCTACGGCTCGAACTTGTAGCCCAGGCCGCGGACGGTGACCAGGTAGCGCGGCGCGCCCGGGTCGGGCTCGATCTTGGCGCGCAGCCGCTTGACGTGCACGTCCAGGGTCTTGGTGTCACCGACGTAGTCGGCGCCCCAGACCCGGTCGATGAGCTGCATGCGGGTCAGCACCCGGCCGGCGTTGCGCAGCAGCATCTCCAGGAGGTCGAACTCCTTCAGGGGCAGATCGACCTTGCCGCCGGAGACCGTGACGACATGGCGGTCCACGTCCATCCGGACCGGGCCGGCCTCCAGGGCCTGCGGGGCGACCTCCTCCGGCTCGCCGCGGCGGCGGAGCACCGCGCGGATGCGGGCCACCAGCTCACGGGAGGAGAAGGGCTTGGTGACGTAGTCGTCGGCTCCTATTTCCAGGCCGACGACCTTGTCGATCTCGCTGTCCTTGGCGGTCACCATGATGACCGGGACGTTGGAGCGGCCGCGCAGCTGGCGGCAGACCTCGGTGCCGGGCAGGCCCGGCAGCATCAGGTCCAGCAGCACGAGGTCGGCGCCGTTGCGCTCGAACTCGTCGAGTCCGTCGGGGCCCGTTGCCGCGATGGCGACCTCGAAACCCTCCTTGCGAAGCATGTACGACAGTGCGTCGCTGAACGATTCCTCGTCCTCGACGACGAGCACTCGGGTCACGGAAGGACCTCCGGGGCTGGGTGGGCAGGGAGCGGATCGTTGAAGGTCTCGTACGGGCGGTCCTCGTCGTCGAGGCCCTCCGCGGAGAGGTCGGCGGGCCGTTCGCGGTCGCGGACGGCTCCGGCTTCCGGCAGACGCAGGGTGAAGGTGGAGCCCTGTCCCTCAGCGCTCCAGACCGTGACCTCCCCGCCGTGCGAGGCGGCCACGTGCTTGACGATGGCGAGGCCGAGGCCGGTCCCGCCGGTGGCGCGCGAGCGCGCCGGGTCCACGCGGTAGAACCGCTCGAAGACGCGGTCCCGGTCCTTTTCGGATATCCCGATGCCCTGGTCGGTCACCGCGATCTCGATCAGGTCGCCGCCGGGCGCGGAGACCCGGCGTCCGGCGATCCCGACGCGGGTGCGCGCCGGGGAGTAGTTGACGGCGTTCTCGACGAGGTTGCCCAGGGCTGCCGCGAGCTGGCCGCGATTGCCCCATACGTGCAGGTCGGCGGTGCCTCCGGCGGCCATGGTGATCTGCTTCGCGCCGGCCTGCTGGCGGCAGCGGTCGACCGCCTCGGCGACCAGCTCGTCGACCCGGACCGGCTCGGCGTCCTCCAGCGGGTCGTCGTTCTGGACCCGGGAGAGGTCGATGAGCTCCTGGACGAGGTTGGTCAGGCGGGTGGCCTCGTTCTGCATCCGGCCGGCGAAGCGGGTGACGGCCTCGGGGTCGTCGCTGGCGTCCATCACGGCCTCGGAGAGCAGCGACAGCGCGCCGGCGGGGGTCTTGAGCTCATGGCTGACGTTGGCGACGAAGTCGCGGCGGACTGCCTCTATGCGGCGGGCCTCCGTCAGGTCCTCGACCAGCAGCAGGACGAGCCGGGAGCCGAGCGGGGCGACTCTGGCGGAGACCGCGAGGGCCTCGCCGCGGCCCGTGCCGCGGCGAGGCAGATCCAGCTCGACCTGGCGTATCTCGCCGTCCCTGCGGGTGTCGCGGGCCATCTGCAGCATCGGCTCGACGGCGAGCTTGCCGCCGCGGACCAGGCCGAGGGCGTACGCCGCCGAGCTGGCCTTGACGACGGCGTCGGCCTCGTCGAGGACCACGGCCGAGGAGCGCAGCACCGACAGCACGGTGTCGACACCGGGCGGCAGCACCGCGTCGGTGTGCAGCGAGGTACGGGTGGGTTTGGCCTGGTCGCGCTCGCTCCAGCGGAACGCCAGCATGGCGAAGACGCCGGTGCACAGCCCGGCGATCGCTGCCACTGCGGCGACGGCCGCATCCACGTTCATGAGTCCAGAGTATGTGCCGGTTCGGACACCGCCCCAGCCTCGCGAGCCGCTGCACGAACAGCCGTCGCCCAGAGTTCACCGTGGCGTTCGTGCGGGTTCACTCCGGAGGCCGGTACGGGGCGCCCGGCCGCCCGGCGGACGCCCCTGGGACACCGGCGCGGGCGCCCCGTCGCGTCGGCGCGCGGCCGGGTGAACGGCGGTGGCGGCCTCGGGGCAGTGGCGTCGTCGCCCAGAGTTCACCTTCACGTCGGCGGTGGTTCACCCCGGGTGGCACCGCAGGTCGCGATCCGGCCGCAGGGTGAGGGTGCGGGTGACGGATCGGCTCAAAGCGGCCGTGGGGCCGGGGCTCCACCGGAGCACCGGCACTGCGGGGCACCGGCTCCGTGGGGCACCGCCCCTTCGGGACACGGGCCGCACGGGACAGGACCGTGAGACCGTGGGCGCAGGTCACCCCTGCCCCCGTCCCACCCCCCACACACGCCACACCAACACTCGACGCGAGAGAAGGTCACAGATGCGGGACGCGTACCACGAGGAGCTGGATTCGATCGGCGAGGGCCTGGTCGAGATGGCCCGGCTCGTCGGCTCCGCGATCGGGCGCGCCACCACGGCGATACTCGACGCGGATCTCAAGCTGGCCGAGCACGTCATCGCCGCCGACGAGAAGGTCGACGACCTTCAGCGCGACCTGGAGGCCCGGGCGATCGCCCTGCTGGCGCGGCAGCAGCCGGTCGCCACGGACCTGCGGATCGTCGTCACCTCGCTGCGGATGAGCGCCGACCTGGAGCGCTCCGGCGACCTGGCCCAGCACGTGGCCAAGCTGGCCCGGCTGCGCTTCCCGGAGACGGCCGTACCGCGCGATCTGCACGCCACCATCCTGGAGATGGGGCAGCTGGCGCAGCGCCTGATGGCGAAGGCTGCCGAGGTCATCATCACCAAGGACGTCGATCTCGCGCTCCAGCTGGAGCAGGACGACGACGCGATGGACATGCTGCACCGCACGCTCTTCCAGCACCTGATGGACGACCGCTGGAAGCACGGCATCGAGACGGCCGTGGACGTGACCCTGCTGGGCCGCTACTACGAGCGCTTCGCCGACCACGCGGTCTCCGTCGCCAAGCGCGTCGTCTACCTCGTGACCGGTGAGCACGCCGATGAGATCGCCCCGCCGGCGCCGGTCGAGGGCGCGTAGCCGGGGTGTCCTGAAGGGGGCGGGTCGGCCATGTGCGTCCGCCCCCTTGAGCGACCGAGCGCCATTGACGTGTGCCTCCACGCGCCGTTGACGCGCCGTGCCGCACGGGCTTGCAATGGGCGACGGGTGCCCCACCGGGCACCAGACGACCCCTAGGAGGCAATGCATGGCATCCATTGCGCACTCCCCCACCCCCGTCGAGCACCCACAGCCCGCCCAGATGTCCTGCTCGTGCGGCCCGGGGTGCAGCTGCGGCTGCCAGTCGGGCGGACCGTGCCAGTGCGGCGGCGGCTGCTAGCGGCCCGGCTGCCCACGGCACAGCGGCACCGTGGCCCCGGTCGGCCGATCAGCCGGCCGGGGCCGTTGCCGTGTTCGCGGGGCCTGGGTTCCGACCAGGGGAGCATCCCCGCTACGGGCGGCCCCCGCCGCACGGCGGGTTCACAGGCTGAGCGTCAGCGGATGGATCTCGTCCGCTTTATGGCCGGCGCGCTCGTGGATGCGCTGCACGGCACCTGCCGAGGGCGCGTCCGACAGGCAGAACACATCGCCGGATTCGGTGTCGGCCCAGGCGTGCTCGAAGGTCACGCCCTCCTCGCTCTGTATGGCGAGGTCGGCCTGGTGTGCCGCGTTGAACTGCTCGGGCGTGAGGCCCGTCATGCCGTGATGGACGTCCATGAACTTGGGCATCTGAGTCATCCTTCCGCTCGCAGACGGTGCCGGGCCGGGCTCCCGGTCCCCTCCCGCAGCCCTTGCGCCCGGTTCCCCCCACGGTTCCTGCACTTCCATGCTGCCTCCGTACGCCCCGGTTCTCGCCCCAATGGCCCGCCCCCCGTTGCGCCGCCGCGCCGCGCCCGGCGAGATGGGATTCATGCAGCCGAATCCCCCCGCTTCGGACAGCCCGCCCGTACCGCCCGCCGAGCGCTCCCACTGGGTGGTGTTCGCCGGGATCCTGCTGATGCTCAGCGGCCTGTTCGACGTCATCAACGGCTTCGTGGCACTGCTGGACCACGGCTACTACGCGACCACCGCCAACCACGGCAACCGCCTGCTGGTCTTCAACTTCGCCGCCTGGGGCTGGGTGTGGATCATCGTCGGGGTCGCGCAGATCCTGGCCAGTCTGGGCGTGCTGCTGGGCGCACGGGCCGCGCGGATCACCGGCATCGTGCTGGCGTCCGCCTGCCTGGTCGGCCAGCTGATGTTCCTGTCGACGTTCCCGTACTGGTCGATCTTCGTGATGGTGATGTCGCTGCTCGTCATCTACGGGCTGGTCGCCGAGCCCCGGCACGTACCGGGAGCGCAGGTCTGAGTCCGGCCGCGCGGACCTCCTCGCGCGGCCGGCGCACACAGCGACAAGCCCCCTGCCTGCGACAAAACCGCAGGCAGGGGGCTTGAACAGCGGCGCCGGGGGCCGGGGGCGAAGGGCCTACTTCTTCTTGCCCTGGTTCTTCACTGCCTCGATGGCGGCCTTGGCGGCCTCCGGGTCGAGGTAGGTGCCGCCGGGCGTGAGCGGGCGGAAGTCGGCGTCCAGCTCGTAGGAGAGCGGGATGCCGGTGGGGATGTTCAGGCCGGCGATGTCCGCGTCGGAGATGCCGTCGAGGTGCTTGACCAGGGCGCGCAGGCTGTTGCCGTGGGCGGCGACCAGCACCGTGCGGCCCGCGAGGAGGTCCGGGACGATGCCGTCGTACCAGTAGGGCAGCATCCGCGTGACGACGTCCTTGAGGCACTCCGTGCGCGGGCGCAGCTCGCTGGGGATGCCGGCGTAGCGCGGGTCGTCGCTCTGGGAGAACTCGGAGTCGTCCTCCAGGGCGGGCGGCGGGGTGTCGTACGAGCGGCGCCAGAGCATGAACTGCTCCTCGCCGAACTCGGCCAGCGTCTGCGCCTTGTCCTTGCCCTGCAGCGCGCCGTAGTGGCGCTCGTTCAGCCGCCAGCTGCGGTGGACCGGGATCCAGTGCCGGTCGGCGGACTCCAGGGCCAGCTGCGCGGTGCGGATGGCGCGCTTCTGGAGGGAGGTGTGCACTACGTCGGGGAGCAGGCCGGCGTCCTTGAGCAGCTCTCCGCCGCGGACCGCCTCCTTCTCGCCCTTCTCGTTGAGGTTGACGTCCACCCAGCCGGTGAACAGGTTCTTCGCGTTCCACTCGCTCTCGCCGTGGCGGAGGAGGATCAGCTTGTACGGTGCGTCGGCCATGCCGTCGAGCGTAATCCAATTCCGGATATGGCCTTGCGCGGGTCCACGACCTGGGCTTCCCGGCGAGGATTGACGGTTCCCGTCAATTGAGTGGCGACGGGAGCCGACCCGCAAGTAGGTTGTGAAAACTGCCTGCGCCACTTACGCACATCCGCCGGACGGGCCTCGTACGCACCCGCGCACCACCGTGCGCCGCACCACCAGGGGGAAATGTCATGTCCGCATCCATCAGCGGCCTGAGGCGCGCCGTCGTGGAGAGCGTCTCCGGTCTCCCCCGCCAGTTCTGGTGGCTGTGGACCAGCACCCTGATCAACCGCCTGGGCGCGTTCGTCGCGACGTTCCTGGCGCTCTACCTGACCGTCGAGCGCGGCTACTCCGCCTCCTATGCCGGCCTGGTCGGCGCGCTCTACGGACTCGGCGGCGTGGTCTCGTCCATCGGCGCCGGCGTACTGACCGACCGCCTCGGCCGCCGCCCCACGATGCTGATCGCCCAGCTGTCGACGGCGGCATCGGTGGCGCTGCTGGGCTTCATGGAGGACCCGGTCGCCATCGCGGCGGTGGCGGCCGTGGTCGGCATGGCGACCAACGCCTCCCGACCCGCCGTCCAGGCGATGATGGCCGACATCGTCGCCCCCGAGGACCGCGTCCGCGCCTTCTCCCTCAACTACTGGGCGATCAACCTCGGCTTCGCGGTCTCCTCCACGGCCGCCGGGCTCATCGCCGAACACGGCTACCTGGCCCTCTTCCTGGGCGAGTCGGCGCTCGTACTGGCCTGCGCCGTGGTCGTCTTCGTCAAGCTGCCCGAGTCCCGCCCCGCCACCACCGCGGCGGCGAACCCCCAGGACACCGCCGCTCCCGCCGCCACTCCCGTCTCCATGCTGACCGTGCTGCGCGACGGCCGCTTCATGACCGTCGTGGGCCTCAACCTGCTGCTGGCGCTGCTCTTCCAGCAGGCGTACGTCTCGATGCCGGTGTCGATGGGTCAGAACGGCTTCTCCAGCGCCGACTTCGGCACGGTCATCGCGGTCAACGGCGTCCTGATCGTGCTGCTGCAGATCCCCGTGACGCGCTTCATCGAGCACCGCAGCCCCGCGATGCTCCTCGTCGGCTCGGCGCTGCTGGCCGGCTACGGCTTCGGACTGACCGCGCTGGCGGGCTCGGTCGCCATGTACGCGCTCGCCGTCGCCGTCTGGACCCTCGGCGAGATCATCAACTCCCCCACCCAGATGGGCCTGGTGGTGCGCCTCTCCCCCCTCCACGGCCGCGGCCGCTACCAGGGCATGTACTCCCTGTCGTGGTCCATCGCCTCCCTGACGGCTCCTCTGCTCGGCGGCACGGTCATCGACCACTACGGCGCGAATGCCCTGTGGGCGGGGTGCGCGGCCGTCGGCACGGTGGCGGCACTCGGCTACGGACTGCTGTTGCGCAGCCTGCCGGAACCGGCGGAACCGGTCGCGCGCTCGCCGCGCGGGGCGGGTGCGAAGCGGGCGGGTGCGGAGGATCCGGTTGCCCCGGTGGCGGGCGAGACGGTGGCGTGACGGGCGCCCGCGAGGACGGGGCGATGATCGGCGATCCGGCGCTGGACGCACGGCAGCTGCGGTTTCTGGCGCGGCAGCTGTGTGCGGCGCCGGCGGACGCGGTGCGGAGCGCGAAGCCGCGCGAGGCCGGCCGACCGGCCGTACGGGGGCCGGCCGGTCGGCCCGCCCCCGTACACGCCGTGCTCAGGCCCCCGGCGCCGTGCCGAAGTGCACGGTCTTGGCCGTCAGCAGGAACAGGTCCGTGCGGTGGTCGACGCCCGCGGGGTCGGACGGGTCCAGGAGGCGGTCCAGGGTCGCCAGGTCCTCGGCGTCCAGGAGGTCGGCGAGCACCTGGCGGCACCGCTCCAGGGACCCTCGTACGAACCGTCGCGGCCCCTCGGCCAGCGGGGCGGGGTGGTCGACGAGGAAGGTCCGGCTGCGGGCGTCGGTGAGTCCCGCGGCCCGCAGCATGCCGGGCCAGTCCTCGACCACCGCCACCGAACCGGGCAGCTCGGCCCGCATCCGGCCGAAGCGTTCCGCCATCGCCACATCGAGCCGTTCCTGCAGCCCGCACCGTCCGAAGCCGAGGTCGCGCGGGAGCCAGCGGGGCGGCAGACCGCCCTCGACGACGGCCAGTACGCCGCCCGGTTCGAGCAGCCCGGCCAGCTGGTTCAGTACGCCCTGCTGGTCTCCCACGTGGTGGACGGCCTGCCCGGACCACACCAGGTCCGCCGGTCCCAGGTCGGCCAGCCCCGCCGGGAACTCGGCCACCCGGGTCCGCAGCCGGACACCGAGCCGTGCGGCGCGCTTTTCGGCGCGGGCCAGCAGCTCCGGCGCCCCGTCCACCGCGGTGACCTCGGCCCCGGGGAAGACCGCCGCCATCCGGCAGGCCGCGACGCCCGGGCCGCTGCCGATGTCCAGGATCCGGCGCGGAGTCAGGTGCGCCAGTTCGGCGAGGGCCTGCCGGACGTAGGGGCCGTGGGTCTCGCCTTCGAGTTCCAGCAGGTCGGCCATCGCGGCCCAGTCGAAGTCGTCATTGTTGTGGGTGTGGTGACCGCCGTGGGTGCTGTGGCTTGTGTGGCCGTGTTCGTCGTGGCTCGGGTGGCCGTGGTCGTCGTGGCTCATCGCACCTGCTCCAGTCGCTCGTGATCCGCCAGTTCGTGTTCGGCCAGGTCTTCCTCGACGAGGCTCATGTTGACCGCGAGGGCCGCCTTGGCGCCGCCCGCGGCCGCGGTGACCACATGGGCCCGCACGTCGACCGCGTTGCCGGCCGCCCAGACGCCCGGCACGCTGGTCAGCCCGCTGGGGTCGGTGACGACCCGGCCCTCCTCGTCCCGTGCGCAGCCCAGGCCGGCGAGCAGCTCGTCACGGGGCACCGGCCGGGTGGGCACGAAGAGCGCGGTCCTCGCCACGACGGTGCCGTCCGTCAGCCGTACGCCCCGCAGCGCGTCGTCCTCGAGCACCAGGCCGCCGACCGCGCCGTCCACGATCCGTATGCCGCGGGCGGTCAGCCGGGCGCGGTCGGCGCCGGCCAGCGCCTCGGCGAAGCAGACCACGTCGTGCGACAACTGCCGCACCAGCAGCGCCTGGTGCACCGCCGCCGCCTCGCTGCCGGCCACCGCGAGCACGCCCAGCGGCTGATCGCGGACCTCCCAGCCGTGGCAGTAGGGGCAGTGCAGCACCTCGCGCGCCCAGCGTTCGCGCAGGCCCGGGATGTCGGGGAGCTCGTCGCGCAGGCCGGTCGCCACGATCACCCGGCGGGCGAGCACCGTGCGGCCGGCCAGTTCGGCCTCGAAGGCGGGGCGGCCGCGGCGGTCGTGGACCGGCCGTACGGCGCGCACCTCGCCCGCCACGACCCGTCCGCCGTACCGCTCGACCTCCGCCCGGCCGGCGGCCAGCAGCTCCGCCGGCGGTGTGCCGTCGCGGGAGATGAATCCGTGCACCTCCCGGGCGGGCGCGTTGCGCGGGTCGCCGGAGTCGATCACCAGCACCCGGCGGCGGGTCCGGGACAGCATCAGCGCGGCGTTCAGCCCGCCGGCGCCGCCCCCGACGACCAGTACGTCCAGTACGTCTTCCAGTTGGTCTTCCATGGTGGAGCACCTCCTGGCGCCGACCATGCGCCCGGGGGTGCTCGGGGGGCAAACCTTGTTGCCGTTTCCGCAACAGGGCCGCCCGGGAGGCTCAGGCTTCGGTTGCCTCAGTGGCCTCGGGGGTGCTCTCCCGCGTCAGATGCGCGAACGCCTCCAGGTTGCGGGTGGACTCGCCGCGGGCGACCCGCCAGGCGTACTCCTTGCGGATGGCGGTGGCGAAGCCCATCTCCAGGAGGGTGTTGAAGCTGCCGTCGGCGTTCTCCAGGACCGTGCCGAGGATGCGGTCGAGCTCGTCGGGGGTGACGGCGGCGAGCGGGAGCTTGCCCACCAGGTAGATGTCGCCGAGCCGGTCGATCGCGTAACTCACGCCGTAGAGGCGGGTGTTGCGTTCCAGCAGCCAGCGGTGCACGGCCTCGTGGTTCTCGTCGGGGTGGCGGACGACGAAGGCGTTGATGGACAGCGAGTGCCGGCCGACGATGAGGGAGCAGGTCGTGGAGAGCTTGCGGGTGCCGGGGAGCTTGACGACGTAGCTGCCGTCGGAGGGGGATTCCCATTCGAGACCGGCGTCCGCCAGAGCCGACTCGATCACCTCGCGCGCCTGTTGTGCCTCTTGCACCGATCCCACCTGCCGCACCCGTCCCGTCTGTTGTGCTTGCCGCGCCGATGCCGCGTCCCGCACCTGCCGTGCGCGGTCAGCCATGCGCCGATCGTAGGTGACGGCGCCTCTCCTGCATCGCCGCGGTGTAGACCTCGCCGGTCGCGGCGGCGGCGGTGTCCCAGCCGAAGGACTGGGCGTGCCCGGCGGCGTCGGCGCCCATGCGGGTGGCCAGGGCGGGGTCGGCGACGAAACGGCGCAGGGCGCGGGCGTAGTCGGCGGGGTCGTGGCCGGCGACGAGGAAGCCGCTGACGCCGTCGCGTACGGCCACCGGCAGGCCGCCGACCGCGGCCGCGACGACCGGGGTGCCGCAGGCCTGGGCCTCGATCGCGACCAGCCCGAAGGACTCGCTGTAGGAGGGCATGACCAGCACGGACGCGGCGCGGTACCAGTCGGCGAGTTGTTCCTGGCCGACCGGGGGCCGGAACTGCACCAGATCCGCGATGCCCAGCCGGGCGGCCAGCTTCTGCAGGCCCTCGGGCTTGGCCAGGCCGCTGCCGCTGGGCCCGCCGACGACGGGCACGACCAGGCGGGAGCGCAGCGAGGGGTCCTCGGCCAGGAGTGCGGCGGCCGCGCGCAGCAGGATGTCGGGGGCCTTCAGGGGCTGTATTCGGCCGGCGAACAGCGGGATGACCGCGTCCTGGGGCAGGCCCAGGCGGGCGCGGGCGGCGGCCCGGCTGCCGGCGACCTCGCCGTCGGGCCGGAAGCGGTCCAGATTGACGCCGGGATGGACGACGGCGACTCTGCCGCGCTCGGCGTCGTAGTGCCGCACCAGCTCGTCCGCCTCCTCGGCGGTGTTGGCTATCAGGCGGTCCGCGGCCCGGACGATCTGCGTCTCGCCGATGACCCGGGCGGCCGGCTCCGGGGTGTCGCCGACGGCCAGCGCGGCGTTCTTGACCTTGGCCATGGTGTGCATGGCGTGCACCAGGGGGACGCCCCAGCGCTCGGCGGCCAGCCAGCCGACGTGGCCGGAGAGCCAGTAGTGCGAGTGGACCAGGTCGTAGTGGCCGGGGCGCTGGCCGGCCCAGGCCCGCATCACCCCGTGGGTGAAGGCGCACAGCTGGGCGGGGAGGTCCTCCTTGGCCAGGCCCTCGTACGGGCCGGCGTCGACGTGCCGTACGAGGACGCCGGGGGCGAGCTCGACGGTGGGCGGGAGGGTGCCGGTGGTGGCGCGGGTGAAGATCTCCACCTCGATGTTGATCGAGGCGAGCTTCCTGGCCAGCTCGACGATGTAGACGTTCATGCCGCCGGCGTCGCCGGTGCCGGGCTGGTGCAGCGGCGAGGTGTGGACGCTGAGCATCGCCACGCGGCGGGGCCGGCGGGGCCCGCCGGGCAGACGCAGTCGTCCCTGGCCCGGGAACGGGCCGTGGGGTCGGCTGCGGAGCCGGGACACGTATTGGCTCACGTCGGGCTACCTCCTAGGCCGGGGCGGGTGGCACGCCTCCGCCCCGGTGCAACAACGGACCTCGGCCATCCCTTCCCGTCCGGCGCCCGGTCTGCGTACTTTGCCAAAGCGTGACCATGGAACGCGGCCGAATACAGCGGTTCGCCGGGCACTCCGTCCTCTCGCATACTCTCGAAGCCATGGTCCGCCGTCCCTCGCCGCCCTCCTTCTTCGCCGCAGCAGCGGTCCCCGCCCCCGCGCGGCCCGTCGGAAACGTCACCCGCGGGACCACCAACCCCAACCGGCTGCGCCGCATGGACCGCTGGATAGCCGCCGAACACGGCGCCGAGCTGCGCCGCAGCCCCGACCCGGTCGCGGTCGACCTCGGCTACGGCGCCGCGCCCTGGACCGCGGTGGAGCTGCTGGGCCGGCTGCGCACGGTCCGGCCGGACGCCCGGGTCGTCGGCGTCGAGATCGATCCGGCGCGGGTCGAGGCCGCCCGGCCCTACGAGAGGCCGGGGCTGGACTTCGTCCACGGCGGCTTCGAGGTGCCGCTGCCGGGCGCCCGGGGGCGGGCGCCGGTGCTGATCCGGGCGGCGAACGTGCTGCGGCAGTACGACGAGGACGAGGTGGCCGCGGTCTGGCGGCGGCTGTGCGCCCGGCTGGCTCCCGGCGGAGTGCTGGTGGAGGGCACCTGCGACGAGATCGGGCGGCGGCACGTGTGGGTGGCGCTGGGCCCCGAAGGGCCCCGCACGGTCACCTTCGCCACCCGGCTCGGCTCCCTCGGCGCCCCCTCCGACCTGGCAGAACGCCTCCCCAAGGCGCTGATCCACCGGAATGTGCCGGGCGAGCCGGTGCACGCCTTCCTGCGGGACTTCGACCGCGCCTGGGCGAGCGCCGCCCCGCTGGGCGCCCTGGGCGCGCGCCAGCGGTGGCTCGCCGCCGTGGCGGCCCTGGCGGCGGACTGGCCGCTGGCCGGCGACCCGCGGCGGCGGCGCCAGGGCGAGGTCACGGTGCGCTGGGAGGCGCTGGCTCCGCGCGGTTAGCGGTGCCGCGGCCGGCGGGCGTCCTCGCTCAGGCCGCCCCCGCCGAGGCCGCTTCGGCCCCTTCCGGGGCGGCGGCCGGACGCGCTGCCAGTTCCCGCAGCCGCCGCTCGGTCAGCGACCCCCGCGGGGCCGTGTACGTCACCAGCGACTGGTCCTCGTCGGTGCTCAGCCGGAAGCTCTCGAAGGTCACCTCGAGCTCGCCGACCTGCGGGTGCAGGATGCGCTTGGTGCCGCGCAGGCACTCGCGCACCGACTGCGTCTCCCAGATCCGCCGGAACTCCGCGCTGTGCGCCAGCAGCTCGTTGACGACCTCGCAGATCCGCGCGTCGTCGGGGTGCCGGCCGCTGTCGGCGCGCAGATTGCCGACCACCTCGACGGCCTTGGCCTCCCAGTCCGGGTGCAGGGCGCGCGCCGCCGGGTGGAGGAAGACCAGCAGGGCGCTGTTGCGGCGGTCCGGCGCGAGCTCCCGCAGGTCGAAGGAGACCCGGCCGCCGAGGGTGTTGAAGGCGAGGATGTCCAGGCCGCGGCCGACGACCATGGCCGGGACGGTGGTGTCCATGGCGTCCAGGAGCTGGCGTACCTCGGGCCGTACGGTCCGGCCGACGGGGCCCGGCGCGCAGCAGTCCGCCGTGCGCCGGCGGGGCGCCGCGACGTTGTGCAGATACCTCACCTCGCCGCCGGACAGCCGCAGCGCCCGCGCGATGGCGTCCAGGACGGCCTCGGAGATGGCCTGCGCACGGCCCTGCTCGATCCGGGTGTAGTAGTCGACGCTGATCCCGGCGAGCTGGGCGACCTCCTCGCGCCGCAGTCCGCGCACCCGCCGGCGGGTGACCCCGCCGGGCAGGCCGAGGTCGGCCGGGTCGAGCGCGGCGCGGCGCGCCTTGAGGAAGGAGCTGATCTCGATTTCCGCGTGCAGCATCCGTCCAGTATGCGACGCACGGCCGGCCGGGTGGTTCCGCCGGACCCAGGCTGCGACGGGCCTGGTCCGCCCGCCGTCGGGGCACCAGGGTGGTCCGCACACCCCTTGGAGGGACGTATCCCGGGGGACGGACAAGGAGTGACGCATGCAGCGCAGGATCCTCGGCGGCACCGGCATCTCGGTCAGCGAGTACGCACTGGGCGCGATGATGCTCGGCGGCTGGGGCAACACCGACCACGACGAGTGCGTGCGCCTGGTGCACCGGGCGCTGGACGCCGGCATCAACTTCGTCGACACCGCGGACGTCTACGCCGCCGGCGAGTCCGAGGAGATCGTCGGCAAGGCGCTCAAGGGCCGCCGCGACGACGTCGTGCTGGCCACCAAGTTCTTCAACTCGATGGGCCCGGACGCCAACCACGGCGGCAATTCCCGCCGGTGGATCGTCCGCGCCGTGGAGGACAGCCTGCGCCGGCTCGGCACCGACCACATCGACCTCTACCAGGTGCACCGCCCCGACCCCACCACCGACATCGACGAGACGCTCGCGGCGCTCTCGGACCTGGTGCGGGCCGGCAAGGTCCGGGCGATCGGCACCTCGACCTTCCCGGCCGAGCAGATCGTCGAGGCCCACTGGGCCGCCGAGCGCCGCGGCCACGTCCGCCCGCGCACCGAGCAGCCGCCGTACTCGATGCTGGCGCGCGGCGCGGAGAACGCGGTGCTGCCGACCGCCCAGCGCTACGGCATGGGCGTGCTGACCTGGGGCCCGCTCAGCGCCGGCTGGCTCTCCGGCCGTGCCCTGTCGGACAGTTCACGGGCCGGCATGGAAACGGGGAAGTTCGACCTCTCGGTGCCGGAGAACGCCCGCAAGGCGGAGGCGGTCGCCGCCCTGTCCGAGGTCGCCGCGGACGCGGGCCTGCCGCTGCCGCACCTGGCGACGGCGTTCGTGCGCAGCCACCCGGCGGTGACCTCCGTCATCATCGGCCCGCGCACCCTCGACCAGCTCGACAGCCTGCTGGAGGGCTCCCAGGTCACCCTGGACGCGGAGATCCTGGACCGGATCGACGCGATCGTCCCGCCCGGCACCGATCTCAACCGGGCGGACAGCTACTACCTGCCGCCGGCCGTCGAGGACGCGTCGCTGCGACGGCGCTGAGCGCACCGGCCCGGTGGCCGGACGACCCGGCCGGCCACCGGGCCCCTGCGGGGAACCGCGGCCCCTCAGCGCCCCAGGGCGGCGGCCTTCTCGGCGCGCCGCGCGAAGACGTCCTCCCGGCGGTCCTCCATCTGCCGCAGCGCGTCCTTGCGGTCCGCCTTGGAGAGCCGGTCGAGATAGGTGTGGCCGATGAGGTGGTCGGTCTCGTGCTGCAGGCACCGGGCGAAGTAGCCCGTCCCCTCGATGACGTGGGGGTTGCCGTCCTTGTCGAACCCGCGGACGACGGCACGATCGGTACGGGGGACCGACATGGTCGCGCCGGGCACGGACAGGCAGCCCTCGGAGTCGTCGATGAGCCGGCGGCTGCCCGGGTCGGGCAGTTCCAGCACCGGGTTGATGAGGTGACCGACGTGCCGGACGCCCTCGTCGTCCGGGCAGTCGTAGACGAACAGCCGCAGGTCGACGCCCACTTGGTTGGCGGCCAGGCCGGCACCGGTGGCCACGTGCATCGTCACGAACATGTCGTCGATCAGCGCCGACAGCTCCGGCGTCCCGAACTCGGTCACCTCCCGGCACGGGCGGCCGAGGACCTCCTCGCCGACCACCGTGACACGGCGCACCGAGCCCCGCTCCGCCTCCGGCGGCAGCGCCGGGTAGGAGTCGACGGGGCGGCCCTGCAGACGGACCCGCCGGTCGACGGGACGGGACCGCTCACGACGAAAAGGCATAGCTGTCTCCCCTATTACACGCATACCGCAGCGGCCGCGGAGGTCACCGCGGCCCGATACCTTCAGCCCGACCCAGTGCTTGCCAAGCCCTTTGCAAAGTAGCAGAATTTGCAAAGTGACTGAAGACGACCTCACCACTCCGGACGGCCGGACCGGCGGCACGGGCGAGGGATTGCGCGAGCACGAGGTCCGCGCGGCACTGCTGGACCTGCTCGCCGAAGTCGGCACCGTCACGGCGACCGAAGCCGCCTCCCGGCTGGGCTACAGCTCCGGCCTGTGCTCCTTCCACCTGCGCCAGCTCGCCCGCCACGGATACCTCGAGGAGGCCCCGCGCAGCGGGGGCCGCGCCCGCCCCTGGCGCCTGCGGCGGCCCACCCCCGCCGCCGACGTCCCCACCAAGGACCAGTTCGGCGACCTGGCCCGCGGGCTGGAGGACGAGAGCTGGCAGCGGTGGCTGACACAGCGGGACGCGGCGCCGCCCGAGTGGCGCCACGACGAAGCCTTCAGCGCCGTCGCCTACCTGACCCCCGAGGAGATGAGCCGGGTCGCGGAGACGATCCGACGGGCGCTCGCCCCCTACCGCGACCGCGAACAACGCCCCCTGGCCCGCCCCGACGACGCCCTCCCGGTGGCCCTGATCACCCGGCTGTTCCCGCTGCTTCCCCACGCACGGGGCGAGGAGGACGGGGCCTGAGGCGTCGCCGGGGCCGCGCATGCGCGCAAGGAGACGCCGGACCCCGCGGACTCAGGCCAGGTGCAAGGACGCCAACAGCGCGTCCACCAGGGGCCGGTCGCGTTCGTGGGTGAGGCGGTCGCGGGCCTCGGTGGGTGGGAGCCAGACCAGGCGGTCGACCTCGGCGTTGGGGGTGAAGGCCCCGGCGACGGCCTCGGCGGCCCAGTAGCGGACCTGCTTGGGGCGGCTGCCGGCGAGGTAGCTGGTGGTCGGCAGCGGGGCGCCGAGGCGGCAGTCCATCCCCGTCTCCTCCGCCACTTCGCGCACCGCGCCGGCCAGCGCGTTCTCGCCGCGCTTGAGCTTGCCCTTGGGGTGCGACCAGTCGTCGTACTTGGGGCGGTGGACGAGGCCGATCTCCAGCCCGTCCTCGGACGCCGCGCGGCGCCACAGTACGCAGCCGGCGGCGCGCACCGGCTTCTGAGGGACGGTCACCTCCCCACCCCCTCAGCCCCTGGGCGCCCTGGACAGCCACACCCGGCCGAACGCGAACCGGGCGGCCTCCACCTGATGGCGCTGATCGGCGTGCAGCACCCCCAGGGCGTAGGCCGTGGCGGGGGCGATGCGGGGGGTGCGGGCCGCGGCGGCGGCAGCGGCGGCGGCCTCCGCGGCGTCGCGGTGGCGCTCCAGCGCCCGGGCGGCCTCCAGGAGCCGGGGATCGGCGCGCTCCGGCGCGAGCACCTCCTGGGCGTAACGGCTCAGCCGCACCAGCAGCCGGACCTGGTGCCAGGGCGTGTCCTGGCGGTGGTCGACGGTCAGCGCCTCGGCGTTGTACGGGTACCCGGCACGCGACAGCGGCAGCGCCGCGACCGCCTCGGTCAGCCGCCGGTGCGCCTGCTCGGCGAGCGGCGGCAGCGCCTCGGCGGCCGGCAGCTCCGCGGCCGTACGGGCCAGCGGCGCCTCGGAGGCGAGCACCGCGACGGAGTCGGCGACGGCGTGGAAGCGGGAGGAGCCCAGCGCCTGCAGCGCGGCGGAGTGGGCGCGGGTGCGGGCGAGGGTGAGCTGGCGGTCCAGCAGCGCCCCGGCCCGCGCGGCGCCGGCCGACAGCGCGGCGTCGGGATCCGCCTCGGAGGAGGGGGCGGCGGCCGCCGGCTCCGGGGAGGTGCCGGACGACGCGGCAGGTGCGGGGCGTTGTCCGGCGGCCGTCCGGTCGGTGCGCCTGCCGCGTTCGCCCCGGGGGCCCCGTTCGCCGCGTGCGGGCCGCTCGGGCCGTTCCCCCCGGCCCGTCAGCCGCTGCAGCGCCGCCATCAGCCGCTCGCGGCGGGCCTCGCAGGCCTGCTCGCGGGCGAGGGTGCCGGACAACCAGCCCAGTTCGGCCAGGAGTTGGTCGGCCCAGGCCTCCTCGGTCAGCGGCCGGAAGGTGTGCAGGGTGGCGCTGATCCGGCGGGCGGCGCGGCGCAGCTGGCGGGCGGCCTCGCCGGCGCCCTCGGCGTCCGGGCCGCTCTCGCGGTGCAGCCGCAGACTGCGCAGGAACTCCGCGGACTGCCGGTGCAGATAGCCGGCGAGCACCTCCTCGGCGGTCCCGTCCGGGCCGGTGCCGAGGGCGGAGTCGGCGCCGGGGGCGGTACCGCAGGCGTCGGCGCCGTACGGCCCGTCCACCACCGCGGCACGGGCTCCGGGCGCCCCGCCGGGCTCGTATCCGGCACCGAGGAGACCTGCCGGCCCCCCGATCGGCTGGTCATGTCGCTGGGCCACGCCGGCGCCTCCGGGCGTCGATGAGCATTTCCTGTACGTTGCGCAGCGGCGCGCCGTCCGCGTCCACCGCGCGCCGGTTCCAGTCGCCGTCCGGGCCCAGGTGCCAGGAGGACGTGGAGTCCGCCGTCCCGGTCTCCAGCAGCCGGTTGAGGGAGGCGCGGTGGGCCGGGTCGGCCACCCGCACCAGTGCCTCGATCCGCCGGTCCAGGTTCCGGTGCATCATGTCGGCGCTGCCCAGCCACACCTCGGGCTCGCCGCCGTTGCCGAAGACGAAGACCCGGGAGTGCTCCAGGAAGCGGCCGAGGATGCTGCGGACGCGGATGTTCTCGCTCAGGCCGGTGACCCCCGGGCGCAGCGCGCAGATGCCGCGCACCCAGATGTCGACCGGTACGCCCGCCTGCGAGGCACGGTAGAGGGCGTCGATGACGGCCTCGTCGACCATCGAGTTGACCTTGATGCGGACGTAGGCGGGGCGGCCCGCGCGGTGGTGCGCGGCCTCCTTGTTGATGCGCTGGACCAGGCCGTCCCGCAGGGACTTGGGGGCGACCAGGAGCCGGCGGTAGGTCTCGCGGCGGGAGTAGCCGGAGAGCCGGTTGAAGAGGTCGGAGAGGTCCGCGCCGACCTGCGGGTCGGCGGTCAGCAGGCCGAGGTCCTCGTACAGCCGGGCCGTCTTGGGGTGGTAGTTGCCGGTCCCCACATGGGAGTAGCGGCGCAGCATCTCGCCTTCCTGGCGGACGACCAGGGAGAGCTTGCAGTGGGTCTTGAGGCCGACCAGGCCGTAGACGACATGGCAGCCGGCCTCCTCCAGCTTCCGCGCCCACTTGATGTTGGCCTGCTCGTCGAACCGGGCCTTGATCTCGACCAGGACCAGGACCTGCTTGCCGGACTCGGCGGCGTCTATCAGGGCGTCGACGATCGGCGAGTCCCCGGAGGTGCGGTAGAGCGTCTGCTTGATCGCCAGGACGTCGGGGTCGGCGGCGGCCTGCTCCAGGAAGGACTGCACGGAGGTGGAGAAGGAGTCGTAGGGGTGGTGCAGCAGGACGTCGCGCACGCGCAGGGCCGCGAAGATGTCGGGGGCCGAGGCGGACTCCACCTCGGCGAGGTCGCGGTGGGTGCCGGCGACGAACTTGGGGTACTTCAGCTCGGGCCGGTCCAGCGCTCCTATCCCGAACAGTCCGGTCAGGTCCAGCGGGCCGGGAAGCGGGTAGACCTCGGCGTCGGAGATCTTCAGTTCCTGGACCAGCAGGTCGAGCACGGCCGGGTCGATGGACTCCTCGACCTCCAGGCGGACCGGCGGCCCGAAGCGCCGCCGCATCAGCTCCTTCTCCAGCGCCTGGAGGAGGTTCTCCGCGTCGTCCTCCTCCACCTCCAGGTCCTCGTTGCGGGTGACCCGGAACATGTGGTGCGCGCGCACCTCCATGCCCGGGAACAGCTCCTCCAGGTGGGCGGCGATGACGTCCTCGATGGGGACGTAGCGCTGCGGGGAGGCCTCCAGGAAGCGGGAGAGCAGCGGCGGCACCTTGACCCGCGCGAAGTGGTCGTGGCCGCTGACGGGGTTGCGCACGACGACGGCGAGGTTCAGCGAGAGGCCGGAGATGTAGGGGAAGGGGTGCGCGGGGTCCACCGCCAGTGGGGTGAGCACCGGGAAGATCTGCTGGCGGAAGAGGGTGAACAGGCGGGCCTGCTCCTTCTCGGTCAGCTCCGGCCAGCGGATCAGATGGATGCCCTGCTCGGCGAGCTCGGGGGCGATGTCCTGCTGGTAGCAGGCGGCGTGCCGGGCCATGAGCTCGCGCGAGCGGGTCCAGATCTGCTCCAGCACCTCGCGGGGCTGCAGGCCCGACGCGGAGCGGGTGGCCACGCCCGTGGCTATCCGCCGCTTGAGCCCGGCGACGCGGACCATGAAGAACTCGTCGAGGTTGCTGGCGAAGATCGCCAGGAAGTTAGCCCGTTCGAGGAGGGGGGTGGCCGGGTCCTCGGCCAGTTCGAGCACCCGCTCGTTGAACGCCAGCCAGCTGCGCTCGCGGTCCAGGAAGCGGCCGCTCGGCAGCTCCTCGCCGTCCGCGCCCACCACGCCCTGGTCCTCGTACGCGTCCGGATCGGCGTCCAGGTCCGGTTCCAGGCCCGGCACCGTCCCGCGGACCGCGTTCGGGCGGTGCGCGGCGATGGAGCCCACGGACGGCTGGGCCGAGGGGGCCGGCGCCTGCGGGGGCTTCGTGGTCGGCATCTCGGGCTGGACCTGGGCCTGAGCGCTGGGCTGCTGGTTCATGGCCTTATTCTTCCGCGTCCCCGGGGTTCCAGGCGCGTCAGGAGGAGGCGGCGCGAGACGGAGCCTCGGGTTGGGGACGTTCGGCACAGCGGGCTGCATTCAGCGATGCTCGCAAGCAACATTGAATCACTGGTAACGCGGATATGGCGGACAGGCAATCGGGGTGCCACGGGCGGGGGCGGGCACCGGCCCGGGTGCCGCCTCCCGGTGCCTTCCCGCGCCCCTCGGGGACGCCAAGATAGCGGCCGTGCCGCCGGGACGGGAGGTGGCCGGCGGGCGCCTCGGCCGTGCCGCCGGGGCGGGAGGCCCCGGCCCGCGGGCTTCAGCCGTACCGGCGGCGCATCACCCGGAAGGCGAGCGCGGTCAGGGCCGCCGCCAGCGCCAGCACCAGGCCGGCCTCGATCCACGCCAGCGGCCAGTGGTGCCCCACCGGATGCTGGTCCAGGAACCGGCCGGTCACCTCGTGCTCGCGCAGGCAGCCGGCATGGTCGCCGTCGGGCCGGCATCCCATGTCCTCCGCGGTCAGCCGGGCGCCGGAGCGGGTGGTGTACCCCTCCCGCAGGACCCAGCTGTCGTCCGGCGCCCGAACCGCCGCGTCACGCCCGAACGAGGTCGTGGTGATCGGCATCAGATACGGCCTGAGCAGCGTGAACGCGGACTGCAGCACGATCATGGCGGCCAGCGTGAGGGCCATCGACGCGACCGTACGGCGCAGCAGCAGGCCGGCCAGCGTCCCGGCCGCCAGGCCCAGCAGGGCGTAGGCGACGGGTATCGGGCCGAGCGAGTCGAAGCCGAGGGTGGAGTACCAGTAGGAGCCGGAGACCTCGTCGCCGCCGACCTGCCAGAGCCAGGCGAAGACCGCCGAGAGCCCCGAGGTCGCGGTGAGCACGACCAGCGCGGGCACCGCGAGCTTCGCCGCGAGCCAGCGCAGCGGGCCGACCGACTGGGTCAGTACGAGCTGGTGGGTGCCGGCCTCCAGCTCACGGGCGATCAGCGGCGCGCCGAGGAACACACCGATCAGCACGGGCAGCAGCATCAGCCCCAGCTCGGCGAGCCGGAGCGACGGGTGGTAGGCCGCGCGGAAGGCGCCGACCGCCTCCTGGGTGCCCTCGCAGCCCGGGACCAGGGAGATCAGCGAGCAGCCCGCGATCTGGTGGGCGTCGATGAACCCGGCCATCCGGCCGCGCAGCACCGCGCCCCAGACCGCGGCGGCGGCCGCTCCGGCGAGAGTCACGCCCAGGACCAGGCGGTGCTGCCGCCAGACCAGCCAGGGCAGGCCGCGCAGTGGGGCGATCCCGCCCGCCGTCCGGCGCCCGGCCGGATCGCCCGGCGCGTCGCCGCGGCCGGCGCCGCCCGCGCCGGGCCCGTTCCCGCCTGCCGTGAGGTGTGCCGTGGTGCCGGTCATGCCGCCGCTCCCTTGCCGCTGTGATGGTCGTGGCCGATGCGTGGTGCGCCGCCCGGCGGGCCGGGCCGGCCGGGTGCCGCGTTGCGCGGCATGCCCGGGATGCCGGGCCGGTGCCCGGTCGTGCCGCCGGGGAGGCGGCGCGGCCGCGCGGCGGCCGGCTCCCCGCCCGGCGCGCCCGGCGCGGGCGGGTCGGGGGCCCGCAGATAGCCGAGCAGCAGCTCCTCGACGGACGGCTCCGCCACCTCCCACGGCCCGGGGGCGATCGTGCCCTCGGGCCGTACGACCGCGGTGAAGTGACGCCCCGACAGCTGCGCGTCGACGACCGGGTGGGCGGCGATCTGAGGCGGCAGCCCCTCGCCCCGGCGCTCCCCCATCACCAGGGCGTGCGCCCCGACGACGTCCGCGGCCGCGCCCGCGAGCCGGACCCGGCCACCGCCCAGCACCAGCAAGTGGTCGCAGACCCCGTCCAGTTCGGCGAGCGGAGGCGAGGTCAGCACCACGGTCGTGCCGTACTCGGCGGTCTGGGCCAGCAGCAGCGCGGCGACCTGGTGCCGTACGAGCGGGTCGGCGTGCGCCGGCAGGTCGTCCAGCAGCAGGACTTCGGGCTGCCGGGCGAGGGCGAGGGTGAGCGCGAGGCGGACGCCCTGTCCGGCGGAGAGGGCGCCGACGCGGGCGTCCGGGGGAAGGCGGCCGGCCCGCGCGATCCGCTCGGCGCGCTGCTCGCTCCAGTGCCCCGGGGCGAGCTCGCGGCCCAGCCGCAGCGTCTCGGCGACCGTCAACCGGGGGTGGAGCGGCCCGCCTTGGGCCACCCACGCGACCTTGGCGCGGCCGGCCGGGCCGGACCCGCTCGCGCCGCCGATCCGCACCGCGCCCTCGGTGGGGCGGACCAGCCCGGAAGCGAGCGAGAGCAGGGTGGTCTTGCCGGAGCCGGGCGGCCCGACCAGTGCGCAGATGCGGCCGGCCGGCAGCCGGAAGGTGCAGTCGCGCAGCGCCCAGCGGCGGCGGTGGCGCCTGCCGAGGCCGATCGCCTCGACGGCGGTGCGGCCCGTGCTGCGGCCGGTCGCCTCGTGGTCCACCGGCCGGATCGCCATCCCCCGAGCCCCCTGCCCCATCCCCGCCCCATTCCACTAATGAAGTAGTGGAAGCGTGCGGGAAGTGGGCTGCACCTGTCAACCTCGCCGCCTACGCTGACCGCGTGCCCATACCTTCGAACCCCCCCACGCCGCCGCTGCCGTACACCCCCGACTACCCGATCCGCACCGCGCGACTGGATCTGCGCCCCGTCACCGCCGACGACTTCGCCGCGATCCACGCCTACCAACGGCGCCCCGAGGTCTGCCGGTACCTCTACTGGGGCCCCCTCGACGAGGCCGGGTCCCGGGAGTCCGTCGCCACCAAGTCCGCCCGCACCACGCTGCGCGACTCCGGCGACATCCTCCAGCTCGCCGCCGTCGTCCGCGAGAGCGGCACCCTGGTCGGCGACGTCAGCTTCGTCTGGACCAGCCGCGAGCACCGCCAGGGCGGCATCGGCTATGTCTTCAACCCCGACCACTCCGGGCGGGGTTACGCCACCGAGGCCAGCCGGGCGCTGCTGAAGCTGGGTTTCGAGGAGCTGGGACTGCACCGCGTCCAGGCCGAGTTGGACGGCCGCAACACCGCCTCGGCCCGGGTACTGGAACGGCTGGGGATGCGCCGCGAGGGCCATCTGCGGGAGAACGAGTTCCTCGACGGCGTATGGACCGACGAGGTGGTCTACGCGATGCTGGCGCGCGAGTGGCGGGCCCAGCGGGGCTGAGGGCGTCGAACGACGAGCGGGGCGGGCCCTCGTGGCCCGCCCCGCCGTCTCTCACGCCTGCGTGCCCCTCACGTCTCCGAGCGGTACATCAGATCCGTCTCGTGCGTGACGAACCCCATCCGCTCGTACACCGACACCGCCGCCACGTTGTCCGCGTCGACGTACAGCATCGCCGTCGGCAGCCCCTGCCCCGCCAGGTGCCGCAGCCCGACCGAGGTCAGCGCCTTGCCCAGGCCGCCGCCCTGGGACCCCGGCCGCACCCCGAGCACATAGACCTCGCCGAGGCCCTCGTCGGCGTGCACCTTGGTCCAGTGGAAGCCGACCAGCCGGCCGCCCTGCTCCGCCAGGAAGAAGCCCTTCGGGTCGAACCACGCCTCGCCCTTGCGGTCGTCCAGGTCGCGCTGGGTCAGCGAGCCCTGCTCCGGGTGGTGCGCGAACGCCTCCGCGTTCACCTCCAGCCAGGCCGCGTCGTCCGTGCCCGGCTGGAACGTCCGCACCGACACCCCCTCGGGGAGCACCGGCTCGGCCAGCTCCAGATCCGCCAGCGAGCGCCGCATCTGCCGCAGCTCCCGGAACATCGTCAGCCCCAGCGTCTGGGCCAGGTGCCGGGCGGCCGGATGCCCGCCGTGGGCCCAGACCCGCAGCCGGCGCCCGGACTGCTCCAGCAGCTCGCCGCCCAGCGCCCGGCCGTGCCCGCGGCCGCGGAACCCGGGGTGCACCACCAGTTCGGCGGCCGGCGCCTCCACCGGGTCGGTGTCCTCCAGCTGCCCGTACGCGACCAGTTCCTCGGCCTCGTCCCCGCGCGCGTACACCAGCACATGCCGCACGCCCTCGCGCGGGCCGCCCCGCAGCTGCAGCCGTCCCTGCTCGGACACGGCGGGCTGCCCGTCCGTGCGCGCGGCCCGCTCGATCAGCTCGAGGACGGCCGCCGCCCCTTCCGGCGCGAGCTCGTCGACCACCTGGATCCGGCGGCCGGTCCGTCCCATCTCCTGTGCAGCGTCAGTCATGTCTGAAGCGTACGTCTCGGCCGGGGCCCCGCAGGGGCGCCACCCACTCTCCCGCCGCTCCCCGGCAATCAGGCCGTAACCCGGCACCCCCTGTTGCGCTACGCGCGTCAACCGTATGCTGCCGTCCGCTCAGGTACATCCAGGAGGGGAATCCATGCCAGCGACACCGCAACGGCGCCGCACCGTACGCAGATTGACGATCGGCGCCGCCGCCCTGGCCGCCGCGGCGGGCCTCGCCGCCACCGCCCTGCCGGCCGGCGCCGACACCGGCCCGGCGGAGCGCTCCGGCCGCACCGTCGACGTACAGCTGCTCTCCTTCAACGACTTCCACGGCAACCTCGAACCGCCGCAGGGCTCCTCCGGCACGGTCGAGGAGCTCCAGCCGGACGGCACCAAGAAGGCCGTCCCGGCCGGCGGCGTCGAGTACCTGGCCCAGTCCCTGCGGACGGCCCGCAAGGGCCACCCCTACTCGGTCACCGCGGCGGCCGGTGACATGGTCGGCGCCAGCCCGCTGCTGTCCGGGCTGTTCCACGACGAACCGACCATCGAGGCCATGAACAAGCTGGGCCTGGACGTCACCTCCGTCGGCAACCACGAATTCGACGAGGGCCGCACGGAGTTGACCCGCCTGCAGAAGGGCGGCTGCCACCCGAAGGACGGCTGCTACGAGGACGGCGAGAAGTTCCAGGGCGCGGGCTTCCCGTACCTGACCGCCAACGTCACCGACGAGACGACCGGCAAGCCGCTGCTCAAGCCGTACACCGTCTGGCAGCGCAAGGGCGTCAAGATCGGCTTCATCGGGGTGACGCTGGAGGGCACCCCCGACATCGTCAACGCCGAGGGCATCAAGGGCCTGAAGTTCCACGACGAGGTGGAAACGATCAACAAGTACGCCAAGGTGCTGAACAAGCAGGGCGTCAAGGCGATCGTGGCCCTCATCCACGAAGGCGGCATGCCCGCCTCCACCTCCTACAACTACAAGTGCGACAGCCCCGGCCCCGGCGACGGCATCTCCGGCCCGATCACCGAGATCGCCAAGCACGTCACCCCCAAGGTCGACGCCCTGGTCACCGGCCACACCCACCAGGCCTACGCCTGCACGATCCCCGACCCCTCCGGCCGGCCGCGCACCGTCACCTCCGCCGCGTCCTACGGCAAGCTCTACACCGACACCACACTGACGTACGACCGCCGCACCGGCGACATCGTGCGCACCAGCGTCAAGGCCCCCGGCGCGGTCAACCACGTCGTGGACCGCACCCAGCCCAAGGCCGCGGACATGACGTCCCTGATCGCCCGCTGGAACAAGCTGGCCGCCCCGGTCGCGGGCCGGCCGGTGGGCCACATCTCCGCCGACATAGCCGGCCGCGGCGCGAACGCCCCCGAGTCCCCGCTCGGCGACGTCATCGCCGACGCCCAGCTCGAAGCCACCAAGGCGGCCGACAAGGGCGGCGCCCAGCTCGCCCTGATGAACCCCGGCGGCATCCGCTCCGACCTCGCCTTCAAGGCGGCCGGCTCGGAGGGCGACGGCGTCGTCACCTACGGCGAGGCGTTCACCGTCCAGCCCTTCACCAACATGACGAACGTCGTCGACCTCACCGGCGCCCAGCTGCTGACCGCCCTCCAGCAGCAGGTCAGCGGCCCCAACGAGGCCTCCCCCAAGATCCTCCAGGTCTCCGACGGCCTGACCTACACCCTGGACATGACCAAGACGGGCGCCGACCGCGTCGTCAAGGACTCCATCAAGCTGAACGGGGCCGCCCTCGACCCCGCCAAGACCTACCGCGTCGCCATGAACGAGTTCCTGGCCGGCGGCGGCGACGGCTTCCCCGCCTTCAAGGACGGCCGGAACAAGTACGTCGGCCCCTCCGACCTCGACGCCTTCACCGGCTACCTGACCGCCCACTCCTCGGCACAGCAGCCCCTCACCCCGCCCAAGGCGGACCGGATCACCGTGGTGAAGTAGCCGTCGGCGGCGGCCCGCAGTAGCTCCACGGGGCTTCCTGTCGTTATCCGGCCGAGCACCTCGCTCGGCCGGTCCCACGAGAGGAAGCCCCTTTGCGTTCCCTGCCCGCGTCGCGTTCCCCGCGCACGACGTCCCAGCACGCCCGCGGGCGGCTGGCCGTACTGGCCCTGTCCGCCGTGCTGCTCGGTGCCGCGTCCCCCGCCGCGGCCCCCGCCGTGGCCCCGGGGCGCGCCCCCGCCTCGCAGCCGCCGCTGCCCGCCCACGGCAGCCCGTACATCGAGACCAGCCTGTTCTTCGGCACCGCCCGCCCCGACGGCGGTCCCGCGGTCACCGACCGGCAGTTCCGCGCCTTCGTCGACCGGTTCGTCACCCCGCACTTCCCCGACGGCCTCACCGTCCAGGCGGGCCGGGGCCAGTACCGCGACGCCCACGGCACCATCGAACGCGAGCGCTCCTACGAACTCACCCTCTTCTACCCCACCTCGCAGGCCCGCCGGCACGACCCCGCGATCGAAGGCATCCGCACCGCCTACACCAAGCGCTTCGGCCAGGAGTCGGTGGCCCGCGTCGACGACCGGGCCCTGGTGGACTTCTGAGCCACCGCCCCCGGGCGGCTCACCCCGTCCCGAACCACCGCTCCGCCAGCGACTCCAGGGTCGCCTCGGGCGGGGCGGGCAGTTCGCGCAGGTACCAGGGGAGATCGCTGTAGACGTGCAGCAGCGTGTAGGCCAGCAGCTCGCGGGGCGCGAAGTCCGTGCCGTAGGCGCCCAAGACGCGGGACAGCAGGCGGGGATCGGCGCGGGAGACGAACAGGCCCACGGCGACGAAGTCGTACGCGCGGTGCCCGATCATGGCGGGCTCGAAGTCGAGGAGCCCGGTCAGCCGCCAGTCGTCGGTCTCCTCGACCGTCAGGTGCTGACGCATGAACTCGGTGTGCAGGAGGGCGGCGGGCGGCTGCGAGGGCAGCGCCACGGAGTCGAGGAAGTCGGGGATCTGCTCCAGCCAGTGCTCCGCGAGCCCGCGGGAGCGCTGCTGGTCGACGGCCGCGGCGCGCCGGCGGCCGAGGAAGGCGCCCCAGTCTCCCGGGCCCAGGACGTCGGTGAGCGGTGCGGGGTCCAGGGCGTGCAGGGCGGCGAGGGTCTCGCCGGCCTCGGTGGCGATGCGGTCCTGGTCGGCGCGGGGGATGCGGGGCCAGGCGACGGCCAGGTCGGTGCCGCGCAGCCGGGACATCAGCACATAGCGCCAGCCGTTGACGTACTCGCCGGAGTCGTGGAGGTAGGGCGTGGGCACGGGGAGCCGCCCCTGGAGGTGGGCGAGGACCCGGGCCTCGGCGATGCCGTCGTCGGCACCGGCGGCGGGGAAGAGCTTGAGCACATACCGGTCCCCGACGGAGTACACCGGCTGCGAGCCGGTGGGGAAGCGGCCCAGGGGCGCGTCCGCCAGCCCCAGCCGCTTGCACAGCTCGGCGGCCCCCGGCCGCATCACCGCTTCATCGGGGACGATCGCGTCCCACTCGTCGTCCGTTTCCACACGAGGCAGCATGCGCGGACGGTAGGGCGGGAAGTCCCCTGGCGGCAAAGGGTTTTCGCCCGGCGGCGGGCCCTGGGCGGCTCCGCCTCGCGGGGGAAGTGGAGCCGCCCGTAGGAGGATGTCCGGTCGCGTCCGCGTTCCTAGCGTGCCGGGTATGACTTCTGTGCGCGGAGCGGCTTCGGTGCGGCCTCCCCAACGGCGGACGGTTCTTTGGGCGTATGCGGCCTTCGGGTGGCTGACCGCGTCGTTCGTCTGGCACCTGTGGATGGGTGTCGACCACCGGTCGGCGATGGGCGGCGAGGACGCCGGGCCGGTGTGGGTGTTCCTCGCCTACGACGGGCTGATCACGGTGATGTCGGCGGCCGGTGCGGCGCTCGCGCTGGCGACGGTACGGCCGTGGGGGCGGCGGCTCCCGGCGTGGATGGTGCGGCTGCCGCTGTGGGGCGGGACGGTGCTGCTGGCCGTACGGGGTGTGCCGGGGCTCGTCGAGAACGTCACGACGGCCACCGGACTCACCCCGTACGGCCTACTGGGGCTGTCGGAGCAGCCGATCGATGCCGCGTCCGGGGAATTCTGGACGACGATGGCGATCAATACGTACTTCTTCGTGGGCGCGGTGGTGATGCTGCCGCTGGTGCTGCGCTACCAGCGGGGACTGCGGGCCGCTCAGGAGAAGTCGGCGGCGTGATCCCTCGCCCACTGGGCGAAGGTGCGGGCCGGGTGGCCGGTGACGCGTTCGACGGCGTCGGAGGGGGCGAAGGGCGGGGCGTCGACGGTCCCGCCGAACATCCGGACGAGTTCCCGGGCGGCCTCCTTCGGCAGGTGCGGGCCGGCCATCGCCTCGACCGCCGCGTCCTCCGAGATCTGCTCGACGCGGGTCTCGCGCCCGATGGCCCGGCCGATCTCGGCGACCTGCTCGGCGACGGTCATCGGCTCGGGGCCGGTGACCAGGTAGGCCCGGCCCAGATGGGCGCCGGTGCGGTCCAGGAGGGCGACGGCGGCGACATCGGCGAGGTCGGCCTCGTGGACGGGGACGCCCCGGGCTCCCGGGTGGGCATCGCGCACCACACCGGACTCACGGATCGACGCGGCCCAGGCGAGGGTGTTGGTGGCGTAGTTGGCGCCGCGGACGAAGGTCCACTCCAGGCCGGAGTCGCGCACCGCGCGCTCCAGGGCGGCGTGCATACGGGAGATGAAGTTGGTCTCGTCGGCAGGGGTGTCGGTCACCCCCATCGAGGAGTTGAGGACGATACGGCGGACACCGGCCTTGGCGGCGGCGTCGATCAGGCGGGCCGCCGCCCCGTCACCACCGGCCGCGAGGTTGAGGAAGAGCGCGTCCGCGCCGTCGAGGAGCGGTACGAGGTCGTCGGTGCCGGTGAGGTCGGCGCGGACCACCTCCGTCGCGTCCGGCAGCGCCGCGCGCGCCGGGTCGCGGGTCAGTGCGCGTACCGCGGCGCCTTCCGCGAGGAGCCGGCCGACGAGGCTGCGGCCGATGTTGCCGGTTGCTCCGGTTACCACGATCATGAGGACCACCTTCGAGGAAAGGCGAATTCGGCCGTGTGATGCGGCCGGTTCCGCAGTCAGGCAAGAGGAGTGACGGTAGTTCAGCTCCGCCCGGCGAGCGCGGTATTTTTTGCCAAGACCGAGTGGACAACCCTCACTTTTCCGGCTTACCCACAGTTTGAGTTGCGTTCAAGGGTCGTACTCGTGGTGGGATGTTCGGATGCGAACCCCCATACGCATATCTTCACCCTCGTCGGCGCCCGCTGACCGCGCCCACTCCGATTCCCCGGTGCCGGGCGCCGGGAACGACCTCGCCGGCGACACCAGAAAGCTTGAACCGGTCAATCCGTATGCGGATCTGGCGGCCCTCGCCGACCCCGAGCCGGACCCGGCGGCCGAACTCGACGCGGAATTCGGCGCGTTCGACGGTCCCGGATCCGCCCGCCGCCGCACCTACCTCAACGAGCGCGACGACAGCGACGACCCGCTGGGCCTGGGGCTGCGCTCGGACGACGACGAGGGCGAGGCCTGGAAGCGGCCCAACCACCGCCGCACCAAGCGCGGCATCAGCCGCTTCGCCGCCGTCCCGATCACCGTGAAGCTGCTGGTGGCGGTGCTCGTGTGCACCGCGTTCCTGAGCCTCTTCGACCGGTTCGCCGTCCTGTACGCACAGGACAAGACCGCGGAAAAGCTGAAGGACGCGCTCCATCTGAACGCCACCCCGGAAGTCGACATCCAGGGATTCCCGTTCCTCACCCAGGTCCTGGGCAAGAGCGTCGACCAGGTGCACGTCACCATTCCCGATGTCGCCGCCGACCGGGTATCGCTGGCGAAATTCGAGGCGACCGCGAACGACGTACGCCTCGACGGCGATCTGCCCACCTCCGTCAAGGGCGCCACGATCGGCTCCATGCACGGCACCGTGCTGCTCGCCTTTGACGACATGAACCGCGAACTGGGCGCCTCACAGGTGAAATTCAGTGAGCTGGGACACAATTCCATCCGTGCGGACGGGCAACTGCCGATCGCCGGCCACGCATTGCGCGTACAGGCCGAGGCCCGCATTCAGCGGGCCGGCGACCGCGGTATCTCCACCGAGATCAGCCGGATGCGCCTGGACATCGGCGATGTCGCCGTCTACCGCCCCGGCACCGGCAAGGAGGAGGGCCTGCGGCTGACCCGCAAGGCCGCCGCCGACCTCAGCCGGCAGGCCGCCAAGGTCAAGTCGATGCTGTCCGTCCCGGCGATCGCGGACCGGATCGGCATCCCCCGGCCGTACATCGAAGAGGCGCTGCGCAACGAGGAGAAGCTGCACGAGCTGACCGGGTCGCCGCGCTTCATCGAGCAGCTGATGAAGGTCAACCTCGTCGACGTGGTGATCGACCACCCCTGGCTGCTGGAGAAGGTCGGCATCGACCCCAAGATCCTCGGCGCCCTGAGCGGACTGACCAAGCCGCAGCTCGCCGACCGGCTGTCGCTGTCCTTCCGCCTCCCCAAGACGCCCGGCGACGTCCGGCTGCGCAACATCTCCGTCCAGAAGGACGGCATCCGGGCCGAGCTGTCGGGGTCGAACCTCCCCTTCGGGGACGCGGCGAAGAAGTAGCGGCCGGGGGCGGGCAGCGCCGCCCGGCCGGGGCTCAGCTCCCCGCGCCCGGCGGCGCCGGCGGCTCGTCGGGCAGCTGCGGCGGTGGCGTCGGCGCACCCGGCAGGGTCAGCACCGCCTCGGTGCCGCCGAGGTCGGCGGAGCGCAGCCGTACCGCGCCGCCCGCCTGCTCCGCCGTACGCGCCACGATCGACAGCCCCAGGCCGCTGCCGGGCAGGCTGCGCGCGGACGGCGAGCGCCAGAACCGCTCGAAGACGTGCGGCAGCTCGTCCTGCGGGATGCCCGGGCCGTGGTCGCGTACGGTCAGCTCGCCGCCGGCCAAGGAGACCTCGATGCCGCCGCCGGCCGGGCTGAACTTGACCGCGTTGTCCAGCAGGTTGACCACCGCACGCTCCAGCCCGGCCGGCTCGGCCCGTACGTACCAGGGCTCGATGTCGGCGGTGATGGTCAGCGACGGGCCGCGCAGCCGGGCCCGGCCCAGCGCCGAGCCGACGATGTCGTGCAGCGCCACGACCTCGACGGCGCTCTGCCCGGGCTCGGGGTTCCGCGACAGCTCCTGCAGATCGCCGATCAACGCCGCCAGCTCCCCCATCTGCGCCTTCACCGAGGACAGCAGCGCCGCCTTGTCGGCGGCCGGGATCTCGCGGCCGGACTGCTCGCTGCGCACCAGCAGATCGATGTTCGTCCGCAGCGAGGTCAGCGGCGTCCGCAGCTCATGGCCCGCGTCCGCGATCAGCTGCTGCTGCAGGTCGCGGGAGGCGGCCAGCGCCGCGGTCATGGAGTTGAAGGAGCGGGAGAGGCGGGCGATCTCGTCCTCGCCGTCCGCCGGGATGCGGATGGTCAGGTCCTCGGTGCGGGCGACGTGTTCGACGGCTTCGGTGAGGCGGTCGACGGGCTTGAGGCCGGAGCGCGCGATGACCAGCCCGGCCGTGCCCGCGCCGACGACACCCAGTCCCGCGACGGCGGCCAGCAGCAGCGCCAGGGTGTTCAGCGCGCTGTCGATCTCCCCCAGCGGACGCGAGATGGACACCGCGAACTGCCCGCCCTGGACGTCCATGTGCTTGGTCAGCACCCGCACGTCCGCGCCGCCGGTGGTGACCGCGTCGTGCAGGGTGTCCCGCAGCACGCCCTGCGCCACGGCGAGGTCCGTGCGCTGCACGCGTACCGGCTGGGAGTTGGGCCCCACACAGCGCGAGCCGTCGACCTGGACGATCTGGACGTTGTAGTACGACGGCGGGGCGTTGGTGTTCTCGGTGGGGTCGGTGGGCTGGCAGTTGGCGTAGGTGACCTGCAGATAGTCCGCCGGGACACTGACGTTCCGCAGCGAGTTGTCCACCTCGTCGCGCAGCTGGGCGCGGGTGAGCAGCCAGCAGGCGAGCGCGGAGACCGCCACCGCCACCGCCACCGCGGCGGCGGTGAGCAGGGTCAGCCGCGAGCGCAGCGGCAGCCGCCCGAAGTGCGCGCCGAGCCGGCCTCCCGCGCCCGTGTGGCCGTGGTTCATTCCGCTCCGCCGTCCGTCCGCAGGACGTACCCGACCCCCCGCACCGTGTGCACCAGCCGCGGCTCGCCGCCCGCTTCGGTCTTGCGGCGCAGGTACATCACGTACACGTCGAGGGAGTTGGAGGTAGGTTCGAAGTCGAAGCCCCACACGGCCTTGAGGATCTGCTCGCGGGTCAGGACCTGCCGCGGGTGCGCCAGGAACATCTCCAGCAGGGTGAACTCGGTGCGGGTCAGCTCGACCGGCCGGCCGCCCCGGACCACCTCGCGGGTCGACAGGTCCATCCGCAGATCGGCGAAGCGAAGCGTCTCGCCCTCCTCGGGCTGCGCGCCGGCCGCCGCCGCGTAGGAGCTGCGGCGCAGCAGCGCGCGGATCCGGGCGAGCAGCTCGTCCAGCTCGAAGGGCTTGACGAGGTAGTCGTCGGCGCCGGCGTCCAGCCCGGTGACGCGGTCGCCGACCGTGTCGCGGGCGGTCAGCATGAGGATCGGTACGGTCACCCCGCTCGCCCTCAGCCGGCGGGCGGCGGTCAGCCCGTCCATCCGCGGCATCAGGACGTCCAGCACGATCAGCTCGGGGTCGTAGGAGGCGACCTTCTCGACCGCGTCCAGTCCGTCGACCGCCTGCTCGGTCCCGTACCCCTCGAAGGCGAGCGAGCGCTTCAGCGCCTCGCGGACCGCGGGCTCGTCGTCGACGATCAGGATGCGGGCGGGCTGATCACCGTGCTCGGCGGGGCTCATGTGGATGGGTTCCTCGGGTGGGACGACGGGACGAAGGGCTGCTCCTCAGCCTCGCACGGCGGCGGCGGTCCCGGTGCGGGGACGCGGAACGTCCCGTGGCGGGGCGGTCGCGGGCGGCGCAGCGGCGGGCCGTCACACGCCGCTGTTGGAGCCACCGCTCCCGCCGCCGCGCAGCGCGTCGAGGTCGGCCTTGACGGTGTTGATCGGGATGGCGAAGCCGAGGCCGACGCTGCCCGCCGTGCTGCTCGTCGCCGAGCTCGGCGAGTAGATCGCGGAGTTGATGCCGACGATCTGCCCCTGCATGTTGATCAGGGCGCCACCGGAGTTGCCGGGGTTGAGCGAGGCGTCGGTCTGTATGGCCTTGTAGGAGGTCTTCGACGAGCCGGTGTCGCCGTTGTACTGGTTGCCGCCGAACTCGAACGGCCAGCCGCCACCGCCGTCGGGGTCGTTCTGCCGGCCCTGGCCGTCCTCCTTGGGGACGGTGACGTCCCGGTTGAGGGCGGAGACGATGCCGCTGGTCACGGAGCCGGTGAGGCCTTCGGGGGAGCCGATGGCGACCACCTGGTCGCCGACCGCGAGCTTGTCGGAGTCGCCGAGCGCGGCCGCGGTCAGGCCCTTGGCCCCGCGGACCTTGATCAGCGCCAGGTCCTTGCCGGGGTCGGTGCCCATGACCTCGGCCCGCTTGCGGCTGCCGTCGCTGAAGGTGACCACGACCGTGTCCGCGCCCGCGACCACGTGGTTGTTGGTGACGATCTCGCCGTCACCGGTGATGACGACACCGGAACCGGTGGACTGCCCGCTCGCGGTCCGCGCCTTGATCTCCACTATCGCCGGGCTGACCGCCTTGGCCACGCCCGAGACCCCGCTGCCGCTGCTCTTGCCCGCGTTGACCAGCGGGGTCGAGGTGCCGTCGGCGCTCTGCCGGGCGGTCGCACCGGCGATCAGCGCCGCGCTGCCGCCCCCGACGAGACCGGAGACGAGCGCCACCGCCGCGATCAGCGCGACCGGCCGGCGGGCCCGGCGCCGCGGGGGCGCGGGGGCGTAGGGCGGAGGCGGCGGGAAGGCCTGCCCGCCGTGGTGCTCCGCGCCGTGCTCGGTGCCGTACGCGTACGGCCGGTCCTGTGGCATCTCGTCGCCGCTTCGGCGGTAGCTCTCGGTCATGGTGATCACTGTGCTCCCGGTCCATGAGAACCGTCTGAGAACGCCCTGAGAGACCCGACAGAAGTGGGTATGCCCGGTATAAAGAACCCGCGTGGCGGCATGGACGGAGGGACGGCCGGGGGCCGTCCGACGGGTCAGGGCCGGAGCGGCCCTAGCCGCCGTCGCACCCGCACGACCGCCGCACCACCAGCCGCGACGGGAACTGCCGCAGCCGCTCCCGCCGGGAGCCGACCACCCGCAGCCCGTCGTCCAGCACCAGATCGACCGCCGCCCGCGCCATCGCCTCGCGGTCCGAGGCGACCGTGGTCAGCGGCGGATCCGTCAGCGCGGCCTCCTTGACGTCGTCGAAGCCGGCGACCGCCAGTTCCCCGGGCACATCGATCCGCAGCTCGCGGGCGGCCCGCAGCACACCGATCGCCTGGTCGTCGGTCGCGCACATGATCGCCGGCGGCCGCTCCGGCCCGGCCAGCAGCTTCAGCGCGACCTGGTAGGCGTCATAGCGGTTGTACGGCGCCTGGAAGTAGCGGCCGTCCGGTGTCTTGCCCGACTCCAGCATCGCCCGCCGCCAGCCCTCGACGTGGTCGGTGACCGGGTCGCCGGACTTCGGGGTCTCCTCCGTGCCGCCGAGGAAGGCGACATAGGGGTGGCCGTGCTCCAGCAGATGCCGGGTCGCCAGCTGCGCGCCCCAGATGTCGTCGGTCATCACCGCGACGTCGTCGATGGCGTCCGGCCTGCGGTGCAGCAGCACCACCCGGGCGTCCCAGGCGTCGATCTCGGCGGCGGCGTGCTCGCTGGGGCCCTGGCTGATCAGGATCAGCCCCGACACCCGCATCCCGAGGAACGCCCGCAGGTAGTGCACCTCGCGCTCGTCGAGGTAGTTGGCGTTGCCGACCAGCACCATCTTCCCGCGCTCGGCGGCGGCCTGCTCGACCGCGTGCGCCATCTCCGCGAAGAACGGCTGCCGGGTGTCCGGCACGATCAGGCCTATGAGGTCGGTACGGCGGGACGCCATCGCCTGCGCGACGCGGTCCGGCCGGTAGCCGAGCTCCTTGATGGCGGCGAGCACCCGCTCGCGCGTGGCCGGGGCGACCGGCCGGGGTCCGTTGTTGATGACGTAACTGACAACGGCGGTGGACGTACCCGCCAGTCTTGCCACATCATCCCGCGTCACCTTGGCCACGCGCGGCAGTCTACGCGGGTGGTCCTACCGGCGGGCAGGCCGTACGGCGGTGGATTCCGCGCCGGCGGCGACCGCCCTGGGGGAACCGTCACCGTCGACGGCGCCCCGGCCGTCCGCGGACTCGCCCCGGGCGGACCTGGCGGCGGCCTGCTCGGCGCCGTCCTTGGCCTTGGCCTCCGTCTGGCGCTCCGCCTTCTCCGGCGTCACGAAGCGGTAGCCGACGTTGCGGACCGTGCCGATCAGCGACTCGTGCTCGGGGCCGAGCTTGGCGCGCAGCCGCCTGACATGCACGTCCACGGTCCGCGTACCGCCGAAGTAGTCATAGCCCCACACCTCCTGCAGGAGCTGGGCGCGGGTGAAGACCCGGCCCGGGTGCTGCGCCAGGTACTTCAGCAGCTCGAACTCCTTGAAGGTCAGGTCCAGGACCCGGCCCTTGAGCTTGGCGCTGTAGGTCGCCTCGTCCACCGAGAGATCGCCGTTGCGGATCTCCATCGGGCCGTCGTCGGTGGTGATCTGCTGGCGGCCCATCGCCAGCCGCAGCCGCGCCTCGACCTCGGCGGGGCCGGCGGTGTCCAGCAGGACGTCGTCGATGCCCCAGTCGGCGGTGACCGCGGCCAGGCCGCCCTCCGTGACGACCAGCACCAGGGGGCAGCCCGGCCCGGTGGACCGCAGCAGCTGGCACAGGGACCGTACGTGCGGAAGGTCCCGGCGGCCGTCGATCAGTATGACGTCGGCCCCGGGGGTGTCGATGAGGGCCGGGCCCTCGGCGGGGGCCACCCGCACACTGTGCAGCAACAGGCCGAGCGCCGGGAGCACCTCCGTCGACGGCTGGAGTGCGTTGGTCAGCAGCAGGAGCGAACTCACCTCCGACCACCTACCCGGTTCCCGGAGCATTTCGCCCTGTCCTGCTCACGGTCCTGCCTGCTTCGCTCGCCCATGACGTCTGGTTCCTCCTCGGTCCCTGCGACGGGGGCACCTCCCGGCCCTGGCCGGGGGAGTCTGCGGCACTGCTTCGTACGGTCCCCTCAGCCGCGCGGCTCGCGGCTGAAAGCACAAAAGGACCCGGGGGCTACGCTGCCCGGATCCTTCTTGTCCAGCAGAATAGCCCACCCGGCTTCCGAGCCCGAGGCCGATTTTGCACGTTCTTGTGTTCTCTCGATCACTTCGAGTGGTCGGCGCGTGTCCTCAGTTGACGGAAAGAGGGGCCGGCCCACGGCCGCCCACACCCCCGCGAAGCCCGTCCTGAAGCGGATCCGGCGCCCCCGGCCGACGCCGTGGCCGCCGCCCTCGCGCGGCGCCCCGCCGGCGCCGGCCACCTCCGCACCTTTTTTCGCCGCAGCCGCGTTTTCCCAGCATGCGGACATGATCACGGCCTCCCACGAGGTCCGGCGGCGGCCGGACACCGGGCGGCAGTCCCGGCCGCGGGCCCCGGCCGGGTCTGCGAACCGCTCCCCGGGCCGCCGCCCGGCCGCCGCCCCGACCACCGCCCGACCACCGCCGCCGGCTGCCCGCCGGCTCCCCGCCCCGCGCACGAGCGGACGGCGCTTTGCGGCCGGGGGGGAGCACAGGGAGCGCACGGATGCGCACCCCGTGCGCGCCCCGGCCCGGCCCGGCACCGCCGTCAGGTCACGGGCGCACCGCCGGCGAGACGGCCTCACCCCGTCTCGGCCACCGCCTCCGCGAACTGCGCCGCGTACAGCCGCGCGTAGGCGCCGTTGGCGGCCAGCAGCGCCTCGTGCGAGCCCTGTTCGACGATGCTGCCCTGCTCCATGACCAGGATGGTGTCGGCGTCGCGGATGGTGGACAGGCGGTGGGCGATGACGAAGCTGGTGCGGCCGGTGCGGAGTTGGGCCATGGCGTGCTGGATGAGGACCTCGGTGCGGGTGTCGACCGAGCTGGTGGCCTCGTCCAGGACGAGGATCGCGGGTTCGGCGAGGAAGGCGCGGGCGATGGTGATCAGCTGCTTCTCGCCCACCGAGACGTTGCCGCCCTCCTCGTCGATGACGGTGTCGTAGCCGTCGGGGAGGGTGCGCACGAAACGGTCCACGTGGGTGGCCTTCGCGGCGGCGACGATCTTGTCCATGGAGGTGCCGGCGGGGGCGCCGTAGGCGATGTTCTCCGCGATCGTGCCGCCGAAGAGCCAGGTGTCCTGCAGCACCATGCCGATGTGGCCGCGCAGGTCCTCGCGGGACATGGCCGCGATGTCGGCCCCGTCGAGGGTGATCCGGCCGCCGCCGACCTCGTAGAACCGCATCAGGAGGTTGACCAGGGTGGTCTTGCCCGCGCCGGTCGGGCCGACGATGGCGACCGTCTGGCCGGGGCGGACGGACAGCGACAGGTTCTCGATCAGCGGCTTGTCCGCGGTGTACGAGAAGGACACGTCCTCGAACTCGACGCGGCCCGCGACGTGTTCGGGCCGGGCCGGTTCGGCCGCGTCCGGCTCCTGCTCCCGGGCGTCGAGCAGCTCGAAGACCCGCTCGGCGGAGGCGACGCCGGACTGGACGAGGTTGGCCATCGAGGCGACCTGGGTCAGCGGCTGGCTGAACTGGCGGGAGTACTGGATGAAGGCCTGGACGTCACCGATGGACAGGGATCCGGACGCCACCCGCAGACCGCCGACGACGGCCACCAGGACGTAGTTGAGGTTGCCGATGAACATCATCGCGGGCTGGATGACGCCGGAGATGAACTGGGCCCTGAAGCCGGCGGAGTAGAGCGCCTCGTTCTGCTCGCGGAAGAGCGCGGCGGACTCCTTCTGGCGGCCGAAGACCTTCACCAGGCTGTGGCCGGTGTACATCTCCTCGATGTGCGCGTTGAGCTTGCCGGTGGTCTTCCACTGCTGGACGAACTGCGGCTGGGCGCGCTTGCCGACCTTGGTGGCGACGACGACCGAGACCGGGACCGTGATCAGGGCGACCAGGGCCAGCAGCCAGGAGATCCAGAACATCATGGCGAGCACGCCGAGGATGGTCAGCAGCGAGGCCACGATCTGGCTGAGGGTCTGCTGCAGGGTCTGCTGGATGTTGTCGATGTCGTTGGTGGCGCGGGAGAGCACCTCACCGCGCTGCTGCTTGTCGAAGTAGCTCAGCGGCAGCCGGGCGAGCTTCTCCTCGACCTGCTCACGCATCCGGAAGACGGTGCGCTGGACGACCTTGGTGGCGATCCGGGCCTGGACGAAGCCGCACAGGGACGCCGCGGCGTAGATCACGGTGACCCAGAGCAGGACCTGGCCGACCGCGCCGAAGTCGATGCCGTGGCCGGGGACGACCGGCATCGTGGTGAGCATGTCGGCCAGCCCGCCCTGCCCGTCGGCGCGCAGCCGGGCCGCGGCCTCGGCCTTGCTGAGCCCGTCGGGCAGCCGGCGGCCGATGACGCCGGAGACGATCAGGTCGGTGGCGTGCCCCAGGACCTTGGGGCCGACGACGGTCAGCGCCACGCTCAGCACGCCGAGCAGCAGCGCGACGGACATCGCGGCGCGGTCGGGCCGCATCTGGGCCAGCAGCCGCTTGCCGGAGCCCTTGAAGTCCATGGACTTCTCGGTGGGCTGGCCGCCCATCATGCGGGCCGGGCCGGCCGCCGGGGCCGGGCCCCGGGCCGGAGCCTTCGAAGGGGCCTCCTCGGTGGCCGCGGGAGCCGCCGCCCCCTTGTCCGCCTTGTCCGCGGTGGTCACGCCGCCTCCTGCTCGGTGAGCTGGGAGAGCACGATCTCCCGGTAGGTCTCGTTGTCGGCCATCAGCTCGGTGTGGGTGCCGGTGCCCACCACGCGGCCCTCGTCCAGGACGACGATCCGGTCGGCGCCGCGGATGGTGGAGACCCGCTGGGCGACGATCACCACCGTCGCCCGGTCGGTCTCGCGGGCGAGCGCCGCCCGCAGCGCGGCGTCCGTCGCGTAGTCCAGGGCGGAGAAGGAGTCGTCGAAGAGGTAGATCTCCGGGCGGCGCACCAGGGCGCGGGCGATGGCCAGGCGCTGGCGCTGGCCGCCGGAGACGTTGGAGCCGCCCTGTGCGACGGGGGCGTCCAGGCCGCCCTCCATCCGCTCGACGAAGTCCCGCGCCTGGGCGGTCTCCAGGGCGTGCCACAGTTCGTCGTCGGTGGCGTCCGGATTGCCGTAGCGCAGGTTGGAGGCGACCGTCCCGGAGAAGAGGTAGGGCTTCTGCGGGACCAGGCCGATGGTCTTGGCGAGGGTCTCCGCATCGAGGGTGCGCACGTCCACGCCGTCCACCAGGACCGTGCCGCCGGTGGCGTCGAAGAGGCGGGGGACGAGCCCGAGGAGGGTGGACTTGCCGCTGCCGGTCGAGCCGATGACGGCGGTGGTCTCACCGGGGCGGGCGGTCAGCGAGATGTCCTTGAGTACCGGCTGCTCGGCGCCCGGGAAGCGGAACTCGACGTCGCGGAGTTCCAGTTCGCCGTGGCGGCGCAGCTCGGTGACGGGGTGCGCGGGCGGTACGACGCTGGAGTCGGTCGCCAGCACCTCCTGGATGCGCTCGGCGCAGACCTCCGCGCGCGGCAGCATCATCACCATGAACGTCGCCATCATGATCGACATCAGGATGTACATCAGGTAGCTGAGGAACGCGGTCATCGCGCCGATCTGCATGTCGCCGCTGTCGATGCGCAGGCCGCCGAACCAGACGACGGCCACGCTGGAGAGGTTCATGATCAGCATGACCAGCGGGAACATCATCGACATCAGCCGGCCGGCCCGCATCGACACGTCGTACAGGTCGGTGTTGGCCCCGGCGAACCGCTCGCGCTCGTGCCCGTCGCGGACGAAGGCGCGGATGACGCGGATACCGGCGATCTGCTCGCGCAGCACGCGGTTGACGGTGTCGATGCGCTCCTGCACCCCGCGGAAGAGCGGGCGCATCCGGCGCACGATCAGTGAGACGAGGATCCCGAGGGCCGGGACGATGACCAGCAGCAGGGCGGACAGCGGAACGTCCTGGTTGAGCGCCATGACGACGCCGCCGACGCACATGATCGGCGCCGAGACCATCATCGTGAACGTCATCAGCACCAGCATCTGGACCTGCTGGACGTCGTTGGTGGTGCGGGTGATCAGCGACGGGGCGCCGAACGTCCCGACCTCCCGGGCGGAGAAGGACTGCACCCGGTCGAAGACCGCGAGGCGGATGTCCCGGCCGAGCGCCATGGCCGTACGGGCACCGAAGTAGACGGCGGCGATCGCGCAGACGATCTGCAGCAGGGTCACGGCGGTCATGAAGCCGCCGATGCGGAGGATGTAGCCCGCGTCCCCCTTCACGACACCGTTGTCGATGATGTCGGCGTTGAGGGTGGGCAGGTAGAGGGTCGCCAGGGTCTGGATCAGCTGCAGGAGCACGATCAGGGATATCGAACGCTTGTGGGGCCGCAGATGCGCCCGTGCGAGTCGGACCAACACATAGGGAGCCTATGTGAACACTTGCCCTCGGCAATCGAATTTCCCTCAGCCCGCCGGCGACGTGCCGGGCGGTCCGCTGCCGGGACGTGCCCGGAACGGCACCGGCCGCCGCGTGCGCCATCATGGAGGCGGCAGACGACGGGGCGGCACGCAAGGCGGGCGGCCCCCGACCGACACGACGAAGAGGCCGCCGTGACAACAACTGGCACCGTGCGCTACTGGGCCGCGGCCAAGGCCGCCGCCGGCACGGCTGAGGAGCCGTATGCGGCGGCGACGCTCGCCGAGGCGCTCGACGCGGCACGCGCGGCGCACTCCCAGAACCCCGAGTTCGCCCGCGTCCTGATGCGCTGCTCGTTCCTGGTGGACGGCGATCCGGTCGGCACCCGCGACCATGCGGCGGTGCCGCTGGCCGAGGGCGGCACGGTCGAGGTGCTGCCGCCGTTCGCGGGAGGGTGAGCAGGAGACCATGAACGACCATCAGCCGCAGGACCACCAGCCGTACCCGTCGCACGACCCGTACGCGCAGCCGGATCCGTACGCCCAGCAGGCCCGGCACTCCGGGCACCCGCCCCACGACGCCCCGGCGGCGTACGGCGACCCGTACGGGCAGCAGGCCTACGACGCCTACGGGCAGCAGCAACAGCAGCCCCGGCACGACCCGTACGGGCGCAGCCCCTACGGCTACGAGGCGTACGGGCAGCAGCCGCAGCAGCAGCCCGCACCGCCCCAGCAGCACTACGGCCAGCTGCCCGCCCAGCACCAGAGCGCCCCGCCGGCCGAGGAGGCGCACGCCCACCAGCACCCGCCGGCCCGGCCCGCACCGGCCGCCGCGCCGGCTGCCACCGCGCAGGTCGGCACCGCACCGGCCGCCACCGCGCCGGTCGGCACCGCACACCTCGCGCCCAACCAGCGCGCCCGCGCCGAGGGCCGCTCGCCGATCATCCCGCCCGGTATCCAGCCGGCCGCGCTGACCGCCGTGCTCGCGGCCCTGCTCGCGCTGACCGCGCCGCTGGGCCGCCCGGTGCTCGCCGTACCGGTGGCGCTGCTGCAGGCGGTCACCGCCGCCGGCTGGTTCCGGCTGAACGGCATGTGGCCGGCCCGCCAGGGCATCGCGCTGGCGTTCCTGGCCGGACTGACCACCGACGCCGCCCTGCTCGCCACCGACCGCGAGAGCGCGCCGCTGGTCGGCATCGGCACGCTCGGCGTGTGGTGCCTGCTCGTCCTCATCCTCCAGCTGCGCAACCGCAGCAGCGCCGACGAGCGGATGTACGCACTGACCGCCGGGCTGACCTCGACCGCGCTGGCGGTGCTCGCCGCCGGGCAGCTCGCGGCGAGCGGGCACGCGGTGACCGTCGGCGCCGCCGCGGTCGCGGTGGCCACGCTCGCCAGGGCGCTGCCGCTGCCGTCCGCCGTCTCGATCGGCGTCGCCCTGGTGGCCGCCGCCGGGGCCGGCATCGGCGCCGGCCAGCTGACCGGCCTGGGGACGTCCGGCGCGCTGCTGGGCCTGGCGGCCGGCGGCTGCGCGCTGATCGGCCTGCGGGTGGCCAGCTACGACTACCCGTCGCGCTTCGTGCACATGACGGCCGGCGTCGCGCTGCCGCTGGCCCTGGCCGCGCCCGCGGTGTACGTGCTGGGCCGGGCGCTGGGCCAGTAGGGCCGAGCGCCCGCGTCCCGTCCGCCCCGGGGGGGGGCGGGGGGGACCCCGCCTCCCGACGGCCGCCGACGGCCGCATCGCGGCGCTTCTTGCGCCTTGCGGCGGCCGCCGCTCCCGCTTGCTCGACCCCGTCATCTAGGGTCTGTCCGGAACGCAGGCAGGGGGCCTGCACGGACGATCCGGCCGGGTTCCGGCCCAGGTGTGGGGGAAGTGGTTCGATGCGTGCACTTCGCGTGCTGTTGATCATCCTCGTCATATTCGGCGGGCTCTTCGTGGGCGCCGACCGGCTGGCGGTCAATCTCGCCGAGGACAAGGCCGCCGAGAAGATCCGCGGCAGCCAGGGTCTGGAACGGACCCCGGTGGTCTCCATCAAGGGCTTCCCGTTCCTGACCCAGGTCGCCGGCCGCAGCATCGACGAGGTCGACGCCGAACTCGGCGGCATCGAGGCCCGGGCCGAGGGGCGCACCCTGCGGATCGACAAGCTCTCCGCACAGTTCCACGATGTGGCGCTGACCAGCGACTACATGTCCATCCAGAGCGCCGCCTCGGCCACCGGCACGGCCCGGATCAGCTACGCCGACCTGACCAAGGCGGCGGGCGGCGGCGTCAAGATCTCCTACGCGGGGCAGAAGGACGGCCGCAGCCAGGTCAAGATCTCGCCGAACGTCCCGCTGCTGAGCTCGCTGGACGTGACCGGTTCCCTCACGGTGGACGGCAACACCGTCCGGCTGCGGGCCGACAAGGTCCCCACGATGTGCAAGGTGCTCCCGGGCTGCGAGTCGAAGGTGCGCTCCCAGACCGACCACGAGTGGAAGCTCGACCAGCTGCCCGGCAACCTGAAGCTGGACAAGGTCACCACCCGGGCGGACGGCATCTCGATCTCCGCCTCCGGCACGGACGTCAAGCTCCCCGGCTGACCGGGCGGTTCACGGCGGGCCGCCCCACCGGCCCGCCGTCGACCGACCCACCGTCCATTTCCTGAGACACCCGGTCCGTACGCCAGACCCCCCACCGGCGCGCGGGCCCCGGGCCGGCGCCCGCGCCCGCCCCGCACCACCTCTCATCCCACATCACGGACAATCACGTCTCGGTATTTGACACACCGGTGACATGCCCGGCTCCGCGTCCCTACGATCGGTGCCATGCAGAGCGCATGGAGCCCTCTCCGGCATCGGGGACAGGCGGTACTCACGAAGCGGCGGGCAGTAGACCTGTGTCGCGTCGCCGCCATGCTCTGTCGCCCTGCCTGACGGGCTTGAGCACCCTCCCCCGAGCTCTCGGAGCAGCGGAGGGAGCCCCTCGCCCGGTCGGCCCTTCAGGGCCGCAACCCCCCGCGAGTCCCCACTCGGCGCCACTTTGGTCCCCGTTCGAATGAATCGGGCCTTCCGGAAGAGATCGGCGCATAACCGGCGTACCCGCGTGCAAGTCTGCAACCGCCCCCCGCAACTGCCCCGGAGGAGAAGAACATGAGCCGTAGCGACGTCCTCGTAGACGCCGACTGGGTCGAGGCCCACCTCGAGGACCCGAAGGTCGTGATCGTCGAGGTCGACGAGGACACCTCGGCCTACGACAAGAACCACATCAAGAACGCGGTCCGCATCGACTGGAAGAAGGACCTCCAGGACCCGGTGCGCCGCGACTTCGTCGACCAGGCGGGCTTCGAGAAGCTGCTGTCCGCCAAGGGCATCGCCAACGACGACACCGTCGTCCTCTACGGCGGCAACAACAACTGGTTCGCCTCCTACGCGTACTGGTACTTCAAGCTCTACGGCCACGACAGCGTCAAGCTGCTCGACGGCGGCCGCAAGAAGTGGGAGCTGGACTCGCGCGACCTGGTCGACGGCGCGCAGGTGCCCCAGCGTCCGGCGACCGAGTACAAGGCCAAGGCCCAGGACACCGCCATCCGCGCCTTCCGTGACGACGTCGTCGCCGCGATCGACAACCTCAACCTGGTCGACGTGCGGTCCCCCGACGAGTTCAGCGGCAAGCTGCTCGCCCCCGCGCACCTCCCGCAGGAGCAGTCGCAGCGCCCCGGCCACGTGCCCAGCGCCCGCAACATCCCGTGGTCGAAGAACGCCAACGACGACGGCACCTTCAAGTCGGACGACGAGCTCAAGGCCCTCTACGAGGAGGAGTCCGTCGACCTCGCCAAGGACACCATCGCCTACTGCCGGATCGGTGAGCGCTCCGCGCTGACCTGGTTCGTGCTGCACGAGCTGCTCGGCCAGACCAACGTCAAGAACTACGACGGCTCCTGGACCGAGTACGGCTCCCTGGTCGGCGTCCCGATCGAGCTCGGCGCCAACAAGTAAGCAAGACAGCTTCTCCCCCGAACCCCTCAAGGAAGTACCGCTATGTGTGGAGCACAGGCCGGCGGCCCGGACGCCTCGACCATCAAGCCCGGTGAGACCACGATCCAGGGCAGCGTGACCCGCGACGGCCAGCCCGTCACCGGTTACGTCCGACTCCTGGACAGCACCGGAGAGTTCACCGCCGAGGTTCCGACCTCCGCGACCGGACAGTTCCGCTTCTACGCGGCCGAGGGCACCTGGACGCTGCGCGCCCTGGTCCCGGGTGGCACCGCGGACCGCACCGTCGTCGCCCAGAAGGGCGGCCTGGCGGAGGTCGCCATCGCCGTCTGACGGCGGCCTTCGGGCACCTTCGTACGGCCGGAGGGCCGCACCCCAGAGGTTTGGACGCCTTTGCGGGGGTGCGGCCCTTCGGCGTGCCGGGGGGAGCGGAACGGGCCTTCGCGGCGGCTTCTTTCCGCCCCGCCGCGGACTTACCGTGGAGCTATGGACAGCCGCCGCCGGTCGCCCGCCGAGCGCCGCCACCGCCGCTACTTCGTGCTGATGGGCGTGTGCCTGGTGCTGTTCGTGCTGGCCTGGGGCGTGGTGCGGCTGTGGTCGGTGCCGGCCGCGGTGGGCATGTGCCTGGCCGCGATGGTCATCCCGCCGATCGCGGCGATCATCGGCAACCGGCGGGAGCCCGGCGAGCGCTGGTGGGACGAGTCCGGCGACCCCGAGTCCGACCGCTGGTGGCGCGAGCTGGACGACCGGGGCGACGACAAGCATCCGCGGTAGACCGCCCGGCCGGGCGCGCTCAGTACACCGGCGCCCGGTGCGCGTCCGTCGGGACCACGGTCAGTACACCAGCGCCTGCACGTCATCCGGCATGATCTCGCTGACGAAGAGCTGGGACCCGGCGATGCCCGCCCCCTCGATCAGGTCCTTCTGCTCGATGTCCCGCCGGGCCGCGCACTGGGTGCACACCGTGATCGCCCCGCCGCCCGCGCGGATCCCGTCGATCAGCTCCGGCAGCGGCGCGGCGTGCGGCAGCTCGAACTCGGCCGCCCGGCCCGGCAGCGCGAACCACACCGACTCGCCGGTCAGCCACAGCGACACCTCCACGCCACTGGCCACCGCCACCGCCGCCACCGTGAACGCCTGCGAGCACCGCTCGGGCGCGTCCGCGCCCGCCGTCACCTTGATCACGAGCTTCTTCGCCATAAGGTCAAGAGTAGGGCGGGCACCGGCGCGATGGGGGCGCCCCTTGCTCCTTTAGAGCTCGGGGGAAGACCTCACAGCGCCGCCGTCACCCGCGCCGACTAGACTCGCAGGCGGTCCGTTACACCCTCACTCCGTCCAAGGAGCGCGTCGTGCTTGAGGCATTCTTCACCACCCTGCTGATTCTGGTCGGCGTCGGCGTGATCGCGTTCGCCGGTCTGACCTGGAAGAAGCTGTACCAGGGCCAGCGCTGACCGGCCTGCGCGCCGCCCAGCACCGACCTTCGCCAGAGCGCTTCGCGCACCCCTGCCGACTGCCCCCTGAAAAGATCGCCTGAGCTGTCATGATCGAGATCCCGTCCGACCTGAACCCGGCCCTGGTGCCGCTCGCCTTCCTCCTCGGCCGCTGGGAGGGCGCCGGCGTCGCCGACTTCCCGGGCACCGAGAAGTGCAACTTCGGGCAGGAGGTCATCTTCGCCCACGACGGCCGTGACTTCCTCGAATACACCTCGCACAGCTGGGTGCTCGACAGCGAGGGCAACAAGGTCCGCCCGCTGGAGACCGAGAGCGGCTACTGGCGCGTCGACGCGGACCGCAAGGTCGAGATCGTCATGATCCGCGACCAGGGCGTGGTGGAGGTCTGGTACGGCGAGCTGGCCGACAAGAAGCCGCAGATCGACCTGGCCACCGACGCCGTCGCCCGCACCGCCGCCTCCGGCCCGTACAGCGGCGGCAAGCGGCTCTACGGCTACGTCAAGGGCGACCTGATGTGGGTCGGCGAGAAGTCCACCCCGGACGTGCCGCTGCGCCCGTACATGTCGGCGCACCTGAAGAAGGTCGCCGGCCTGAAGGAGTGGGCCGAGAGCCTGCCCGACGACATGCCGGACGGGGTCGCCTTCTTCAACCCGGACGGCACTCCGTACCAGGGCTGATCCGGCCCTTTCGTGTGACGCGCCCCGCGGGGGAAGTCCGGTGAGAGTCCGGCGCTGACCCGCAACGGTAAGCGGAAGCCCCCTTCCGCAAGCCCGATCGCCCGCGGCGGCGCCCGATCCTTTCAACTCGCCGTGGACTGCGAGGGGACGTAGCCGTTGCCTTCGGGCGCCTCCCGGTGTGAGCCGGGGCGCCCCGGCCGCCGCTCCTTTCCTGCGCCCGCGGCCCGAGCCGAAGGCGCAGGCCCCTCTTGGCACCCCCCGCCCGAACGACCCCCCTGGTGGCCGCGCTGTGCGCCGTCCTCCTCGGCTCCCTGCTGTGCGGCGTCGGCCTCGGCGCCGCCGGGGTGAGCTGGGCGCAGGTGCTGCGCTACCTCGGTGCCGGGCTGACCGGCGGCGCCATCGCGCCCGACGAGGTCGCCCCGTACACCATCGTGTGGGAGCTGCGCTTCCCCCGGACGGTACTGGCCGCGGTCGTCGGCGCCGGGCTGGCCGCCATCGGCGTCGCCGTCCAGGCACTGGTCCGCAACGCCCTCGCCGACCCCTTCGTCCTGGGCATATCCTCCGGCGCGGCCGTCGGCGCCAACGCCGTCCTGCTCTTCGGGGCGCTGGGCGCACTGGGCGTCTGGGCGCTGTCGGTGTCGGCGTTCGCCTCCGCGCTGCTGGCCATGGCCCTGGTGTACGCGGCCGCCCGCACCGCCCACGGGCTCACCCCGCTGCGGCTGGTGCTGACCGGCACCGCGATGTACTACGGCTTCTCCGCCCTGACCACCTTGATGGTCTTCACCGCCGACCGCGGCGAGGCGGCCCGCTCGGCGATGATGTGGCTGCTGGGGAGCCTGAGCGGGGCCGGCTGGGGCTCGCTGCCGATCGCCGCGGTCGCGGTGGCCGCCGCGCTGGCCCGTCTGCTGCTGACCGCGGGCCGGCTGAACGCGCTGGCCATGGGCGACGAGACCGCCGCCGCGCTGGGCGTGGACGCCGGGCGGATGCGCCGCGAGCTGTTCGTGATCTCCGCCGCCGTCACCGGCGCGGTGGTCGCGGTCAGCGGCGCGATCGGCTTCGTCGGGCTGATGGTGCCGCATGTGGCCCGGATGCTGGTCGGCGCCGACCACCGCCGGGTGCTGGCCGTCGCACCGCTGCTCGGGGCGGTGCTGCTGGTGTGGGTGGACGCGCTGTCCCGTGTGCTGCTGGCGCCCGTCGAGCTGCCGGTCGGGGTGATCACCGCCGTCATCGGCGTGCCCTGCTTCGTCGTGCTGATGCGGCGGCGCGGCTACAGCTTCTCGGGCGGTGCCTGATGCGGGTCGACATCGAGGACGTGTCGGTGGACGTGGCGGGCGTGCGCCTGCTGCGCGAGGTCACCCTGCACGCGGGCAGCGGCCGGTTCATCGGGCTGGTCGGCCCCAACGGCAGCGGCAAGTCCACCCTGCTGCGCTGCGTCTACCGCGCGCTGCGCCCGGCCGCCGGCACCATCCGGCTGGACGGCGCCGAGCTGGCCGCCATGACCGCCCGCGAGCAGGCCCGGCATCTGGCCGTGCTGCCCCAAGAGACCGCCACCGACTTCGACTTCACCGCCGCCGAGGTCGTCGCGATGGGGCGGCTGCCGCACCAGCGCGGCGGCTCCGGGCGCCCCGGCGCCGCCGACCGGGAGATCTGCGCGGCGGCGCTGTCGCGCACCGGCACCGGCCATCTGGCCGACCGCGGCTTTGCGAGCCTGTCCGGCGGCGAGAAGCAGCGGGTGCTGATCGCCCGCGCGCTGGCCCAGCAGCCGAGGGTGCTGGTGCTCGACGAGCCCACCAACCACCTCGACATCGCACAGCAGTTGGAGGTGCTCGCGCTGGTGCGGGACTGGGGGTGCGCCGGGGACGGGTCGCGGGGCGGCCCGACCGTGCTCGCCGCCCTGCACGACCTCAATCTGGCCGCCGTCCACTGCGACGAGCTGTACGTCATCACCGGCGGCCGCATCGTCGCCTCCGGCGCCCCGCACGAGGTGCTGACCGAGGACCTGCTCGCCGAGGTCTTCCACGTCCGCGCGCACCGCGTCACGCACCCCGCATCCGGCGCCGTGCAACTGCTCTTCGACCGCATCGCCCCGACCGCCCCGTGAGGACCACCATGCGCATCCGCCGCCCCGCCGCCCTGCTCGCCGTCCTCGCCCTCGCCCTGACCGGCTGCGGGGCCGAGGTCGCCCCGGACCGCGCCGCCGGCCGGGCCGCCGACGGCCACTACCCGGTCACCGTCGAGAACTGCGGTGTGCCCACGACCTACCGCCAGGCGCCCCGGCGCGTGGTCACCAACGACGTCGGGATCGCCGACATCATGTTCGCGCTCGGCTTGGAGGACCACATGGCCGGGTACGTCATGCCCGCCTACCGGGGCAGGATCGACGCGGTGGCCTGGAAGGACGCCTACGGCAAGGTCCCCTGGCTCTCCAAGAAGGCCATCACCAAGGAGATCGCGCTCGACGCCCGGGCCGACCTGGTCTTCGCGGGCTGGAACTACGGCTTCGGCGAGGACAACGACCTCACCCCGGCGTCCTTGAAGAAGCTCGGCATCGGCAGCTATGTGCTCACCGAGTCCTGCCGCAACGGCGCCTCCGGCGGCTCCCGCGGCGTGCTGCCGCCCCTGGAGGCGCTCTACGCCGACCTGGAGAACCTCGGGAAGATCTTCCACGTCGAGGACCGGGCCGCCGCGCTGGTGAAGAAGTACCGCGCGCAGGTCGCCGAGGCCGCCGCCAAGGCCCCCGCGCCCGCCCGCCGCCCCTCGGTCTTCCTCTACGACGACGGCCGCGACAAGCCGCTGACCTCGGGCAGGTACGCCGGCCCGCACGACATCATCACCAAGGCCGGCGGCGACCATGTGATGAAGGACCTCAAGGACTCCTGGACGACCGTGGGCTGGGAGACCGTCGTGGCCCGCGACCCCGACGTCATCGTCGTCAACAACTACGGCACCCCCACCGGCGCGCAGAAGAAGGCGTTCTTGAAGTCCTACCCGCCGCTGGCGAACGTCTCGGCCGTCAAGAACGACCGGATCTACGTCATGGACTACGCCGATCTGGTCGAAAGCCCCCGCAACCCGGCCGCCGTCAGCGCGCTCGCCGGCTATCTGCGCGGCGTGCGGGCGGGCGGCTGACGCGGCGGGCGTACACGCCCGCGCCCGGCCTCCTACACTGGCGGTGTGGTGACCACCGACTGGCAGAGCGACCTCCGCAGGCGCGGCTACCGCCTGACCCCGCAGCGTCAGCTCGTGCTGGAGGCTGTGGACAGGCTGGAGCACGCCACCCCGGACGACATCCTCACCGAGGTGCGCAAGACGGCGGGCGGGGTGAACATCTCCACCGTCTACCGGACGCTGGAGCTCCTCGAGGAGCTCGGCCTGGTCAGTCACGCCCACCTCGGGCACGGGGCGCCGACGTACCACCTCGCCGACCGCCACCACCACATCCATCTGGTGTGCCGGGACTGCACGGACGTCATCGAGGCGGACCTGTCGGTGGCCGAGCCGTTCACCGCGACGCTGCGCGAACAATTCGGCTTCGAGACGGACATGAAGCATTTCGCGATCTTCGGGCGTTGCGCCAACTGCCGCACCGCGTCCGAGGAGGGCGACGGCTGAGGCAACCGCCGGCGGGTCGTAGGCTGGCCCCATGCTGCGACAATCACCCGCCAGCCCCCTGCTGTCGCTGCCCGGCGCCGTCCCCGCCGAGGCGCCCGACGAAGGCGTCGCCGCGCACTACGGCGACCTGTTCCGCGAGCAGCGCGCCCTCGCCGACGGCTCCGGCTTCGTGGACCTCTCCCACCGCGGGGTGGTCACCGTCACCGGCCCCGAACGGCTGACCTGGCTGCATCTGCTGCTCACCCAGCACGTCAGCGAACTCCCGCCCGGCCAGGCCACCGAGGCGCTGATCCTCTCCGCGCACGGCCACATCGAGCACGCCGTGTACCTCGTCGACGACGGCGAGACGACCTGGCTGCACACCGAGCCGGGCCGGCAGGAGGCGCTGATCGCCTACCTGGAGAGCATGAAGTTCTTCTACCGGGTCGAGGTCGCCGACCGCACCGCCGAGATCGCCGTGGTGCATCTGCCGGCCGGCTCCATCACCGAGTCCCCCGCGGACACCGTCGTACGCGAGACCGCGCACGGCCGCGACCTGTTCCTGGCGCGCGAGCACCTGGAGTCCTTCGCCGCGGCCGCGGACGGCCCGGCGGTAGGCGTGCTGGCGCTGGAGGCGCTGCGGGTGGAGGCGCACCGCCCGCGCCTGGGCCTGGAGACCGACCACCGCACCATCCCGCACGAACTGGGCTGGATCGGCACCGCCGTCCACCTCCAGAAGGGCTGCTACCGCGGCCAGGAGACCGTCGCCCGCGTCCACAACCTGGGCAAGCCGCCCCGCCGGCTGGTCTTCTTGCACCTGGACGGCAGCGAGGTGCATCTGCCGCCGCACGGCACCCCCGTACGCCTGGCCGCGGACGGCCCGGAGGGCCGCCAGCTCGGCTTCCTCACGACCTCGGCCCGCCACCACGAGCTCGGTCCGATCGCCCTGGCCCTGGTCAAGCGCAACGTCCCGGTGGACGCCGAGCTGATGGCGGGGACCACGGCGGCGGCGCAGGAGGTCGTGGTCGAGCCGTAGGGGACGCCCGGGGCGGGGCGGGGCCGGGGGCCACGCCCCGGGGCTCAGGCTGCTCCCCGCAGGCCGCGCCCCGCAGACCACGGCCTGCCCGCCGCTGACCCGTCGGACGGGCCCTAGACCTCCACCAGCACCGTGAAGGGTCCGTCGTTCGTCAGCGACACCTTCATCTGCGCACCGAAGCGGCCGGTGGCCACCTGGGCGCCCAGCGCCCGCAGCTGGGCGACGACCTCGTCGACCAGCGGCTCGGCCACCGGTCCCGGCGCCGCGGCGTTCCAGGTGGGGCGACGGCCCTTGCGGGCGTCACCGTAGAGAGTGAACTGGCTGATCACCAGCAGCGGCGCCGAAGTGTCCGAGCAGGACTTCTCGCCCTGCAGCATCCGCACCGACCACAGCTTCCGGGCGAGCTGCGCCGCCTTTTGCGGGGTGTCGTCGTGGGTCACGCCCACCAGCACGCACAGGCCCTCCCCCACGATCTCCCCGACCGTCTCGCCCGCCACTTCGACGCGTGCGCCGTCAACTCTCTGCACCACAGCTCGCATACCCGCCATGATGCCGGGCAGGCGGAGCGCTTCGGACAGCCGTGCCCGTACAGGGGCCGTTCGGGTGCCATGGCCCTGCAGAAGGACCGCCCAGAGTGGCACGATGCGTGCACGTGGTGCGTTTCATGGACAACATGCCCTGGACGCGGCACCGGACGAGGGGACGGAACGATTCATGAGCACTCTCGGCGCCGGACAGACACCCGGGCCCGTACCAACCGCCCGTACGACACCGACCGGACGGACACCACCGGCCTCCCCCGCACCAGACCCCGGATCTGCGGTACCCGTCCCACCGGCGCCGCCGGCCGCCTCCACGACGAGCACCACCACCGCACCGACCACCACTACGACCACGGCAGCGGCTCGGGTCGAGCCCGCCGGCACCGAGGACGGCCCCATGCTCCAGGCAGGCCAGGCTCAGCACCCCCGCCCCCCGCAGCAGCGCGACCACTGCCGCCCGGCCGACATTCCCGATCTCTCCGGCCTGGGGCTGCCCGAGCTGCGGGTGGTGCGGCGCGACTCGCAGCAGGAGGAGGCCGATCTGAGCTATCTGCGGCGGCTGCTGCAGGGCCGGATCGACATCCTGCGGGCCGAGATCGCCCGCCGTACCGCGCAGCACTCACCGCTGCTCGACCGGCTGCCGGAGATCCTGACGGACCTGCCGTCCCGGCACCGCTCCTCGGCGCGGCATGTGACGCTGGGCACCCCGCACAGCGAGGAGTACCGCAGGCTGGCCGACGAGATGCTCGGTGACGTGGAGCTGTCCGATCTCACCGCGCGTACGGACCAGGAACTGCACGACGCCATGGGTCGGCTGATTCGCTACGAGCGACAGGTCTCGCAGCGCCGTCAGTCGCTGCAGCGGACCACCGACGAGTGCAGCGCGGAAATCGCCCGCAGGTACCGTGAAGGCGAAGCACAAGTAGACGACCTGCTGTCCTGAACGGGCCACAAGCCTCCGGGCCAGAAGGTCACTCCCCCACCCGGAAGGCCGCCGATGACCTCGTCCTCGCCCACCCCGATCCCCGCGCCGGCCCCGGCGTCCGCCGCTTCGGTGCCTTCCCCGGCCGCCCCGGCTTCTCCGGTCTCTCCCGTCCTCGCCGAGGTCGTGCGTTCCGGTTTCGTCGAGGGCCGGCACCGCGGCTCGCTCGTGGTGCTCGCGGCCGACGGCAGCGTGGAATCGGCGCTGGGCGATGTGGCCGCCCCGGTCTTCCCGCGTTCGTCGAACAAGCCGATGCAGGCGGCGGCGGTGCTGCGGGCGGGCCTGGAGCTGTCCGGTGAGCGGCTGGCGCTGGCCGCCGCGAGCCACTCCGGCGAGGCCTTCCACCTCGATCTCGTGCGCACGATGCTGACCGAGCACGGCCTGACCCCCGACCATCTGCAGACCCCGCCGGACCTGCCGCTGGACCCGGCGGAGGCGGAGGCCTACCTCGCCTCGGGCCGGGTCCGTGACCGCCTCGCCATGAACTGCTCGGGCAAGCACACCGCGATGCTGGCCGCCGCCGCGCTCAACGGCTGGCCGCTGGCGTCGTACCTCGACCAGGACCATCCGCTGCAGCAGCTGGTGGCCGAGGGCGTGCGCAGCGCCAGCGGCGAGGACGTCGCCCACATCGGCACCGACGGCTGCGGCGCGCCGCTTCTCTCGCTCTCCCTGACCGGCCTGGCCCGCGCCTTCCGGCACTTCGTTCTGGCCGAGCCGGGCACCCCGGAGCGGCGGGTGGCGGACGCGATGCGCGCCCACCCGGAGTACGTCGCCGGCACTCGCCGCCCCGACACCTGGCTGATGCAGGCGCTGCCCGGCACCCTGTCGAAGATGGGCGCCGAGGCCGTGCAGGCACTGGCCCTCCCGGACGGCCGCGCCGTGGCCTTCAAGATCGACGACGGCGCCACCCGCACCCTCGGCCCGATCCTGGCCCGCACCCTGCGCCAGATGGGCATCGACTCCCCCGTACTGTCCCGCCTGGAGGACGCACCACTGCTGGGCGGCGGCGTACGAGTGGGCGAGATCCGAGCGGCGTTCTGAGGGAGGGCACAGGCGGGCGTCCGTCCGGACCGGATCACCCGGCCCGCGCCGGAATACCGCCCACACCCACCACGTTGTGGACCCACAGGGGGCCGTCGCGCCCCCTACGGGATCTGTTCGCCCAGCCCGTAGGGCCCCTCGGGCCGAACATGGCCGGGAGCCGTCGGCAGACGGGCAACTCCCGGCCACCATCGGCCCCGCGACCGCTGCCGCGACGGCCATGGCCTGCATAAAGTGGCGATGACAGTGCACGCACCATCCACCACAGCAGGAGGCCGGCGACCATGAGCGACGCGAATCCCGAGCCGCAGGGACCCGAGGCGATCGAGCACGCGCACGACCCCGAGGTGCTGCAGCTCGCGGCGAAGGTCTTCGACCTGGCACGGCACGGTGACACCGACACCGTCGCCGCGTACGTGGACGCGGGTGTCCCCGCCAACCTGGCGAACGACAGGGGCGACTCCCTGGTGATGCTGGCCGCCTACCACGGCCACGCCGCCACCGCGGAGGCCCTGTTGCAGCGCGGCGCCGACGTCGACCGCACCAACGACCGCGGCCAGACCCCGCTGGCCGGAGCGGTGTTCAAGGGCGAGGACGAGGTCGTCAAGGTGCTGATCGCGCACGGCGCGGACCCGTCGGCCGGCGCGCCCTCGGCGATCGAGACGGCCCGGATGTTCGAGAAGACGGAACTGCTGAAGCTGTTCGGGGCGCAGTGAACCGGCGGGCGGGCGCCCGTGACGGCGGGCGAGGGGCGCCCGTGACGGCAGGTAAATGACACCTGCGGTGAGGGGCGAGCGGCGCTCGTCATGGCGGCTGAACAAGGTTTCCGTGGCGCTTGACCTCAAGTCTGCTTGAGGTCCTAGCGTCGGGTTTCGGCGACGGTGACACCGCCGTCCGCCGCTCACCCGCCACGCCACGAAGGGCCACACATGTCCGAGCACCGCTACCGCCTCGCAGTGATCGTCGGCAGCACCCGGGAGCGCCGGTTCGCACCCGTCATCGCGAACTGGTTCACCCGGCACGCCGAGAGCCACGCCCACATCGACGTGGACGTCGTCGACCTGGACACCGTCCGCCCGTACGAACTCCGCCACGGCAGCGAGGAGTTCGAGTCGTTCGCCAAGCGCGTCGACGAGGCGGACGCCTTCGTCGTGATCACCCCCGAGTACAACCACTCCTTCCCGGCCCCGCTCAAGCACGCCATCGACCTGCTGCACCCCCAGTGGCAGGCCAAGCCGGTCGGCTTCGTCTCGTACGGCGGGATCTCCGGCGGGCTCCGCGCCGTCGAGCAACTGCGGCTGGTCTTCGCCGAGTTGCACGCCACGACGGTGCGCGAGACGGTGAGCTTCGCGTTCGCCGGCAACCTCTTCGACGACGCCGGCCGGCTGCACGACCCGGCCCCCGTCGCACAGGCCGCCGACGCCCTGCTCCACCAGCTGACCTGGTGGGCCGTGGCCCTCCGCGAGGCCCGTACGGCCCGCCCTTACGGCGCCTGAGGCGCGGACACGCCCTGGCCGCGCCACCCCGGGACGTCGGCGACGGGCGACACCCCTACGGGGAGACCTCCTGGTCCCCCGCGCCGTCCTGCGCGGCGATCGCACGGTCGACGAGCGCCGAGATCAGGCCGTCGGTCTCCTCGACCGGGACCACTCCAGGCAGCGTGAGCTGCTCGAGCATCAGCCCGGTCATCGCGAGATAGATCAGCGTCACGCCGGTACGGTCCCCCGGCAGCCCGCTCTCCAGGTGGAAGCGGAGGTCGTCGTCGAGCGTCGTCCGGATCGCCCGGACCATCTCCACCTGCAGTTCGGGGCGCCGGGTCGCCTCCAGGCGCAACTCCAGCATCGCCAGATAGCCGGTGCGGTTCTCGGCCACCCGGCGGTTGAGCCAGCTCAGCAGCTCGACGACCAGCGCCCGGCTCGGCGGCGCCGCCATCACCTCGGCGACCTCGTCCGGGTCGGGCGCGATGCGCTGGTGGATCTGCCCGGTGACCTGGCCCAGCAGGTCGTCCCGGTTGGCGAAGTAGTTGGAGGCGGTGCCCTTGGGCACGCCCGCGGCCTCGTCGACGGCCCGGAAGGTCAGCCCGCGCGAACCGTCCCGCGCCAGCACCTCGATCGCGGCATCCACCAGCGCCGCCCGCCGCTCCGGGTTACGCACCATGTCGTCCACCTCGCACCATGCCGTCCGCACTCCTTCCGAGCATTCCCAGAAAACGACTTGCAACCACTACAGGCAGAGTACTACAACTGGAGTTGTTGCCGCGGCCGGACCGGCCGACCGCGAACGGAGAGGACCACCATGCGCTTCGCCAAGCTCGGAACCGCCCTGCTCACCGACGATGTCGCCGTCAGCACCCGCTTCTACGCCGACCACTTCGGCTTCCGCCCGCTGGCGGAACTGGACTGGTACTCCAGCCTCCAGCACCCCCAGCACCCCGAATTCACCCTGGACTTCGTCCAGCGCGGCCATGAGTCCATGCCCGAGGGCTTTCGCACTCAGGACACCGGCGGCATCGTGATCGCCTTCCTCGTGGAGGACGCGGCGGCCGAGGAGGCCGCACTGCGCGCCAAGGGTGTGCCGATCGCCGAACCGGTACGCGACGAGCCGTGGGGCCAGCGCCGTTTCAACGTCTGGGGGCCCGAGGGCGCCCTGATCGAGGTACTGCAGATCATCGACCCCGACCCGGAGTGGATGGCCGCCCAGGGCCTGTGAACGAGGCCGTGACCGGTGAACGAGGCCGGGACCGTGGCCGGTGCACGGGACCGGAAGGCCCCACCCCCGGCCCCGCCCGCCGGCGCCCGGCTCAACGAGGCGCCGGCCCCTGGCCGCCCGGGGCACCCGGCGCCCGCCCACCCCGGAGGCCGCCGTCCCGCCGCACCGCCGTGGCGATGTGCACCCGCATCGCGCACGGGATCCGCCCGTCCGGCAGTGCGGACGCCGCCGTCTCCGCCTCGAAGCGCCCCCGTAGCTCCGCCGTGACCGCGGGATCGAGCGGCCCGAGGTCGTAGATGCCGCCCACCGTCGCCCAGACCCGCTCCGGCGACCCGGTCAGATCGATCCGTACGGTCTCCCACTCCGCGGGGCCGAATCCGGCCGGGCCGAACACCGCGTCGAACCCCTCGTGGGTCCGCAGCCGCCGGTCCCCGAGCGGCGGTATCCGCTCCCCCTCGGGCGCCGCCTCGAACCGCGGCTTGGCCAGCCGCAGAAACGTCTCGTACGCCTCCCCGCCGGCTGCGCCGCCCCCCAGCACGACGGCCAGCGTGCCCCCCGGCGCCAGCACCCGCGCGACCTCGGCCGCGACCCGTTCCGCATCGCTCATCAGCATCAGCGCCATATGGGACACACAGCCGTCGAACCGGCCGTCCGGGAAGGGCAGTTGCTGTGCGCGCCCGAGGCGCAGATCGGCCCGGTCGAGACCCGGACGCCGACGTGCGAGCGCCAGTTCCTCCGGGGACAGGTCGAGCCCCGCCAGCGCGGAGGCCGCCCGGCCGGGGCCCGGGCCGCGGGCGGCAAGGAGTTCCAGCAGCAGCCCGTCGCCGCAGCCCAGGTCCAGCACCCGCCGGCACGCCGCCACCCGGTCCCGGAGGATCTCGTAACTCGACCGGCCGTCCCCGGCCCGCCCGTGGGCCATCGCCCGCACGGTCACCGCCGGACGAGCGGCGTGGAAGGTTCGCAGAAAGTCTTCCTGAGGCGTCGTCATCCACCAGACCCTAGGAGAGCCCGCCGGCATCCGGCTGCCGTCCGGAAACATCGACCGGGGGGGCGCCTCAGACCTCCTCGGGCCGCTCCTGCAGTGCCCAGCCGTTTCCGTCCGGGTCGTTGAAGTAGACGAACGAGTTCCAGGCCCCACCGGGGCCGTCGGCCATCGCTCCGTCCTCGACGTGCTGCACGGGGCTGACCGGGACGCCCCGTCCGACCAGCTGCGCACGGGCCGCGGCGATGTCGGAGACCACGAGCTGCAGCCCCTGCACCGAACCGGGCGGCACCCGTGTGACGCCGGCACCGCTCCCGATGACGATCGAGCAGCCCGATCCCGGCGGCGTCAGCTGCACGATGCGCACCCCGCCGTCGCCGACGCAGACGTCGTGGTCCACGGCGAAGCCCAGCTGCTCGCTGTAGAAGTGCTTCGCCCGCTCCACATCGGACACCGGAACCGGCACCAGTTCGAGCTTCCAGTCCATGGCGCGCCGTCCTTCCGCACGGGCGGCGGCCCCTGCCCGGGCCGCCGTCACCACCGGCCTTGTCGCGCTGCAAAGAGTCTAGGGAGGGGAGGCTGATACCCGCATCCTGTGCGCCGCCGAGGCCGTGGGCACGGACCATGCCATGCCGCCTACCGCGATCCCGCCCCTCGGCCTCCTCACCGGACCCACCCGCCCCCATGGCCCCACCCCTCCCCTTCTCGGGGCCGTCTTCTCGGGCCGTCAGCCTCAGCCGTCGACGAACGTCAAGCTCACCTCGTCGTAACGGGTCCCGGCTACTCCGGCCGCGGGGGCCGCGGCGTCGATGGCGGCGAGTTCGTCGGCGGACAGTTCGACGGCGAGTGCGCCGAGGTTCTCCTCCAGGTACTTCTGCCGACGCGTGCCGGGGATCGGCACGACATCGTCTCCTCGGTACTGGACCCAGGCCAGCGCGAGTTGTCCGGCGCTGACGCCCTTCTGCGCGGCGAGCTCGTTCAGCTTGCCGACGATGGCCAGGTTCTGTTCGAGGTTGCCGTCGGCGAAGCGGGGCTGGGTCCGCCGGACGTCGGACTCCGCCAGCCCCTGCACCGAGGTGTACTGCCCGGTCAGGAAGCCCCGGCCGAGGGGCGAGAACGGCACCAGGCCGATGCCGAGTTCACGGCACACCGGCGCGATCTCCTGCTCCAGGTCACGGGTCCACAGCGACCACTCGCTCTGCAGCGCGGCGATCGGATGCACCGCGTGCGCCCGCCGCAGCGTCGCCGCGCTCGCCTCGGACAATCCGAGGTGCCGCACCTTGCCGGCCGCGACGAGCTCGGCCATCGCCCCGACGGTCTCCTCGATCGGGGTACGGGGATCGACGCGGTGCTGGTAGTAGAGGTCGATGTGGTCGACCCCGAGCCGGCGCAGCGACGCGTCGCAGGCCTGCCGTACGAAGGCGGCGTCACCCCGGATCGCGGTCGGCTCGCCGAGCCGGTTGGCGAACCCGAACTTGGTCGCCAGCACCACCTCGTCGCGCCGCCCCGCGACGGCCCGGCCGATCAGCTCTTCGTTGTGTCCCGCACCGTAGAAATCGGAGGTGTCCAGCAGGCTGACGCCGAGGTCGAGCGCCCGGTTGATGGTCGCGATCGACTGCTCGTCGTCCGATTCCCCGTAGCCGTGGCTCATCCCCATGCAGCCGAGCCCCTGCGCGGAAACCACCAGGTCACCGAGCTTGCGCGAAGGAATGTTGGTCGTGGTCATGCTGCGCTACCTCCTGGGCCGGGCCTTTCCCGGAGTCCCCTTCGGGACGGTATTCATTGGAGCGCACTCGAAGTCAACGACACCTGGATTGCAGGTTGCTGTCAGGGCGAGGCGCCCGTTCGGCACCGGTCGGCGCGGTCGCCCCGTCCTCCGCCTCCCCCGCCCCGCCCTGCCCCACCCCCTTATCTGCCCCCGCCCCAGGTCAGGTACTGTTGCGTGCCAGTAGTGGACCGACCGAGGAGGTGAGACCGATACCCCGCCAGAGCAGGCAGGCGCTTTCGTCTCACGCCCGTACGGCCCACCCGGTGCAGGTGACCGTCCGGCACGCGTGACCCGGTAAGCGCCCTCGGCGCCCCGAAAGGGCTCACATGTCGTCATCTCAGAAGTCACCGCCCGCGCAGTCGTCACCTCTCACCTCCGCACAGTCGCCATCTCCCGCCCCCGGGCACGTGGCACCGCTCCCCCGCTCCGCCGTCGTCGCCAGGCTGCGCGCAGCCGGCTGCGTCTTCGCCGAGGACGAGGCGGAGCTGCTCGTCTCCGCGGCGCGTACGCCGGACGAACTCGCCGTCATGGTGGAGCGGCGGGTGATCGGCCTGCCGCTTGAACACGTCGTCGGCTGGGCGGAGTTCCGCGGTCTGCGGGTCGCCGTCGACCCCGGTGTCTTCGTGCCGCGCCGCCGCACCGAGTTCCTCGTGGGGCGGGCCGTGGAGCTCGGCCGCCGGGCCACCGGCCGCACCCGGCGCCCCCTCGTCGCCGTCGACCTGTGCTGCGGCTCCGGCGCGGTGGGTGCCGCGCTGGCCGCCGGCCTGGAACGGGTCGAGTTGTCCGCGGCCGACATCGAGCCCGCGGCGGTGCGCTGCGCCCGCCGCAACATCGCCGCCGTGGGCGGTGAGGTCTACGAGGGCGACCTCTTCGACCCGCTGCCGGCCGCCCTGCGGGGGCGTATCGACATCCTGGTGGCCAACGTCCCCTACGTACCGTCCGAAGAGGTCGGGCTGCTGCCCCCGGAGGCACGTGATCACGAGCCGCTGGTGGCGCTCGACGGCGGTGCGGACGGGCTCGACGTGCTCCGGCGGGTGACCGCGGCCGCCCCGCGGTGGCTGGCGCCGGGCGGCCATCTGCTGGTCGAGACGAGCGAGCGCCAGGCGCCGCGGGCCGTCGAGGCCTTCACCCACGACGGACTGCTCGCCCGGGTGGAGGCCTCCGACGAGCTGTACGCCACGATCGTGGTCGGGACCCGCCCGGCCTGAACGGCGGGGCGGGGCCGGTCTCCGCCCGTCGGCACATAGCCGCCGTCAGGCTCGCCTCCGGTCGGGGTGCCGGGCCAGCGCGGCATCGGCGGTGTCGAGGATGTTGCGGAACGTGCGGGTGATGACCGGTCGTGCGAGGCGCCGGGTGAGGAAGGCGCCGAGCAGCGGGACCGGGATCTCGGCGCGGGTGGTCCAGCACACGTGGGTGCCGCCGTCGACCTCGGTGAACGTCATCCGGCCGAGTTCGTGCCGGGACGGCGGCAGGCTGCGTTCGACGACGTACTCGGTGGCGTACGGCGGGTCGTACCGGGTGATGCGTTCCCGGAACCAGCCGATGAGCCAGAGGTGGTTGCGTACCGCGCCGACCCCGTAGGGCGCGGCCGCGCCGTGCCGGGTCAGACGGCAGCGCAGGATCAGCGGCGACGCCGTGTAGTTGGTGGTCGTGGTCAGCCAGGCGAACACGTCCTCGATCGGGGCGTCGATGACGCGCTCGACGGTCATGGTTTCCACGGCTGGTGGCCTCCTCTGTCGAGTGGGAGCACCGCCTCGGCGCGGTGCAGCTTGTCCGGGTTGCGGATGCCGTAGAGGCCGGTGATCCGTCCGTCGTGGATCTCGAACGCGACCAGCCAGTCGAGTTCGCCGTCGGTGACGAACCGGGCCGCGGGCATGCCGTTGTAGGTGGCGTGCTCGATACGGGTGGCGGCGGTGGTGGTGCGCAGCACGCCGAGGACGAAGCGGGCGACCTCGGTACGGCCGGTGATCGGGCGGCGGGCGGCGACCACCTTCCCGCCGCCGTCGGAGATCTGCACGACGTCGGGGGCCAACAGGTCCATCAGGGCCTGGACTTCGCCGGTCGTCGCCGCGAGCAGGAACCGCTGGACGACCTCGCGGGCGGCATCGGAGTCGGGCTCGAAGCGGCGGCGGCGCGCGTGGACGTGCCGGCGTGCGCGGTGGGCGATCTGCCGGACGGTGACCTCGGTCCTGCCGACCGAGGCGGCGATCTCGCCGTGGGTGTAGCCGAACACCTCGTGCAGTACGAAGACCGCGCGTTCGGTCGGGTTCAGCGTCTCCAGGACGAGCATCATGGCCATCGACACCGACTCGGCCAGGATCGTGTCGTCGCTCACGTCGGGCGCGGTGCGGATCGGCTCGGGCAGCCACGGGCCGACGTAGTCCTCGCGCCGCGCCCTGACCGTGCGCAGGTGGTTGAGGGCCTGCCGGGTCACCACGCGGACCAGGTAGGCGCGCGGATGCTCGACCGTGGCCGGATCGACCGCGCTCCACCGCAGATAGCTCTCCTGCAGCACGTCCTCGGCGTCGGCGGCGCTGCCCAGCATCTCGTAGGCGATGGTGAACAGCAGTGGACGGTGTTCGGTGAAGTCGTCCTCAGCCATGGCCCGCCCCCGCCATGAGCATGCGTTCGTACCGCGGCATCACACCCGGCTCCTCTCCTCGGACGCCCATCGAGACACCCCGCACCGGTAAACCGTGACAGCCCGCCGGTGTGATTCAGTTCACGGCGCCGCCCGATGGGGCCGAGCGCCACCACCTCCCTTCGCAGGAACGCGGGGCGACGCACCGCCCGCCGGACTCAAGCGGTGTGCGCGGGCCGGGAGTCGGGCGGCGTGTCGGCCGGCCAGAGGGTGTCGGGGAAGGCGGCCTCGTCGGAGTCGGTGTCGGGCATGAGGGTGGCGAGCAGCTGCCGGGCGGTCTTCGCGTTGTCGACGGCGCGGGGCAGCATGACGCTTTCGTAGGCGTCGAGTGCCGCGTCGACGGTGGGGTGGCCGATGACGGCCTGGGCGAGTTCGGCGCCGTCGAGCAGGGCGAGGTTGGCGCCGACGCCGACGGGCGGCATCAGGTGGGCGGCGTCGCCGAGCAGGGTGACGCCGGCAACGCGCTGCCAGGTGTGCGGAACGGGGAGGACGAACATCGGCCGGTTGAGGAAACCGCCCTCGTTGTCGCGCAGGATCTCCAACAGGCTCTCGTGCCAGCCCTGGTACTGGGCGAGGAGGCGGACGCGTACGGATTCGGTGTCCGCGAGGTCGAGGCCGGCGTGCCAGTCCTGGGGGCCGCGGAAGGTGATGTAGACGCGCACGTGTCCGTTGCTGTTGCGCTGCATCACCAGGCTGCGGCGGCCCGCCTTGGCGGACATGGTGCCGCGGCCGACCAGATGGGCGATGCCGGGGTGGCGGTGGTCGACGTCGTCGAAGTGGGTTTCCACCATCGTGACGCCGGCGTAGGCGGGCCGGGCGTCGGAGAGCGCGGGCCGCACCCGGGACCAGGCGCCGTCGGCGCCGACGACCAGGTCGAAGTCCTCGGTGGTGCGGTCGTGGTGGTGCAGGCGGGCGGCGCCGTTCGGTAGCGGGGTGGCGGCCCGTACGGAGTGGCCCCAGCGGACCGTGCCGGGGGCGAGGGAGTCCAGCAGGAGGGTGCGCAGCTGGCCGCGGTCGATCTCGGGTCTGCTCAGATCGCCCTCGTCGGCCCGGTCGTGGCGTATCAGGGTCGCGTGGCGGTCGAACAGGCGCCACTCCTGGCTTTCGGGCCGGGACAGGGCGAGGAACCGGTCGAACAGTCCGGCCGCGCGCAGGGCGACCTGACCGGTGTCCTCGTGGATGTCGAGGGTGCCGCCCTGGGCGCGGGTGTGGGGGTCGGCCTCCTGCTCGAGGACCGTGACCGGTACGCCGTGCCGCTGCAGGACGCGTGCGCAGACGAGGCCGCCGAGTCCGGCGCCGACGATCGCGATGCGGGGAGTGGTGGACATGAGGGTCACGCTCCGTTCCACGGATCAAGAGAGGGCGAAGAGAGTGCTGGCGAAGGAGTGCTTACGCAGGAAGTGCTTACGCAGGGAGTGCTGACGCAGGAAGTGCTGACGAAGCGGGTGCTGACGCATCGGGGGCCGAAGGGCGTCCCGGGGTCCGGCAGCCGAGTCCCGGTCAGGTGCGCCCACCCACAGAAACACAGTCGCTCGAAAAGTACAACTGCTCCGACTTTCCATCCGATCGTCTTTACGATCGAATCCCCTCAAGGGGGTAGGGTGGGGGCATGGCCGAGACGACGACAGGGCGCCGCGAGCGCAAGAAGGCCCGGACCAGGCAGGCCCTGGCGGATGCCGCGGTGCGCCTGTTCACCGAGCGCGGCTTCGACGACGTCGGCGTACGCGAGGTGGCGGAAGCGGCCGACGTCTCGCTGAGCACGCTCTTCAAGCACTTCCCCAGCAAGGAAGCCCTCGTCTTCGACCTGGACGCGGACGTCGAGAGCGCGCTGGTCGCCGCCGTCCGCGACCGGGCCCCCGGCCGGTCCGTGCTGCACGCCCTGCGCGACCACATGGTGCGTACCCGTACCGCCGTCCGGACCGACGACCCCACGTTCGTCCTCGTCGAATCCACTCCCGCGCTGCGGGACTACGCCCGGCGCATGTGGTCGCGCCATGAGAAGGCACTGGCCGCCGCCCTCGCCGAGGCCACCGGGCTCGCCCCGGACGCCCCCGCGGTCACCGCCCTGGCACGCTTCACCCTGGAAGCCCCCGGCATCGCCCGTGCCGGCGAGGACCCGGCCCGGACCATGCGCGAGGTGTTCGACCTGCTGGAAGACGGCTGGGGCGGCACCCCGCTGGCACGGCAGGAAGAGCGCCCGGGCAAGGGCGGGTGACCGCGACCGGACGCCGCATCACGCGCACCGCCGGAAGGGCGACGCCACGCGCCACTTGGAGGGCCGCCTCACACGCCACCGGCGCACGGGTCGATGCCGGTCAGGTCGCAGCTCGCGTCCCACAACCGCGCCGCGACCGAGGCGTCGGCGAGCCGGCTCCACACCACTTCCCGTCGGGGCCTGCCGCGCAGGCCGAAGACGCGCGGCCCCCACAGCTCCCCGCCGCGCACGGCGGGGTCGAGCACCGCCCGGACCGCGGGCCGGGCGCCGGCGTGCTTGCCCTGGACGAGGAGCGCGGCGGGCGCCCCGCGCAGCCGCGCACCAGTGGTGCGTATGTGGACCGGCGGCCGTGACGGGGTGAGGGAGTCCAGTGCGCCGCCGGGATGGACCACCACGCTGGCCACCGTGCTGCCGACGGCCCGTAGGCGGCGGTCGAGTTCGAGGCCGAAGTGCATCTGCGCCAATTTGGAGCGGCCGTACGCGCGCGGGGGCCGGTAGTCGTGCCGGGACTGGAGGTCGTCGAGGTCGAGCCGTTCGGACTTCGCCGCGAAGCTGCCCATGGTCACGATGCGGGCCGCCGGCGCGGCCGACAGCAGCGGCAGCAGCCACCGGGTCAGCGCGAAGTGCCCGAGGTGGTTCGTGCCGAACATCAGCTCGTGGCCGTCTGCGGTCTCCCGGCGCGGCGGGTCGTCGAGTGCGACGCCGGCGTTGTGGACCACCGCGTCGAGGCGGTCCACCTCCAGCGATTCCGCCGCCGTCCTCAGCGACGAGAGGTCGGCGAGATCGCACCGCACGGCCCGCACCCGCGCGCCGGACACCCGCGAACGGATCGCGGCCGCGGCACCTTCGGCCTTGGCGGGATTCCGGCTGCCCAGCACGACGGTGGCTCCGGTCGCGGACAACTGCTCCGCGACGAAGTACCCGATGCCGGCGTTGCCGCCGGTGACCAGGAAGACGCTGCCGTCGGCTCGTGGCGGCCGTCGGACGTCCCAGGGCGGGGTGGAGGAGGTCGTGGGCACCATGGGTGGCGGGGCTCCCTTGCAGTGGAGGGCGGCTGCGGCCGCCCCGCGGGCGGCTCGACACCACGGTGCCCGCGGAGACCGACACCTCGCCTACAGACCGTGGACAGCCCCGCCGGACAGCCACAGACCGCCGACAGCCCCGCCGGACAGCCGACATCCCGAGCCGCTGTGGCCGGTGACCGTCACTACGGCTCCGGTGCCCGGCCCGGCCGTCGGGCGGAGTCGCGCCCCCTACTCCGGCCGAACCGCCGTGACGACGTAGTAGTCGAGGACCTGCTCCTCGTAGGCGCGCAGGAAGTTCCGCGGCCAGGTCTCCGGCGCCCACCACCGGCCGAGCCAGAGGTCCCACCCCTGCCAGACGTGCGGCCCGATCGATGCGACGCGGACGTCCGTGAGCCCGGCCGCCACGAGCGCGTCCGCGAGTACGCTCACCGGCCGGGCGATGTCCAGCCCGTTCGCGAACGTGTCCAGCAGCCCCGCGAGTTCCTCGGGCCGGCCGGGCGCGTCGTCCACCGTGAAGAAGCTGGCGACCGCCACCCGGCCCCCCGGTCGCAGCACCCGCGAGGTCTCCGTGACGAAGGCTTCGAGATCCGGGAAGTGCTGAGCGGCCTCCACACTGGTGACGACATCGAACTCGCCGTCCTCGAACGGCATACGCTCCGCGGCCCCCTGGACGAACCGCAACCGTCCCGGTTCCTCCCGCAGCAGATCCGCGTGCGCCGCACGCGCCCGCTGCAGTTGCCGCGGATGGATGTCCATACCGGTCACCGCAGCGGAGCCGTACTCCCGCAGGGTCACCGCGCAGCCCATGCCCAGCCCGCAGCCCACTTCGAGGATCTTCGGCTCCGTCGACTCCGCCGGCTCCGTCGGTTCCCTGCCCAGACCGGCGGCGCCGAGGACATGCCGGTAGAGGTCCTCCTGGCTGCGGACCCGCTCTGCCTCGCCGAGCGGGCGGCCCAGGTCGATGGCGCGCCAGTACCCGAAGTTGATGAACCCACCGGCGAAGATCGGCTCCCCGCTCAGATCGGCCGGACCATACGCCTCCTGCACCATGGGACGCATGGCGGGGAGACCCGATCGCTCAGCACTGTCGGTCATAGTGCCCACCTCCTGAAAACACCTGTCGTGCGGTTCCATTGCCGTCCGTGCCGTCCGCGTCGGCTCATCCTGTGGCCCTGCTGCGGATGTCCTGCGCCCGCGCCGCGAGTTCGCCGCCCTTCAACCGGCTTCGGGGGCGGCAGGTGCGAAGTCGTACGCGGCCCACTCGGTCACCGGGACGTATCCGATGCGTCGGTAGAGGGCGTTGCTGGTGGGGTTGGCAGGGTCCGCGTAGAGCACGACGTCCGTCGCGCCCGCAGCCAGTGCGGCACCGCTGACCTCGACCGTCACGGCGCCCGCGTAGCCGCGGCCCCGGAGGGGGGCCGGGGTGTAGACGGGGTCCACCCGGACCATGCCGGCGATCATCGAGGTCACGGCCGCCATGGAGACGGGAGTGCCGTCCGGCGCCTCCCAGAACGTGAAGTGTCGGTCCGCGAAGCGCGAGCCGGCCCAGGAGCCGGCGTCCACGGCGGGGACTTCTCCGACGGTGTCGCAGAACTCGCCGCACCAGCGCACGATTTGCCCACGGTCCCGCTCGCCCGCGACTCGCCCCCGGCCCTCCGGGAGCGGCTCCGGCGGGGTGAGCGTGCCGAGGCGGTACAGACGGATCCGCTTGCTGAGCGTCGGCGCCGCGCCTGTGTGGCGCTGCCAGGACTCGGCGAAAGCAGTGGCGGTGCGGTGGGCCGCGCTGACGTAGGGGAGAAAGTGCCCGAGGGCGGCCAGGCGGGTGGCGAGGGTGTCGGCGTGCTCGGGGGCGAGGGGGGTGAGGCTCACGCCCCGGGAGGGGAGGCGGTAGCAGACGGCGCGGACCTCGCCGCCGAGCTCCAGTCGGCCGAATATCGGGGGTTCGGCGCCGTATTCGGCCGCCCCGCGCGTTCGCAGTCTCTCGATCACCGTCAGCGGGGTGTTGTGCAGGGCGGGACGCGAGCGCAGGAAGTCCCCGGCTCGGGCGAGGAAGTCGTCGACGTCTTCGGTGAGGTGCCAGCCATCCGGTCGCATCCTTCATGGTTCCCCATGCCGCGGGGGTGCCCCCGCGGTTTTCCGCCAGGGAGGCCGCACCGGGCCGGGCTCGGCCGCCTGCCGGCCGGATCGCTCGGCCCGCTCCCGCCCGAACCACTTTTGCTAGCACTTGCTTGCAATAGTTAGCACGAGGATGCAGTATCGAACCATGGCATCACTCAACGTCGGCAATCTCGGCGAGTTCCTGCGGGAGCAGCGGCGCACGGCGCAGCTGAGCCTGCGGCAGCTCGCGGATGCCGCCGGGGTGTCCAATCCGTATCTCAGCCAGATCGAGCGCGGCTTGCGCAAGCCGAGCGCGGAGATCCTGCAGCAGCTCGCCAAGGCGCTGCGGATATCCGCCGAGACGCTGTACGTCCAGGCCGGGATTCTGGACGAGCGCCGTGGGCTCGACGGGGTCGAGGTGCAGACCGCGATACTCACCGACCCCGCGCTGAACGAGCGGCAAAAGCAGGTCCTGCTGCAGATCTACGAGTCCTTCCGCAAGGAGAACGGGCTGGTCGGCGGCGGCAAGGACGACGCTGCGAGCGGGTCCGGGAACGGGCGCGGCACGGACACCCAGACAGAGGCCGAAGACGGCCCGCACGCCACCTGAGCAACCGATTTCGTTTCCAGGAGGAACCACGTCATGGCCATCAACACCGATGACCTCCGCAAGGCCCTGACCGACACGACCCCGCTGTACGCCCTGGCCGGCACGGTCGACCTGGCCGCCGAGAAGCTCGGCGAGGTGCCGCAGCTCGTCGAGAAGATCAAGGCCGAGGCGCCCAAGCGCTTCGAGTCCGTGCGCAGCACCGACCCCAAGGACGTCCAGGCGCTGGTCGCCAAGCAGGCCAAGGACGCCCAGGAGAAGCTGGCCGAGCTGCTGGACTCGCTCGACGGCGACTTCAAGAAGTTCCGCGACCAGGCGCAGGAGCTCGCGCTGCAGGGCGTGGGCCGGGTCGCCGAGACCGCGGTGCGGGCCCGTGAGGGCTACGAGGAGCTGGCCGAGCGCGGCCGCGGCGCGGTGGCGACCTGGCGCGGCGAGGCCGCCGACCAGGTCGAGGAGCTCGCGGTGGCGATCGAGCCGGAGCCGGCCTCGAAGTCGTCGGCCAAGGCCGGCGCGAAGACCGAGACCGCCAACGGGGCCAAGCCGGAGACCAAGGCCACCCCGTCGACGACCCAGGCCAAGCCCGCCGCCCCGAAGAAGCCGGTGGCGCAGCGCAAGCCGGCGCCGGCGAAGAAGAGCACCCCGCCGTCCGCGAAGTGAGCCGGCGCCCCTTCACGGGGGACGCGGATTCACCGGCCGGGCCGGGCACCCTTGAGGTGCCCGGCCCGTTGTCCGGGTACGGTGGGGCCGCGGCGGGCCGGTGGACGGCCGCGGCCGACGAAGACGACACGACCGGCGAACGGGCGGTGTATGGCGTGCTGATCTACGGGTTCCAGAGCCTTCTGAGCTGGGTGCAGCTCGCCCTGGGCGTCTATGCCGGCGTGATGCTGATCGATGCGGCGGTGCGCCGCGAGGACGCCTACCGCGCCGCGAGCAAGCAGTCCAAGGGCATGTGGCTGATCTTCCTCGCCCTCGCCACGGCGCTGCTGTTCATCCTCCCGCTCATGTCGTTCCTGCCGATCATCGGCGTCATCGCGGTGATCGTCTACACCGTCGACGTGCGGCCGGCGCTGCGGGAGGTCACCGGCGGCGGGCGCGGTCCGCGGCGCGGCGGCTCCAGCTCGGACGGGCCGTACGGGCCCTACAACGGCGGGCGCTGAGCGCCGGACGCGACCCCGGACACGGCGCGGCCGGCCGCTTCGCCGGGCCCCGGCGGTCCAGCAGCGATGAAGTCTGCTCTCAGCGGTCCAGCAGCAGCACGGCCACGTCGTCGGTCAGCTCGCCGCCGTTGAGGTCGCGTACCTCGCGGACCGTGGCGTCGAGCAGGTCCTCGCCCGTCAGGCCGTGCGCCATCTGCCGGCTGACCAGTTCGGTCATGCCCTCCTGGCCCAGGCGCCGGTTGCCCTCGCCGATGCGGCCCTCGATCAGGCCGTCGGTGTACATCATCAGGCTCCAGGAGCCGCCCAGCTCGACCTGCCGGCGCGGCCAGCGGGCCTGCGGCAGCAGGCCGAGCGCCGGGCCGCCGCATTCGTACGGCAGCAGCTGCGGGAGCTCGCCGGCGCGGGCCAGCAGGGGGGCCGGGTGGCCGGCCAGGGACAGGCCGGCGTGGTGGCCGTCGGCGGAGATGTCGACGGTGCAGAGCGTGGCGAAGATCTCGTCGTCGGAGCGCTCGTGCTCCAGGACCTTCTGGAGGGTGGCCAGCAGCTCGTCGCCGGACAGCCCGGCGAAGGTCAGGGCGCGCCAGGCGATCCGCAGCTCGACGCCGAGGGCGGCCTCGTCGGGGCCGTGGCCGCAGACGTCGCCGATCATCGCGTGGACGGTGCCGTCGGGGGTGCGGACCGTGTCGTAGAAGTCGCCGCCGAGCAGCGCGCGGCTGCGGCCGGGGCGGTAGCAGGCCGCGAAGCGCAGGTCGGAACCGTCGAGGAGCGGTGTGGGCAGCAGGCCGCGCTCCAGGCGGGCGTTCTCCTGGGCGAGCATCCGCGACTCGGTGAGCTGGCGCTGCGCGAGGTCGGCGCGCTTGCGTTCGACGGCGTAGCGCACGGCGCGGCTGAGCACCGCGCCGTCCAGCTCGTCGCGGAAGAGGTAGTCCTGGGCGCCGACGCGTACGGCGTCGGCGGCGCGCTCGGCGTCCGTCTCGTAGGTCAGGACGAGGACGGCGTGCGAGGGCGCCATCCGCAGGACGTCGTGCAGCATGCCCAGCTCGGCGCCGGGCGCGCCGTCCGGGCCGCCGTCGCGCTCGGTGCGGTCGTCGCGCTCCGCCGGGGGCAGGTCGAGCAGGATGCAGTGCACGTCGTCGGTGAGCAGCCGCTCGGCCTCGGTGAGGTTGCGGGCGGTGCGCAGGCGCACCCTGCGGCCCGCCCAGTCCGACATCTCCGGGACATGGCTGTTGGGGTCCTCGCCGATGAGGAGCAGGGTCAGGCCCTGCTGGGTCGTCCCGTGGTCGACCGAAAGTCGCCGTTCGCCCATCAGCGGCTCCTCGGGCTCCTGGAGGCCCTGCGGCACCGCGTGGGCGGTCCACTGGCCGGCGGCGGGTGCAGGGACGCGCACGTCCTGGTCCGTCGCGTCCCCCGCGCCCGGCGCGCCGGCCGCCCGCGCGGAATCCGCGCAGGCGTCGTTCACCGGTCCTGCCTGGTGAGGCAGCACGACCGTCCGCTGGTGCGGTACGGGTACGGGCATCGGTCTGCTTCCTTCCCTCCCCCCGAGGGGGTCCGGTGAGCGCCGACCGGCGCATCACCGTGCCCGGCTCCGCACCCGCCCGTCGGTCTACGGGGCGGGGCGCGCACCGGCACTGACAGGCGACCATAGCGGCAGCGCGGAGGAAGAGGGAATGGCCGACGGCAATCGGCCATTGTCATATGCCGCACCCGATAAGGCATTTGACCTGCGGCAGACGGAATACGGAATGACGAATATCACCCCGCTTGAGTGCATTCAGCTACAACGCGGCAACCCTCGGAGAGGAAACATTCCGGTCATTTATCGCGCGTGACCCTCGTCATGGTGTCCGCCGTCACGATCGGGGCGGACCACCCCGAGGATCGGCATCGAGCCGGCGCCGGTGATCGTCACCTGGCGGCCGGGGCGCGGTGCGTGCACGATGGCGCCGTCCCCGAGATACATGCCGACATGGCTGGCGTCCGAGAAGTAAATGATCAAGTCGCCGGGGCGCATGTCCCGCAGCGCGACGCGCGGCAGCTGCCGCCACTGCTCCTGCGAGGTCCGCGGGATCGTCCGGCCGCCGTGCTGCCAGGCCCGCAGGGTCAGCCCGGAGCAGTCGAAGGTGTCCGGCCCCTCCGCACCCCACACATAATCCTTGCCGATCTGCGCGGTGGCGTACGAAATCGCCTTCTTGCCCGGGGCGGAGGCCTTGTTGCTGATGTCGTCGAGAACACCCGAGTCGAGCCACTTCTGCTGCTCCCTGAAGGCCCGCTCGTCCTCCAGTTTCCGCAGCCACTCCTTTTCCTTGGCGGCCAGCTTGGATTCCAGCTTCTTTGCCGCGTCGATCTTTTTCTTGATGTCCCGCTGGGCGCTTTCCTTCTTCTTGCGGTTCGCCTCCAGCCGCTCCCAGCGATCGGTGGCGGAGTCCGCATATTTCTTCAAGTCGCCTTCGAGGCGGGTGAGTTCACCGATCACGCGCTTGGCGGCGAGCTGCCCCTTGCGGGCCAGGGTGACATTGTCGAGAAAGGCCTCGGGGTCGGTGTTGAGCATCAGCTTCGCCTCGGCGGGCAGCCCGCCGCCGCGGTACTGGGCGCTGGCCAGCGCGCCCGCCTGCCGCTTGAGGGCGGCCAGCCTGCGCTGGGTGCCGTCGATGCTGCGGGCCAGCCTGACGATCTCCTTCTGCTGGAGTTCGACCTGCTCCTTGGCCGCGTTGTAGGCGTCGGTGGCCCGCTCGGCCTTGCGGTAGAGGGCGTCGATCTTCTGACGTACCTCGTCGAGGTGCCGGGCGTCGGACTCGGTCGTAGCGTCGGGTTTGGGGTCGTCGGCGTACGCGGTCCCCGCCGTGCCGCCGAGCAGACCCGTCGCGCACAGGACGACGGCCGTGCACGCCACCAGTCGGCCGCCCCGGGCGCCGCGCCCGCCCCTTACGCCGCATGCGCCCTCTTCATCCCCTAGCTCCCGAACATCCCGAACGCCCTGTTGTGCCCCCTGGCGTCCCACCAGCCACCTCCGGTCGTTCCGCACCGATTCGCGTGGTCCTCCGGCGCGGATGCTGCCATACCCATCGGTAATTCAACAGAGCGACGGGCCCTTTAGTACGAGTGGGCGAACACTTCTTCCCCCGCACCCATCTGATGGCCGAGGTTCACCTTGCGTTCACTCTCCTCCATCGGCTGCTTCACCTGATCTGCCTAATTTCGGCCGTACCGAGTGCGCGTCATGCCTGATCGGCAACCGCGGCACGGCTAGCTGACACCGCACCCCCACGGCGGTCACCACACACCACACGCCTCATCACCTCGCACGCCGGAGAAGCGGCGCGCCCCAGGAAGGAATTCCCGACTGTGAAGCTTCAGCGCAAGAACCGGGTTCGCGCCCTCGCCGTTGGCGCTCTCGCCGTCTCCGGTGCCCTGGCCCTGACCGCGTGCGGCTCCGACGACACCACCGGCGCCAACGGTGGCGGCGGCTCCGCCAAGGCCTCGAACATCAAGTGTGAGGGCAAGGGCAAGCTGCTCGCCTCCGGCTCCTCCGCGCAGAAGAACGCCATGGACGTCTGGGTGCAGAACTACTCCGGCGCCTGCAAGGACACCGAGATCAACTACCAGCCGACGGGCTCCGGCGCCGGCGTCACCACCTTCCTGCAGGGCCAGACCGCCTTCGCGGGCTCCGACTCGGCCCTCAAGCCCGAAGAGGTCACCAAGTCCAAGCAGGTCTGCAAGGGCGGCCAGGCCATCGACCTGCCGATGGTCGGCGGTCCGATCGCGGTCGGCTACAACGTCCCCGGCGTGGACGACCTCGTGCTGGACGCCCCGACCCTGTCGAAGATCTTCAACTCCGAGATCACCAAGTGGAACGACAAGGCGATCCAGAAGCTGAACCCGGACGCCAAGCTCCCGGACCTCAAGATCCAGGCGTTCCACCGCTCCGACGACTCGGGCACCACCGACAACTTCACCAAGTACCTCAAGGCCGCCGGCGGCTGGAAGCACGAGCCGGCGAAGAAGTGGGAGGGCGAGGGCGGCCAGGCGGCGTCCGGCTCGGCCGGCGTCTCCTCGCAGGTCAAGCAGACCAGCGGCGCGATCTCCTACTTCGAGCTGTCCTACGCGACCTCCAGCAAGATCCCGACGGTCAAGCTGAACACCGGCGCCAAGGAGCCGGTCGAGGCCACCGTCGACAACGCCTCGAAGGCCATCTCCGAGGCCAAGCAGGTCGGCAAGGGCGACGACCTGGCCCTGCAGCTCAACTACACCACCAAGGCCGACGGCGCCTACCCGATCACCCTGGTGACGTACGAGATCGCCTGCGACAAGGGCAACAAGGCCGAGACCCTGCCGGCCACCAAGTCCTTCCTGACCTACGTCTCCAGCAAGGACGGCCAGGCCGCCCTCAAGGAGCTCGGCTACGCCCCGCTGCCCACCGAGATCGCCGACAAGGTCCGCGCGACCGTCGCCAAGATCTCCTGACCTACCGGGCGGCGGCCCAGATCGCCGCCGTACGGCCGTAGGGGTCCTGTGACCAGGGCCCCTTTCGGGCCGCCGCCCGTCCGGTGCACCGCCGCGCCAGGAGCCCCCACCCGGGCTCCGCAGACCGGAGAACCCATGAACACACCCTCCTCGATAACCGACAACCCGCCCGCGCCACGGGCCGACGGCTCCGCCGTGTCCGGCAAGGCGGTCCGTCCCGGTGACCGGATCTTCCTCGGGCTCTCCCGGGGCTCCGGAATCACCCTCCTGGTGATCATGGCCGCCATCGCGGTCTTCCTCACCTACCGGTCCGTGCTCGCCATCTCCGGCGACAAGGCCAACTTCTTCACCACGCTGGACTGGAACGCCAGCGGCACCGAGCCCAAGTTCGGCATCGCGGTGCTCGCCTTCGGCACCCTCGTCAGCTCGGTGGTCGCGATGCTCCTCGCGGTCCCGGTCGCGGTCGGCATCGCGCTGTTCATCTCGCACTACGCCCCGCGCAGGCTGGCCTCGCCGCTCGGCTACGTCATCGACCTGCTCGCCGCGGTGCCCAGCATCATCTACGGCCTGTGGGGCGCGCTCTTCCTCGTCCCCCACCTGGGCGGCTTCTACGGCTGGCTGGACGACTACCTCGGCTGGACCGGCATCTTCGAGTACGGCGGCGGGGCGGCCCGCTCGCTGTTCACCGTCGGCATCCTGCTCGCGATCATGATCCTGCCGATCGTGACCAGCGTCAGCCGCGAGGTCTTCCTGCAGGTCCCGCGGATGCACGAGGAGGCCGCGCTGGCCCTCGGCGCCACCCGCTGGGAGGTCATCCGGATGTCGGTGCTCCCCTTCGGCCGCTCCGGCGTCATCAGCGCCTCCATGCTGGGCCTGGGCCGCGCGCTCGGCGAGACGATGGCCGTCGCCACGGTCCTCTCCCCCAGCTTCCTGATCAACGCCAGCCTGCTGGACCCGGGCGGCGGCACCTTCGCCCAGAACATCGCCAGCAAGTTCAGCGAGGCCGACGAATTCGGCCAGGACGCCCTGATCGCCTCCGGCCTCGTCCTCTTCGTGATCACGCTCCTCGTCAACGGCGCGGCCCGCCTGATCATCGCCCGTCGCAAGGAGTACTCGGGAGCCGCAGCATGAGCCTCACCACCGACCGCGTCGCGGTCTCCAACGGCGGCACTCCGCTCCCCTCCCTCAAGCACCCCCGGCTGCCCCGCTGGGCCCCCGCGGCCCTCGCGCTGGTCGCGGCCGGCGCGGGCTGCGGCATCGGGCTGGCCGCCGGCCTGGACAGCGCGATCCAGTGGGGCCTGATCGCCGCCCTGCTGTTCGTCTTCGGCACCTTCGCGCTGGCCGCGGGCGTCGAGGGCACCCGGCAGGCCAAGGACCGGCTGGCCACCAGCCTGGTCTGGGGCGCCTTCCTGCTCGCCGTCGTCCCCCTCGCCTCCCTGCTGTGGGAGACCGTCGCCCGCGGCATCAAGGTCCTCGACGGCTACTTCCTGTCGCACTCCATGGGCACCCTGCCCGACGCGATGCCCGGCGGCGGCATCTACCACGCGATCATCGGCACCCTGGAGCAGGTCGGCCTGGCCACCCTGATCGCCGCGCCGATCGGTCTGCTCACCGCGATCTACCTCGTCGAGTACGGCCGCGGCCGGCTCGCCCGCGCCGTCACCTTCTTCGTCGACGTGATGACCGGCATCCCCTCGATCGTGGCCGGCCTGTTCATCCTGTCCGTGTGGATCCTGATCCTCGGCTTCGGCCCGTCCGGCTTCGCCGGCGCGATGGCCCTGGCGATCCTGATGATGCCGGTCGTGGTCCGCTCGACCGAGGAGATGCTCAAGCTCGTCCCGAACGAGCTGCGCGAGGCCTCCCTGGCGCTCGGCGTGCCCAAGTGGCGCACCATCCTCAAGGTCGTGCTGCCGACGTCGATCGGCGGAATCACCACCGGCGTGATGCTCGCCATCGCCCGCATCGCCGGTGAGACCGCGCCCGTGCTGCTCCTGGTGTGGGGCGCGAAGACGATCAACAACAACCCCTTCGAAGATGCCCAGCAGTCGCTTCCGCTCTACGTTTTCCAGCAGTGGCAGCAGGGTTCCGAGGCCTCCTACGACCGCGCCTGGGCCGCGGCACTGGTCCTCATCGCCTTCGTCATGATCCTCAACCTGGTGGCCCGCGGCATCGCCCGCTGGAAGGCCCCCAAGACCGGTCGCTAACGCGACACTCTCCGCTCCCGCGAGCGGGGCCGACCAGCGACCCTCTGAAGCACCGAAAGAAGCAGTGATCCCATGGCCAAGCGAATCGACGTCAGCGGCCTCTCCGCGTTCTACGGCAACCACAAGGCCATCGACGACATCTCGATGACGGTCGAGCCGCGCTCCGTCACGGCCTTCATCGGCCCCTCCGGCTGCGGCAAGTCGACCTTCCTGCGCACCCTGAACCGCATGCACGAGGTCACCCCCGGCGGCCGCGTCGAGGGCAAGGTGCTGCTGGACGACGAGAACCTCTACGGCGCGGGCGTCGATCCGGTCGCCGTCCGCCGCACCGTCGGCATGGTCTTCCAGCGCCCCAACCCGTTCCCCACGATGTCGATCTTCGACAACGTCGCGGCCGGCCTGCGGCTGAACGGCTCGTACAAGAAGAGCGAGCTGACCGACACCGTCGAGAAGTCCCTCAAGGGCGCCAACCTCTGGAACGAGGTCAAGGACCGCCTGAACAAGCCCGGCTCGGGCCTGTCCGGCGGCCAGCAGCAGCGGCTGTGCATCGCCCGCGCGATAGCCGTCGAGCCGCAGGTGCTGCTGATGGACGAGCCCTGCTCGGCCCTCGACCCGATCTCCACCCTCGCCATCGAGGACCTGATCGGCGAGCTGAAGGAGCGCTTCACGATCGTCATCGTGACGCACAACATGCAGCAGGCCGCGCGTGTGTCGGACCGTACGGCGTTCTTCAACCTCGCGGCCGTCGGGCAGCCCGGCAAGCTCGTCGAGATCGACGAGACCGAGCGGATCTTCTCCAACCCCTCGGTCCAGGCCACGGAGGACTACATCTCCGGCCGCTTCGGCTAGGCCCCGCCCGGCCGACGCCCCCTGAGCGTCCTGCGGTGCTGCATGGCGGTGCCACCGCAAGACGAAGGGCCCGCCCCTCCTTCCCGGGGGGCGGGCCCGCTGTTCTTGCCCGGCGCCGTGGCGCCGGCCGTCAGCCGAACGCCAGCTGGACCAGCCAGTACGCCATCGCCGCGACCAGCGCCGCCGCCGGCATGGTGATGAACCAGCCCATCACGATGTTCTTGGCGACGCCCCAGCGCACCGCGCGCGAGCCCTTGGTCGAGCCCACACCCATGATCGCGGAGGTGATGACATGGGTCGTGGAGATCGGCGCGTGGAACATGAACGACGCGGTGTACATGACCGAGGCGGCCGTGGTCTCCGCGGCGAAGCCCTGCGGCGGGTCCAGCTCGATGATCCGGCGGCCGAGCGTCCGCATGATCCGCCAGCCGCCCGCGTACGTACCGAGCGAGAGGGTGATGGCGCAGGCCAGCTTGACCCAGATGGGGATGGCCGCGTTCGCCTCCTCGACATCGGCGATGACCAGGGCCATCACCACGATGCCCATGGTCTTCTGGGCGTCCTGCAGACCGTGGCCGAGCGCCATGCCCGCGGCCGAGACCGTCTGCGCTATGCGGAAGCCCCGCTTGGCCTTGTGCGGATTGGCCTTCCGGAACATCCACAGGATGACGACCATCACCAGATAGCCGACGACCAGGCCGATGACGGGCGAGATGAACATCGGCAGGACGACCTTCTCGATCACCCCGGTCCAGATCACCTCTGTGCCGCCCGCGAGCGCCGCGCCGACCATGCCGCCGAACAGGGCGTGCGAGGAGGACGACGGCAGACCGAAGTACCAGGTGACGAGGTTCCAGACCACCGCGCCGAGGAGCGCGGCGAAGAGGATGCCCATCCCCTTGCTGCCGTGGGGAGTGGAGATCAGCCCCTCGCTGACCGTCTTGGCGACGCCGCTGCCGAGGAAGGCTCCCGCGAGGTTCATCACGGCGGCCATCGCCAGCGCGGCACGTGGGGTCAGCGCCCGGGTCGAGACCGAGGTCGCGATGGCGTTGGCCGAGTCGTGGAAGCCGTTGGTATAGGTGAATCCGAGCGCGACCGCAATGGTCACGACGAGCGCGAAGGTGTCCATGGCCGGGGCTCAGGACTCCTTGACCGCGATGGTCTCGACGGTGTTGGCGACGTGCTCGAAGGCGTCGGCCGCCTCCTCGAGGATGTCCACGATCTGCTTGAGCTTGAGGACCTCGATGGCGTCGTACTTGCCGTTGAAGAGGTGCGCGAGCAGCTTGCGGTGGATCTGGTCGGCCTGGTTCTCCAGACGGTTGACCTCGATCCAGTACTCGGTGAGGTTCGACATCGTGCGCAGGTTCGGCATCGCCTCGGCGGTCAGCTCCGCCGCCCGCGCCAGCACCTCGATCTGCTGCTCGATGCCCTTGGGCAGCTCCTCGACCTTGTAGAGGACGACCAGATCGACGGCCTCCTCCATGAAGTCCATGATGTCGTCGAGCGACGAGGCGAGGTTGTAGATGTCCTCGCGGTCGAACGGCGTGATGAACGAGGAGTTCAGCTGGTGGAAGATCGCGTGCGTCGCGTCATCTCCCGCGTGCTCCGCCGCACGCATCCGTTCGGCGATCTCGGTCCGCGCGGAGGCGTCCGCCCCGAGCAGTTCCATCAGGAGCTTGGAGCCCGTGACGATGTTGTCCGCGGAGGCGGCGAACATGTCGTAGAAGCTCGTCTCCCTGGGGGTCAGACGAAAGCGCACGTGAAATCCTCGGGGTGCATGGGATTCGGTCGGGTTGATGCTAGGCGCATCATCCAGCCACTGCTAACCGGCATTCCCTCAGTGTCGCCCATCGGGCAGCATGCTCTGCACGGGGTACCGCAGGTGCCCGCAAAGTTCGGTACCATATACCCACCAGGGGTATATAGATCGCCTAGATACCACGGGAGACGGCCATGACGACCACGGACGCCGACGCCAACGGCCCCGCCGCAGCCGCCGCGGCCCGCCCCGCCCCGAAGCCGGAATCCGCCCCCCACGGCGCCCCCCGGACCGTGACCGATACCGCAGAGACTTCCCCCACGACCGGCGTCCACGGCTACGCACAGCAGAAGGACGCGCACATCAAGCGACTGCGCCGGATCGAGGGGCAGATCCGCGGACTGCAGCGGATGCTCGAAGAAGATGTCTACTGCATCGACATACTCACCCAGGTCTCGGCGAGCACGAAGGGCCTGCAGTCCTTCGGTCTCCAGCTCCTGGAGGAGCACCTGCGGCACTGCGTCGCCGACGCCGCCGTCAAGGGCCCCGAGGCCATCGACGCCAAGGTCCAGGAGGCGACCAAGGCCATCGAGCGGATGCTGCGCACCTGACGGCGGCCGGGGACTCCTCCCCCCTTAAGCCGGCTCACGCGGCGGTTCGCGGCCGTCCCCGTCCACGTCCAGTACCTCGTCGATACGGTCCGGGCTGAGCCGATCCTCGCTCGCCGCCGCGGCCGCGATCATCAGCTCACCGGTCAGGTCGATCTCGACGAGGGCCACGTGGTCCTGAACCGTCGTACGGCGGTGACCGGCCACGTACGACACCTCCTCCTTCGAGCGCCTTCCCACGCCTCTGAGTGGCTACCGCCCAGCGTAAGGACGGCCGTCCCCTGGGCCCATGGCACGGAAGGACCATTTCCGCCACGGGGCAACCGCCCTCGTCACGTGCCCCGGCCCTGGGGAGCGGCGGAAGCGATCTTCCCCGCGTAGATGTCGCGCCGGTCCGGCAGCCGCACGGCGATCCGGCCGCCGAAGCCGGACAGCTCCGTCGTGGAGGTCACCGAGGCCCCCTGGGGCGCACCGTTGGCGAAGCGGAACCGCTGGCGCACCTTGCGCAGCCGGCCGGCCTCGTCCAGATACGCGTCGAACGGCACCGCGTCGGTGGTGAACCCTTTCTCCGCGGCGACCAGCGCCGGCCTGGTGCGCGGCGAGGCCGCCCGCGCGGCCGTCCCGATGTCCGTCGTGCCGCGGTAGTGCCGCACCACGACGCCGTCCAGGCGCTCCTGCCCCTGATACGTCACGTCCCGCGCGCCGCGCAGCAGCTCCGCGGCGGCCAGCGGATCGGTGGCGCCGCCGGTGACCAGGTTGCCGTCGGTCAGCGTGCCGGTGTCCACCCGCACCCATTTGTCGGCGGGCACCCCCGCCCCGCGGTTCTTCATGAACAGCGCGCCGGGCGCGAGGATCTCCGTGATCGGCTGGCGGCCCTCGCTGGGCCGGCCCGCGGGGTCGGGCAGGACGACGCGCAGCTGCCCGCTGCTGGTGGTGAAGTCATAGCCGCCGGTGCCGCGGATGGCGACGCGGGTGCCGCCGCTGACCGTCTCCATGGCCGTACGGACCTCGGCGGAGCGGGCGCGGACCAGGGCGTCGGCGCTGCCGCGGACGGCGGTCACGGCGCCCGCGGCCCGGCCGGGCGCCTGCTGGTCGTCGGCCACGGCGCCCTCGGAGGAACAGCCCGTCGTCAGCAGCCCGACCGCCAGTCCCGTCCCGCACGCCACGGCCACGGCGGCCGCCCCGCCTCGCCTGTCCTGCACCACCATCGCGTACGAGCCCCCTCGGCCGCCGTCTTCGGGACCGGCCTGTCCGGCCGGTCCGCTCGGGAGGGTCGGACGTACCGCCAACGCCACCTCTGACGTTCCGTCGACCGACCCGTTCAACGACCGTTGAGGGGGCTCGTCACGCAACGGCGGCCGGGGCGCGTAGCGTGGACGGGTGCCCGACCGAGCCCACCACGCGACCTCCACCACCGAGCGGGGTTCCTTCTGCACGGCCCGCTGCACCTGCGGCTGGCGCGGGCCGGCCCGCCGTGCCCGCTCACAGGCGCGCACGGACGCGGAGCGGCATCTGGTCGAGGCCGGGGCCGGAGCCGGCCCCCAGCCCCCTGTGGAATGACTCAGTCCGTTCCGGGAACCCCCAACGCCCTTACGGCATCTGGCTAATGGAGGGAAGCAACGGCGCGGCACGCCCCGCGACCACCGGCCGCCATCGGCCGCCGGGGCCGGGCCGCAGACATCGAGGGGGACTCATCCCAGTGAAGCGGCGCACACTCCTGCAGGCCGGCACCGGACTGGCGGCCACCTCGGTCGCCCTGGCCACCGGCTGCGACAACAAGACCGGCGCGGCGGCCGCGGCGTCCTCCACCTCGGCCGACGGGGCCGTCGCCGGTGGCGTGCGGACCCAGACGGCGGCCGCCGCCGGCCGCGCCACCCAGGCCTCCTGGACCGCGCTCGGCAAGAGCCTGGACGGGCGGCTGATACGGGCCTCCGACGCCGCCTACGCGACCGCCCGCCGCCTCTACAACACCCGTTACGACACGCTCAAGCCGTCGGCCATCGCGTACGTCAAGCACCCGGCCGACATCGCCGAATGCCTCGCCTTCGCCCGGCGCCACGGCACCCCGGTCGCCATCCGCAGCGGCGGCCACTCCTACGCGGGCTTCTCCAGCGGCAACGGCCGGCTCGTCGTCGACGTCTCCGCGCTCTCCAAGGTCGGCGCGCCCTCCGGCGGTATCACCCGCATCGGCGCCGGAGCCAAGCTCATCGACGTCTACCAGGGGCTGGCGGCGCACGGCGTGACCATACCCGGGGGCTCCTGCCCCACCGTCGGCATATCCGGCCTCACCCTCGGCGGCGGCCACGGCGTGGTATCCCGCGCCTACGGTCTGACCTGCGACAGCCTGGTCGGCGCGACCCTCGTCACGGCCGACGGCAAGACCGTCTCGTGCGACAAGGACCACCATCCGGACCTGTTCTGGGCACTGCGCGGCGCCGGCAACGGCAACTTCGGCGTGGTCACCGAACTCCGCTTCCGTACGCATCCGGCGCCGCGCGCGGTGATGGCGTACCTGACCTGGCCGTGGGCCAAGGCGGCGAAGGTCGTGGCCTCCTGGCAGAAGTGGGGGCCGGTGCAGGCCGACGAGATCTGGTCCGCCTGCCATCTCGACACCCGCCCCGGGGGCACCCCGGCGGTCTCCGTCGCGGCCTTCTCCCTGGGCGGCTACGGCGAGCTGAAGAACGCCCTCGACAAGCTCGCCGACCAGGCGGGCGGCCCCGGCCCCGCCGCCACCGTCCGCCTCACCCCGATCGGCTATCTGGACGCGATGGAGGCCTACGCGGGCTGCTCGAAGAAGTCCACCGCGCAGTGCCACACGCCGGGTTCGCTGCCCGGCCAGACCGGCGCCGGCCAGCTCGGCCGCGAAACGTACGCGGCGCGCTCGCACTTCTTCGACCGCTCGCTGTCCGCGGCCGGCATCCGCACCCTGATGGACCAGATCGAGAGCGGCGGCCGCAAGGGCGTCGGCGGCAATGTGGCGCTGACGGCGCTGGGCGGTGCGATCAACCGCGTCGGCCGCACCGACACCGCGTTCGTGCACCGCGGATCGCGGTTCCTCGCCCAGTACTTGACGTCCTGGCCGGCGAACGGATCGCCCGGCACGCGCACAGCGTGGCTCAATTCGTTCCATGACGCGATGCGCCGCCATGCGTCGGGCGCCGCGTACCAGAACTACACCGACCCCGGGCTGACCGACTGGAAGTCCGCCTACTACGGCGCCGCCGCCGGGCGCCTGGACCGGGTCAAGCGGACCTACGACCCGCAGCGGCTGTTCAGCACCTTCGCGCAGGCGCTCTGAGCGCCTGTCGGCGGCCCGGCGGACATACGGACGGCCCGGTCCCCGTGAGGGGTCCGGGCCGTCCCTATCCGCCAGGCTCCGTCGTGCTTGTGTGCCGCCCTCAGGCCGCCAGGTCCTTGTCCCGCTCCTTGTGCCCGCTGGGCAGCGCCGATCCGGCGGCCACCACCCGGCTGCCCTCGGCGCCGTCGTCCGCCTCCGTGCCCGGCGCCCGCACCAGCCACGCCAGCGGGGAGCGGGCGACGGCCGCCGTCAGCGGCACCAGCAGCGCCTGGGCGAGCGGCGCGAGCAGCAGCGCGACGGCGGTGCCCAGCGCGAAGCCGCCGACCACGTCGGTCGGGTAGTGCACGCCCATGTAGACGCGGCAGAAGCCCTCGGCGAGCGCCAGCGCGATCCCGATCAGGCCGTACCTGCGGTGGGCGACGAACAGGCCGACGCCGACCGCCATCGTGAGCGTCGCGTGGTCGCTGACGAAGGAGAAGTCGCTCTTTCCGGGGATGAGCACTTCCAGGCCGGCGTGGTCCTTGAAGGGCCGCGGCCGCTCGACGAACTCCCGGATGGGGATGTTGGCCAGAAGGGCGATACCGGCGGCCAGCGGCGCCCACACCAGGCCCGCGACCGCGGACGGCGCGCCGGGCCGGCGGCGCGCGGACCACCAGGCGACCAGGCACAGCACCGCGAGGGCGGCGATGAGGCCGTACTCGCCGATGAACTCCATGGCCTTGTTGACCCAGTGGGGGGCGTCCTTCGCGAGGCCGTTGACGCCCTCGAGCACGTCGACGTCGGGGTTCGGCCCCTCGAGTGCGAGTCCAGCCATCTGCCGCGGCCCCTTATCTTTCGCGCGCGCGAGCGCCTTCGTGTTGCTGCCAGCCCCCGTGGTCGTCGAGCGTGTGCTGCTTCGAGCGCGCTTACGTCCCCACGCAAAGGAAACGCCATGCCCGCCCCGGTCGTTCCACTCTCCACCGGAAGATCACCAGGACGTTATCGAAGCTTGACTCATCGCTGCAGTTCAGGGCCTTATGTTTACGCAGCGTTGGCACGAGGGAGCGCTTTTGCGCCATCCGAGGTGACGCGGGTCGCACCGATGTAGTCCGGCGTATCGATCTTGTCGAACCGGATCACTGCACCGGTGTAGGGCGCGTTGATCATGTACCCGCCCCCCACATAGATCCCCACGTGGTGGATCGAGCGCGGATCGTGCAGGTCGTAGGCGAAGAAAACCAGGTCCCCCGGGAGCAGCTCGTCGCGCTTGGGGTGCGGACCGGCGTTCCACTGGTCGTTCGCCACCCGCGGCAGCTCGATGCCCACCGAGTGGTACGCGGCCTTGGTCAGCCCCGAGCAGTCGAACCGCCCGCCCTGCTCCGGCGTCCCGTTGCCGCCCCACAGATAGCGCGTACCGAGCCTGTCCTGCGCGAAGTAGATGGCGCCCGCGGCCTGCCGCGACGGCGCCACCGGCCCGGCCGGCGCCTCGAAGCTCTTGGCCAGCGTCGTGATCGTCTTCACGTAGTTCTGCGTCTCGCGGTACGGCGGGACCCCGTTGTACTGGATCACCCGGTACGCGCCCGCGTTGTACGCGGCGAGCATGTTGTGGGTGTCGTTGCCCGGCGCGCGCTCGACGTATCTGGCCAGCTCGCAGTCGTACGACGCGGCCGACGGAATCGCGTCCTCCGGGTCCCAGACGTCCCGCTTGCCGTCGCCGTTGCCGTCGATGCCGTGCGTCTGCCAGGTGCCGGGGATGAACTGCGCCATCCCCTGCGCGGCCGCCGGGCTCTGCGCCTTGGGGTTCCAGCCGCTCTCCTGGTAGAGCTGCGCCGCCAGCAGCGCGGGGCTTATCGCCGGGCACAGCGTGCCCCACTTCTGCACCAGCGACTGGTACGCGGCCGGCACCGCGCCCTTGGCCAGCCCGACCGCCCGGCCGCCGGCCAGCCCGGCCGCCGCCGTGTACGTACCGATCACAAGCAGCCCGAGCAGGCAGAACACCAGCCCTGCCCCGAGCCCGCCGGCCACCCAGAATTTACGCACCTCACAACCCTCCCCCATTCAGCGGCGGTTCACTGCCTTTTTCCGGCCGCTCGGTGCGCGTTGCGTCACACGGGGGGCGCAGCAGCGCTCCGGGCCGGGCGTGGCTGCGCGCACCGCGGCGCCCGGGGGCGCCGCCGGATGAGCGACACTGCATCCAGCATCCGGAACAGGACGAGAGCCATGGACCCCAACAACCACAAGCAGATGAACCGGCACCTGTGGTGGCGCGTGGCGTACTTCCTCTTCGCCATCCACCTGGTGGCCCTCGTCATGATCTTCGCCATGTCGCACGCCCCGAAGTAGCCGCCCGGCGCCCGCCCCGGATCGCCGCGCACCCCCGCGCCGATGATCATTGCTCAGGGTTACCACCCGTGATACACACGGTGAGACCAGTCGGTTCAATGGAGGACGTGCGCCCACCCGCGCACGTCACTCGCATCGGATCCGCCAAAGAAAGGCGCCAAGTCGATTTCTGACGGCGCCTTCGTCAGCGAAGATAGAAGCCGACCCGTGCCGCACCGGCGCGGGCGAGGGCAACCAACTACCCATAAAGGGCGGTGAGTTCACACATGGCACACATGTCACACATGTTCCTTGCGGCCGAAAAGGGCGACATCACCACCATCATCGGCGGAATCGCCCCGGACTGGGGCCCGTTCGGCAGCCTGGGCAACGAGGCCCGTGTGATGGTGGAAGTGGTCATGGCCGTGGCGATCCTGCTGTGCCTCGGCATCGCGATCTGGGGCGCCGCCAAGCAGCGCATCGGCGCCACCGCGCTGCGCGACACCTTCAGCGCCGAGCAGGGCAAGGGCCTGATCGTGGCCGGCCTGACCGGCGTCTTCATCATCGGCTCCCTGGGGACGCTGTTCACGATCGTCTACGGCATGGCGGTCTAGACAGGCCGCGGCGGGGGGGGGGGGGGGGGGGGGCGGGGGGGGGGGGGGGAAGCGAACAGCACCAACCCAACCCCGCACCCCCGGCGCGAGCCCGTCCCCCCGTCTGCTGACATGCCGACACGTCC
>NZ_JBWKCJ010000011.1:0-23787 GCF_056436545.1 Streptomyces sp. NPDC043738 | reverse complement strand
GTGTCCCCTTTCCCCCCCCCCCCCCCCCCCCCCCCCCCCCGCCCCCCCCCCCCCCCCCCCCCCCCCCCCCCGCGCCCGTACCGCGCGGCGGCCGCCACCGCCGCCACACCGCCCGCGCACCCTGGGCACGCGCCCGTCCCCGTGCCGCCGCCCATGCGCCCCCGTCCGACATCCCTCCGCCGTCCCGTGCCCCCACTCGCCTCCACCGGCCGCCCCCACCCTGCCGAGGCCCCATGCTGACGCCCCCTCACCCCGGCCCGCCGCGCGCCGCCGCCACCCCCGCCACCAGCGGACCGATTGGGCGGCCCACCGCACGGGGACAGGTGAATCCGGGGCCAGCAGGCTCCGGACGGCGATGGCGCACGCGGAGCAGGCGATGATCACAAACAGCCCAGAGTCCCCCATGTCCCCCATTCGCCTCCGCCGCACCGCATCTGAGGACCCGTCACGGTGAGATGTACTCGTACCACTGCGCCCGAGCCGCCGCCCGCGCGGCTACGGTCATATGAGGGCGGCACGACAACAGCACGCACGGCGGCGGCAGAGGGGGCACAGGCGCGATGAGTCTCAGTGACGACGGCGGCTACGGCGGCGACGGCCACCGTGGTCCCGAGACGGGCCAGACACGGACCAGACTCCCCGTCGACGACGGCGACCTGTACGGCTCGGGGCGGCGGCCCCGGGCCGGCATGTCCAGCCGCAACCTCGTCACCATCGTCGGCGTGATCGTCCTGCTGCTCGCGGCCATCGCCTTCGCCAACCGCGACGGGAGCGGCAACAGCGAGTCCGGCGGCGACTCCCCCAAGGACACCGGCGCCGGCGCCGCCCGCCCCACCGCCCCCACCGGCACCAAGCCGGTCACGGGCAAGAACGGCCAGATCGCCTCGGGGTTCGCGAAGACGGAGCAGGGGGCCCAGTCGGCGGCGGCGAACTACGCGGTCGCGTTGGTCTCCGCCAACATCCTCAAGCCCGGTGAACGTCACGCGATCGTCCAGCAGGTCTTCGCCCCCGCCAAGGTCGACGACATGCAGAGCAGGCTCGACGCCGCCTACTCGACGGCGTTCCTCAAGAAGCTCGGACTCGACGCCAAGGGCGACGCGGCTCAGGGCATGACCTACGTCTCCCGCACCGTTCCCGTAGGCACCAAGCTCGTCAAGCTCCAAGGCGACACCGCGGACCTCGAAGTGTGGTGCACGGGACTCTTCGGCACGGCCGGCGCGAAGTCGACCACCCCGGTGACGAGCGACTGGTTCACCATGCGGCTCCAGCTGACGTGGGCGGGCGGGGACTGGAAGGTCGACGGCTTCTCCCAGCAGGACGGCCCCGCCCCCGTCAACGGCGACGACAAGACGTCCGGTGCCGACCAGATCGCGAAGGCAGTCGAGCAGTACGGAGGGTTCACATATGCGCGGTAACCCGAGGCGTGCCCTCACCATCGCCGCTGCGCTGGCGTCCGTGCAGACCGCGGTCCTGCTGCTGGCCACCCGTGCCCTGGCCGCGCCCTCGCCCAAACCGTCGCCGGGTGTCTGCGACCTGGTCCCGGGCCGTGCCAAGGACTACTGCCAGTCAGGCGACAGCGGCACCGCCCCCAAGGCCCCCACCAGCCCCCTCGACAACAACCCCCTCGACCCCCTCGAATCCCTCGCCAAAGGCTGTGCCAAAGCCGCCGCGTGGATCGTCGACAAGCTGTCCGACGCGGTGAACGCCACCTCCCAGGTGGACTTCACCAACGCGGCCTTCCTGCGGCAGTACGCCGTCGTCTTCGCCGCCTCCACCGTGCTCACGCTCGTGCTGTGGCTGCTGGCCGTCGCCAAGCGGGCGGTGCGCGGGGTGCGGCTGACGGAGGCGATCAGCGAGGCGATCGGGTTCCTCTGGCTGACGGTGCTGGCCTCCGCCTTCACCCCGCTGATCCTCTATACGGTCGTCTCGGCGACGGACGGCGTCACCGAGATCATCGCGAAGGGGACGGGGGCGCAGACCGACACCTTCTTCGGGTCGTTCTCGCAGGCGCTCACGAAGGGCACCGACATCGGCGGCGGCCCGATCATGCTGATCGTGGTGTCGCTGGTCTCCGTGCTGGCCGCCGGTGTGCTCTGGCTGGAGCTGGTGATCCGGGCCGCGCTGCTGTACGTCGGGGCGCTGCTGGGCACGGTGGTCTACGCCGGGCTGGTCGACAAGAACATGTGGGGGCATGTGCGCCGCTGGGCGGGCATCATGATCGCGGTGATCATGGTGAAGCCGGTCATCGTGATCGTGCTGGGCGTCGCCGGGGCGCTGTCGTCCGACAAGGGACCGAACGCCATCTCCGCGGTGGTCTCCGGACTCGCGATCATCCTGCTGGCCATCTTCGCCAGCGCCGTGATCTACCGCTTCGTGCCCGGTTTCGGCGACGAGATCGCCGCGTCGCGGAACAACCGGATGAGCCGGGGGGCGGAGAACACCGCGGCGGCCGTCCTCAGCTCGCCGGCCGCGCTGGTGTCCCAGGGCATCAAGACGCACAGCTCCCGCAGCTCCGGCGGGGACGGCGGCGGCCAGGCGCAGGGCGGCCAGTCCCGGCCGGCCGACGCGGTCTCCGGCGGCGTCGCGGCCCACGGCTCCCGCTCCGGCGGCGGCTCGTCCCCCGCCGCCCCCGCTCCCCGTACCAACCCCCGGACCGGCAGCGACGCCCGCACCGGCAAGACAGCAGGAGGTGATGGGCGTTGAGCACGCAGTCCCACCCGATCGCGCCGCGTCGCACATATCTGATCGGCCGCGCCCGGCCCAACGCCATCGTCGGCAAGAACCGCGAGACCGGCGAGATCGCGCTGATCATCGCGGGCGCGTTCCTCGGCATGATGTGCGGGCTGCTGGTGCCCATGCTGCCGCTGCGGATCATGACGCTCACGGGCTTCCCCATGCTGGGCCTGGCCGCCGTCTACGTCCCGTACAAGGGCCGCACGTTCTACAAGTGGTTCGAGATCCGGCGCAGCTTCCGCCGTACGGTCCGCAGCGGCGCGGTCTACCGCTCCGGCGCCGCCGAGGCGGGCGTACGGCTCGACGGCCGGGAGGTCGAGATCGGCCCGCCGCCCGGGATCGGGCGGATCAACTGGCTGTCCGCGCCGTTCGGCCCGGACGAGATCGCCGTCCTGCTGCACGCCGACCGCAAGACGGTGACGGCCGCCATCGAGATCGAGGGGCCCGGCGTCGGGCTGCGCGACAGCGAGGACCAGGAGGCCCTCGTCGACCGGTTCGGCACGCTGCTCAAGCACGTCGCCAACGGGGACGGCTTCGTCACCCGGCTGCAGATGCTGGCGCGTACGCTCCCGGCCGACCCCGACGCGCACGCCAAGGACGTCGCCCAGCGCGGCGACAAGGGCTCCCCCCGCTGGCTGCAGGACTCCTACGACCAGCTGCAGTCGATGGTCTCCACCTCCTCCGAGCAGCACCGCGCCTACCTCGTCGCCTGTATGCACTACACCCGCGAACTGGCCGCCGAGGCGCAGACGATGGCGCGCGCGGCCCGGATGCACCAGGGCGGGCTGCTGCGCCGGAAGCTCGACCGGGACGCCGGGCTCGCGGTGGTGATGGCCCGTGAGCTGACCGACATCTGCGCCCGGCTCGCGGAGGCCGACATCCGGGTGCGCCAGCCCCTGGGCCAGGCCCGGCTCGCGTCCCTGGTGCACTCGATGTACGACCCGGACCACCCCATCGACCACATCCAGGCGATGAGCCGGCGCAACGCCTGGCCGGCCGAGCTCGATGCGATGGAGCCGACGTATCTGCAGGCCAAGACGCGGGAGTCGACGACGCGGGCGCCGTGGTGCCATGCCACGGCCTGGGTCAAGGAGTGGCCGCTGACCCCGGTGGGCGTCAACTTCCTCGCGCCGCTGCTGGTGCACACCCCGGATGTGATCCGCACGGTCGCGGTCTGCATGGACCTGGAGCCCACCGAGGTCGCCATCGAGCGGATGCTGACGGAGAAGACCAACGACGACGCCGAGGCCAGCCGCGCGGCGAAGATGAACCGGGTGGTCGACCCGCGCGACGTGGCGCACCACGGACGGGTGGACCAGCGCGGTGAGGACCTCGCGTCCGGCGCGGCCGGCGTCAACCTCGTCGGCTACATCACGGTCTCCTCCCGCTCGCCCGAGGCGCTCGCCCGCGACAAGCGCACCATCCGCGCCTCGGCCGGCAAGTCCTATCTCAAGCTGGAGTGGTGCGACCGCGAGCACCACCGGGCGTTCGTCAACACCCTGCCGTTCGCGACCGGGATCCGCCGCTAAGCCGCTGGGAGGCGCGTACGTCATGGCCCTGCACGATCCGCTCGGAGCGCTCACCGACGCGTTCACCAGCTTCCTGTTCGGGAAGGTGGAGACGACCAGGCTGCCCGTACGCACCTCCACCGGCCAGGCCCAGGCGGTGTATCTGCCGACCGCGGCCCCCGGTCTCGGCGACTCCGGCGTGATCATCGGCCGCGAGGTCTACAGCGGCAAGGGGTACATCTACGACCCGTTCCAGCTGTACGGACAGCAGCTGCCGGCGCCGCACTGGCTGGTGCTCGGCGAGTCCGGCAACGGCAAGTCGGCACTGGAGAAGACCTACGTCCTGCGGCAGTTGCGCTTCCGCGACCGGCAGGTCGTCGTCCTGGACGCGCAGGGCGAGGACGGCGTCGGCGAGTGGAACCTCATCGCCGAGGAGCTGGGCATCACCCCGATCCGCCTGGACCCCACCGCCGCCCTCAACGGCGGCATCCGCCTCAACCCGCTCGACCCGTCGATCACCACCACCGGCCAGCTGGCCCTGCTGCGTACGATCATCGAGGTCGCGATGGGCCACGGGCTCGACGAGCGCTCCGGCTTCGCCCTGAAGGTCGCGCACGCCTACGTCAACGAGACCATCACCGACCGGCAGCCCGTCCTGACCGACATCGTCGAGCAGCTGCGGCACCCGGAGGCGGAGTCCGCCGAGGCGATGAACGTCGACATAGACGACGTGCGGGCCTGGGGCCTGGACGTGGCGCTGGTCCTGGACCGGCTCGTCGACGGTGACCTGCGCGGCATGTTCGACGGACCGACGTCGGCGGGCATCGACCTGGACTCACCGCTGATCGTCTTCGACCTCTCGCACATCGACCGCAACTCCATCGCGATGCCGATCCTGATGGCGATCGTGGGGGTGTGGCTGGAGCACACCTGGATCCGGCCCGACCGGAAGAAACGCATCTTCCTGGTCGAGGAGGCCTGGCACATCATCAACTCGCCGTTCGTGGCGCAGCTGTTCCAGCGGCTGCTGAAGTTCGGGCGCCGGCTGGGCCTGTCGTTCGTCGCGGTCGTCCACCACCTGTCCGACGTGGTGGACGGGGCGGCCGCACGGGAGGCCGCGGCGATCTTGAAGATGGCCTCGACGCGGACCATCTACGCCCAGAAGGCGGACGAGGCGCGGGCCACCGGACGGGTGCTGGGCCTGCCGCGCTGGGCGGTGGAGATCATTCCGACCCTCACCCCCGGCATCGCGGTCTGGGACGTCAACGGCAACGTCCAGGTCGTCAAACACCTGATCACCGAGGCCGAACGCCCGATGGTCTTCACCGACCGGGCGATGACCGAGGCGTCCGCGATGCCGACGGACGAGGCCCGCGCCCTGGAGGCGGCGGCGGACGCCGAGGCCGAGGCGCGCGCGGAGGCGATGGCGATGGAGCGCCAGTGGAGAGACGAGTCGAGCGAGACGGTGGCGTGAGGCGCGGATACGACGACGAAAGAGGCGGCGGCCGCGGCGGCTACCGCGATCCGCACGGCGGCCGGGGCCGCGGCATCCCCGACTCCCTGCTGGTCGGGTTACTGGCCTTCCTGCTGGGCCTGACCGTATTGGTGTGGACGGCGACCGGGCTGGCCGGTCTGTTCGCGCACGGCGCCTGGCCCGACGGCGTCAGCTACCCCGGAACGCCCATGGCCCTGCGCCATCTCGTCTCCGCGCCGCACGACATGGCCGCCGCCTGGCCCGCCACCCCCAAGGGCCAGCTCTCCGGCTACGGCCTGTTCTGGGGCATCCTCATCGGCGAGCTGATGGTGCTGCTGGTCCTGGCCATCTTCACGATGGGGACGGTCACCCGCTATCGCGCCGTACGGGCCGCGCGGCGGGCGAAGGCCCGGGAGGCCGGGTCCGCGCGCACGGCCGGGGAGGCCGAGCGGACGGCAGAAGACCTCGCGCGCCGGGAACGGGAGGAGCGGGAGGACCGCGAGGCCCTGGCGGCGGCCCGCGCCGCGCGGGCGAGCGCGGCCGTACCCGCCGCACCGTCCGCGCCCGCCGAGGACGCCCCCGCCGTCCCGGCCGTCCCCGCCACGCCCGCCGACCACGCCGCCCCCACGGGCCCGGTCCCCGAGCAGCGCACCGGCTCCCCGGCGGCCGCCGGCCGGCTCGCCGAACCCACCCTCCCCCGTGTCCAGTTCGCCACCTCCGGCCGGGCCGCGGCCCTCGCCGCGGCCGTCGCCACCGCCACCGCCGCCCCGGGCCCCCTGATCGTCGCCACCACCGATCCCGCGCTGTGGTCCGAGACCAAGGACGCCCGCGCCAAGCTCGGCCCGCTGCTGACCTACGATCCGACGCACCGCCTCGACACCCCGGCCCGGCTGCGCTGGTCGCCCACGTCCGGCTGCGACGACCTGGCCACCGCCGCCGCCCGGGCCGCCGCGCTGCTCGCCCCCGTACGGCCGTCCGGCGCCCAGGACTCGGCGGTCGCCGACGCCGCCCAGACCCTGCTGCGCTGCTGGCTGCACGCCGCCGCGGTCGACGGCCGCCCGTTCCGCCAGCTGCACCGCTGGGCCCATGCCCCGGGCAGCGCCCAGGAGCCGGTGCGCATTCTGCGCACCAGCCCGAAGGCCTCCGGCGGCCAGGCCGGCGAGCTGGAGTCGGTGCTGACCGCCCACGCCGAACGCCGGGAGCTGGCGACGGAGTTGGTCGGCCGGGCACTGACCGCCCTGTCCTCCCTCCACATCCGGGATGTCTGCAATCCACTTCGAGCGGATTCGGTCATTCTCGAATCATTCATCGATGAGGGGGGAACGCTGTACGTGGTAGGCGAACCCATCGAGGATCCGCGTACCGACCCGGGTGCGATGCCGCTGCTCACCGCACTCCTCTCCAGCGTGGTCGAGCACGGCCGCCGCATGGCCGAACGGTCATCTGACGGTCGGCTCGACCCACCACTCACCCTCGTCCTGGACGACATCGCGGCGCTCGCCCCGCTGCCCGCCCTCCCCGACCTGCTGGAAACGGGCCGGGCGCGCGGCCTTTTGACCCTGGCGACCATGCGTTCCCAGGAGCAGGCCCGGGCCCGCTGGCCGCACCGCTCACTGCCGGTGTGACGCCGCCGGCCGCGGCCCCCCGGTCAGCCGCTCCGCCAGCTCCGGCCAGTGCGCGCGGAGCGCGAAGTGGTCACCGCCCGGGAAGATCCGCATCCGGAAGTCCCCGGCGGTGTGCGCGCGCCAGGCGGCCGCGTCCTCGACGGCGACCAGCGGATCGGCGTCGCCGACCAGCGCGGTGACGGGCGTGCGCAGCGGCGGCCCCGGGCGGTGCCGGTAGGTCTCCACGGCCTTGTAGTCGCCGCGCAACACGGGCAGGGCCACGGCCAGCAGCTCCGGGTACTCCAGCAGCCGGGGGTCGGTGCCCTGGGTCCGGCGGATCTCCTCGACGAGGCCGTCGTCGTCCCGCAGATGGACCGTGCCGCCCCTGACCCGGGACGGGGCCCAGGCGCTGGAGACGACCAGCCGGACCGGGTCGTGCCCCTGGTGCTCCAGCAGCCGGGTCACCTCGTACGCCACCAGCGCGCCCATGCTGTGCCCCAGCAGGGTCAGCGGCCGGCCGGCGAGCGGCGCCAGCGCCTGGTGGGCCCCGGCCGCCAGCGCCTCGAGGTCCTCGATCCGCTCCTCCGCGGCGCGGTCGTGGCGCCCCGGGTACCGCACCGCCAGCACCTCGGGGCGGGCGCCCTCGGGAACGGCGGCGGCGAGGGCCTTGGCCAGCGGCCGGAAGGCGCCCGCGCCGCCGCCCGCGTGCGGGAAGCACACCACGACGGCGGTGCCGGTGCCGGCCGTCCCCGGCGCCAGCCGGCGCAGCCAGGGGCTACATGCCACGGGTGAAGCCCCCGTCGACGGTCAGGCTCTGCGCCGTGATCGCCGCCGCGCGGCCGGACACCAGGAAGCCGACGAGGTCCGCGGCCTCCCGTGCCTCCACCAGCCGGCGCAGCGGGACGCCCTTGCGGGCCTGGCGCAGCATCCGTGCCGGGTCCGCGCCGATCTCGTCGGCCTGGGCGGCGAGTTCGCGGCGGAGCATGGGGGTGTCGACCCAGCCCGGCAGCACGGCGTTGACCGTGATCCCGCGGGCGGCGAGATCGAGGGCGAGGCCCTTGGTATAGCCGATCAGGCCGTGCTTGGAGGCGCAGTAGGCGGTGTTCCGCATCTTGCCGGCCTTGCCGAGGATGGAGGACACATTGACGATGCGGCCCTGGTCGGCGAGGTACTCCAGGCAGGTGGCGGTGACCGCGAACGTGCCGTGGAGGTTGATGTCGAGCACCCGCAGCCAGGTGGTCTCGTCGTCGGGTCCGTTCTCGTCGGCCACCCCGGCGTTGTTGACGAGGATGTCGAGCCGGCCGGCGGCCCGCAGTTCGGCGCGCAGCCGGGTGCGCAGCGTCTCGCGCTCGCGCAAGTCGGCCGCGACGGCCACGGCGGCCGCGCCCAGCGCGCGGACCTCCTTGACGACCGTCTCCAGCCCTTCGGCGTCCCGGTCGAGGAGGATCAGGCGGGCCGCGCCGGCCTCGGCCAGCACCAGCGCCACTTCGCGGCCGATGCCCTGGGCCGCGCCGGTGACCACGGCCGCCCTGCCCGCCAGTTCGCCGGGCCGCGGCCGCTCGGTGCGCCCGCCGTCCTCGCTCACGTCGCCTTCGCTCACGTCGCTCATCCTGCGCTCCCTCACGCCATCTTCAGTCCGCCGTCGACGTGGAGTACCTCGCCCGTGGTGTAGGTGTTGCGGGGGCTGGCGAGGTACGCCACGGCGTCGGCGATCGTCTCGGGTTCGGCGTAGCTCTTCACCAGCAGCCGGCGCATGATCTCGTCCTCGCCGTGGCTGCGGATGGTGTCGGTCATGTCGGTGTTGATCACGCCGGGGGCGACGGCGTTGACCAGGATCCCGCGGGAGCCGAGTTCCACGGCCATCGCCTTGGTGAACGCCTCCAGGCCGCCCTTGGCCGCCGCGTAGTTGGACTGGCCGCGGCCGGGCTTGGAGGCCGCGGACGAGGAGATGTTGACGATCCGTCCGTAGCGGCGGCGCAGCATCAAGGGCGCCGCGGCCTGCACGGTGAGCATCGGGGCGACCAGGTTGGTGGCCAGCACCTCCTCGATGTCCTTCAGGCTCTGGTTGACCAGCAGCTCGTCGCGGGTGATCCCGGCGTTGTTCACGAGTACGTCCAGCCGCCCGAAGGAGCCGCGTACGCCGGTGACGACCGCCTGCGGTATCTCGGGGTCACCGACGTCCCCCTGGAAGAGCTCGACTCGGCGGCCGAGTCCGGCGATCCGCTCGGCGACCTGCTCCGCCTCCCTCGTCGCGCTGCGGTAGTTGAGCGCGATATCGCAGCCGGCCGCCGCCAGCTTCAGGGCGATCGCGCGGCCGATGCCCCGGCTGCCGCCGGTCACCAGCGCCACCTGGCCTTCGAATTCCATGGTGTCCTCTCGCATCGGTGGGCCCGGTCCTCAGACCGAGTGCGCGCTCTTGTAGTCGGCGAGCCGCAGCCCGTGGGCCTTGGCCAGCGCGGCGATGTCGATGACCTGCTGGCGGCTGATGTTCCCGTAGGAGTAGTGGTGGTCGAGGCCGGCCAGGCCCATCAGGGCCGTCTCCGCCATGCAGGCGAACAGCTGGCCGGCTTCCAGGAAGGCGCGCGCCGAGGGGTGCAGGCTCTCGCCGTGGGGCGTGGCGACGATGCCGCCGAGCATGTACGCCAGGTCGGGCCGCTGCTCGGCCAGGCCGGCGACGGCGTTGTTGGGCACGGCGATGTCGCAGATCACCGTGTTCGGCGCGAAGTGCTCGCCGGTCAGGAACGGTTCGGGGCTGTTGGAGGCGCACAGCACCAGCTGCGCCTCCTTCAGGGCGGCGCTGTCCTGGGTGACGGTCAGGAACGGGTCGCTGCCGTAGCGCTCCTGCAGGTACTCCGCGATCGCCCGGCCCCGGCCCGCGGCGTCGTCGGCCGGCCCCTCGGCCAGCCACTTGGTGATCAGCGGCTCCTCGGCCAGCCGCGCCGGGATCCCGGTCAGCTCCCCGCCTTCCGCGATCCGCGACCAGCACTCCTGGTAGACGCCGTGCACGGTGTTCCGCAGCCGCCTGGCCGAGCCGTCCCGCCGGCTGCCGACCAGCACGATGCGGCCGAGCCGCTCGGCGAAGAGCTGGCTGTAGACCGAGGCGATGTTGCCGGCCGCGCCGACCACGGCCAGCGTGGTGTCCTCGACCCGCCAGCCGCGGTCCTTCGCGCCCCGCTCCATGGCCTGCACGCCCATGGCCACGGTCAGCGCGTTGCCGGAGGTCAGCGCGATCCCCGGGACCCGTAGCGAGGTGCAGTTGGCGGTGACGATGGAGGTGTACATGCCCAGGCCCGCCACCACGTAGCCGTCCTCGCGGGCGGCCTGCACCCGCTCCTCGATGTCCGCCCGGATACCCGTGACGTCCCCCGAGGCGAGGTAGCCGCCCATCTGCTCGGAGGCGACCATCAGCGGGTAGAGGGCGAACTCGACGGCGCTGCCGAGCGGCGAGTCGATCCGCACGCCGGGGTAGGGCGCCGCCGTCTTGACCGGGTCCATGCCCAGGACGAAGGAGCGCAGCGCGGCGTCACCGAAGTCGGCGAGCGCCGGGTCCACCTGCCGCAGATGGGCCGGTTCGATGAGGTGGTTGATGAACGCCACCTTGCGCACCGGCCCGGTCGCCGGGCGCCCGGCGACCTGCTCGTATCCGGCCACCGCGCCCCGGAAGTCCCTGATCTCCGCCCGCGGTTTGGGGATCCGCCGGTCGCTGGCCGGGTGGACCAGGTGCAGGGTGTCCTCGTAGCGCAGGATGCGGCACAGCCGCGTAAGGGCCCCGCGCAGCTGCTCGATCTCCTCGTCGGTGAGGTACGCCGAGGGCTGGATGCGCAGCACGTTGCCCGCGCTGCCGGTCGGCGCGATCCGGATGCCCTCCTGGCGCAGCAGGTAGCCGGAGAGCAGATAGCCCAGCGAGCCGGTGTAGGCGCTGCCGCGCAGCACCATGGAGCGGGCCCCGCCCTGGTCCTTGAGCTGCAGGCCGATGAACAGGCCCTTGCCGCGGACGTCCTCGACGACGTCGGGGAAGGCCGCCTGGAGGCCGGTGAGCATGGCGGTGAGCTTCTCGCCGCGCTCGGCGACCCGCCGGTAGACCTCTCCGTCGTCCGCCTCCAGCAGCTCGACGACCTTGTGCGCGACGGACGAGGAGAAGTCGTCCATGGCGAAGGTCGAGCTGTGGATGATGTCGAACTCGCCCTGGTACAGCGACCGGCGGACCAGCATGGCGGAGATCTTGGCGAGCCCGCCGCCGAGCGACTTCGACAGCGCGTAGTAGTCGCCGCGCAGCCCGATGAGCGAGCTGGCCAGGAACGCGCCGCAGCGGCCCATGCCGCTCTGCACCTCGTCGAGGATCAGCGGGGTGCCGACCTTGTTGCAGAACAGCCGGATGGCCCGGCCCTGCTCGGCCGTCAGCGCGTGGATGCCGCCCTCGCCCTGCACCGGCTCGGCCAGGAACGCGGTGATGACCGGCAGGCCGCGCTCGACGACCTTGATCCGCCCGGCGTCGACCTCGGTGTCCAGCAGCGACACCCGCTCCTCGTCGGCGATGGCGTCCAGCAGTTCGAGCCGGTCCATGGGCACGAACCGCACCCGCGCGCCGAGGTGCGTGAACGGGGCGCGGAAGCCGCTGTTGTAGGTGAGCTGGACGCTGCCGACGAGCTTGCCGTGGAAGGAGCGCTCCAGCGCCAGGAACAGCGGCCGGGTGGCGAGCGCCGCCGCGTTGTGGGCCTCCAGGGCCGCCAGCAGCGCGTCGATGCTCTGGTCCTGCGGCGCCCGCTCCCGGACGGCCGGCAGCCGGAAGGCGTCCGCGTCGAGGACGGCGTCCCCGCGGCGGACGGCCTCCCGTGCGGCCGCCGCGTTGCCGGCGATCTCGTCGGCGAGCGCGGTGACCTGCTGCACCCGGACGAGTTCGGCGTGCTTGACGGCCGCCTCGACGGCCTCGGCGCCGCTGTTGCCGAAGGTGGCGACGTACGGTTCCTTGGCCGAGGTCTCCCGGCGGACGACGTCGCTGAGCGCGGCGCCGAGCCGGCCGGCCTCGCCGCGCAGCGAGAACTGCGCGTGCACGGCAAGGTTGCGGTCCAGCAGGGCACGGGCGTGCGCGACGATCTCGGGGTGGTTGTGGCCGAGGATCAGGGAGCCGTAGCCGCCCATGAGGTCGAGGACGGGGATGTCCCTGCCCTGCTCGTCACGGTGGTAGAGGGTGTTGCCCTGCGCGCGGACGTACTCCACGTCCAGCCCCAGGGCGGCGAAGATCCGTCCCATCCGGGGCTGAACGAAGTCGGTGAACTGCGACATGGTGATGGTGGTCCCCTCGTGCGTCAGGGCGTGTGCGGGCGCTGGGCGAGCAGCGCGCCGGCGAACCCGTTGAAGGTGCTGTGCAGGCTCAGCACGGAGTCGATCCGGCGCTTCCTGGGCGCGCCCATGACGAAGTCGGTGCCGTCGTCGGGCGGGGTGCGCAGATGGGCGATCGGCGGCAGCTCGCCCTCGGCGAACAGATGTGGCGCCAGGGCCAGTTCGGCCAGCGGACCGGCGGCACCGAGCGTGCCGGTGACCGGGCGCAGCGAACCGACCGGGACGCCGCTGTCCTTCAGCAGCGCCCGCAGCAGCTCGGCCTCGGCGGCGTCGTGCGCGACGGTGCCCTTGCCGTCGGCGAGGACCGCGCCCAGGGTGTCGGGCGTCAGACCGTGGTCGGCCAGCAGCCCGCGGGGCCCTTCGGCGAGGGTGGACGGGCCGACGCCGCTGTCCACAGCGGGCCGCAGCGCGGCGCCGAGGAACGTGACCAGCGGCCGGGCACCGCGCCGTGCGGCATCGCCGGCCCGCTCCAGTACGAGCGCCACCGCGCCCTCCGCCAGGACCGTGCCGTCGCGCTCCGCGTCGAAGCTGCGCACCGCCGCGCCGCCCGCGCCGCCCGCGCTCAAGTGCCCGGCGCGGTACTGCGCGGCGAGCTTCAGCGGCTCGTTGTAGCTGCCCGCGCCGACCACCAGGGCCGTGTCGCAGTGGCCCTGACGGAGGGTGAAGGCGGCCCGCTGCAGCGCCCCGAGCGCGGCACCGGCGTCCTGGACGAACGCCGCGCAGTCACCACGGAAGCGCTGGGCGATGGAGACCATCGCCAGGGTGTTGTTGTTGAGCGCCCTGATGACGGTGAACGGGTTGAAGGTGGCCGCGTTGCCGAACGCCTCGGCCACCAGCCGCTGCAGGTCCACCCCCGCCTGCGGGGAGGTGTCCGTCCGGGCCCGGTCCAGCGCCTTGTGGAAGGCGGCGGCGCTCAGTTCGGTGGAGTCGTCCTGGGCGACGTAGAGCCCGCGGCGCTCCTCCGGGATCGCCTGCCAGCTCTCGCCGGCCTGTTCCATGGCGTCCTGCGCGGCGAGCACCGCGTTGAAGGTGAAGGCCGTGCCGAACTTCCGCAGCTTGTGCGGCACGCTCTCCCGGCTCTGCTGCTGCAGCTCGTCGGGGACGTGCCCGAAGTGGGTGATCTTCTCGGTCCGTACGTAGGGGTCCCGGTAGGGGGTCAGCGCGGGCTCGGCCGCGCGCCAGGCCGACCACAGGGCCTGCGGCCCGCGACCGGTGGGCAGCACCGCGCCGATGCCGGTCACCACGACGGCGTCGGGGTCCGGGGCGCGGCCCGCGGGGCCGCCGGGAGGGTTCGTGTTCGCAAGGTCAGGAGTCATAACCGCGCACCACCAGACTGGCGTTGAGTCCGCCGAAGCCGAAGGAATTGCTCACTGCCACCGGCACCTCCTGGTGCCGGGCCTTGTCCGGGACGTAGTCGAGGTCGCAGGCCGGGTCCGGGTTCTGCAGGTTCAGCGTCGGCGGCACGATGCCGTCACGCACGGACAGCACCGTGGCGATCAGCTCGGGTGCGCCGGCCGCCGCGATCAGATGGCCCAGGGCGGTCTTGTTGGCGGTGACCGCGAGCCTGCGGTAGTGCCCGCCCCCGGCGAAGACGTCCTTGATCGCCCGGGTCTCGGCCGGGTCGTTGAGCGGGGTGGAGGTGCCGTGCGCGTTGACCGAGGCCACCTCGTCCGGCTCCACCCCGCCGTCGGCCAGCGCCCGGCTCATCGCCAGCGCCGCGCCCCTGCCCTCCGGATGCGGCGCGGTGACCTGGTACGCGTCCAGGGAGCTGCCGAAGCCGGCCACCTCCGCGTAGATCCGCGCACCGCGCCGATGGGCGCTCTCCTCGCTCTCCAGCACCAGCATCGCCGCGCCCTCACCGGCGACCAGACCGCTGCGGTCGCGGTCGAAGGCGCGGCACAGCCGGTCCCCGAACAGCTCGGACGTCGACGGCGCGCCCAGCAGGTGCAGGCCCGTCATCGTGGGCAGGTTCAGCACCGAGTCGGCGCCGCCCACCAGCATCGCGTCCACCTCACCGCGCCGGATCATGCGGAAGCCGTGGCCGATGGCGTGGGTGGCGCCCGCGCAGGCGGTGCTGTAGTTCAGCGCCGGCCCGCGCAGCCGGTGGCGGGCGGCGATCCCGGCGGCCAGCGCGTCGTTGGTGCAGAACAGGCCGCTTGCGCGGTCGAGTTCGGCGCGCCGGTCGTACAGCGTCTGCCAGCTGGGCTGCCCGTCGTCCCCGATGGCGTGCAGCAGTTCGTGGGCGTCGCGCTCGGGGACACCCGAGCCGACGGCCGTACCGATCCGGCCCGGCGGGCGCGCGGCGTCGCCGCCGGCGTCGAGTCCGGCGTCGGCCAGCGCCTGCCCGGCGGCCGCCAGGCCGAACCGCATCCGCCGCTCCATCGGCCGGTCCAGGCCCTCGTCGGTGCCGTGGCTCCGGGCGAACTCCTCGTCGTCGACCGGCGCCGCATAGCGCACCGGGAAGTCCTCGACACCGGGCGGCCGCCAGGCGCGGATCGCCGAGCGGCCCTCGCACAGGCCCTCCCACAGCGTCTGCGGGTCGAGTCCCAGTCCGCAGACGGCGCCCATTCCGGTCACCACGACGCGGCGGCTCATCTGTCCACTCCTTCCAGTACGACGGCGCACACCTGGCCGCGCACCCCGCACGCCAGCGCCAGCACCCGGGGGATGCCCAGGTCCTCCTCGCACACCGCGGCGCCGTCGGCCACCAGCCGGCGCCCGCCGGCCAGGCCGTGCAGCGCCAGCAGCACATGGGCGAGCGGGTGGGCGGGCCCGAGCACGCCGGTGGCACCGGCGCTGGTGAACTCCGCGGGCCGCTCGGCGGCCCCCGCGAAGACCGCGTCGAGCGCGGCGCGCTGGGCCCGCTGCCCCTCCGGCGTCCACACCGCGTCCGGCAGCACCCAGCCGATGCCGGACGCGTCGGTGCCGGCCATCCGCAGCGCCGCGCGCACGGCCTCGGCGACCGCCTCGGTCCGGCCCGCGCCGTCCGCGCCGAACGCCCGCCCGTAGCCGGCCAGCCGGACCGCCGCCGCGGGCACGTCCGAGGTCCGCGCGGCGAGGAGGAAGGCGGCCCCCTCGCCCGGGGCGGACCCGTCCCAGCCCAGCTCCTCGTACTGCGGCAGCAGCAGCGGATGGACCTTGGGGCTGACCGCCCCGATGACGGCCGCCTCGTTCTCGTCCTCGGCGACCGAGAGCACCCCGTCGATCAGGGCCTGCAGCCCCGCGTCGGAGAACGGCGAGTACGCGGCCATCGCCCCGGTCAGCCCGAAGACGGCCGAGACATGGGCGGCGGCGGAGCTGTTGAGGTGGGACAGGCCGCTGAACGGCGGGACCTCGCGGGCGTAGAGCGCCGCCACCGCGTCGGGCGAACCGGCGGCCCTGCGCAGCCCGTCGAGCGCGGAGAAGCGCAGCAGCTCCTCGTCCACCGTGGGCAGTCCGAGGTAGAGCCCCCAGCGTTCCCCGCCCACCGGCCCGGTGTGGCCGCCCAGCGACAGCCGGGCGCCGTAGAGCGCCATCCGGGCCTGCTTCTCCGAGGTGCGCAGCACCCTGCGGTGCACGCCGAGCGTCGCGGCACCGGGGTCGTCGACGAGGAAGGCGCTCACGGCCCCGGGCCAGGGCGACGCCGGCAGCCCGCTCGGCCGGCTGGTGTCCTTGCCGGCGACCAGGGCCTCCCACAGGGCGGCCGGGTCGGGCCCCGCCGCCGTGTACAGGCCGGGTGCGGTCAGCCGCACCGCGTCCAGGTTCGTCATCGCCCGCTCACCCCGCCTTGGCCAGGATCAGCGAGCAGTTCTGCCCGCCGAAGCCGAAGGAGTTCGACAGCACGGCGCTCACCGGCGCCGCCCGGCGCTCGGTGACGATGTCCAGCCCGCGCGTCACCTCGTCCGGCTCGGTGAAGTTCAGGGTCGGCAGCACGCACTGCCGCTGCAGGCTGAGCACCGACAGCACCGCCTCGGCCGCGCCGCTGTTCGCCAGGGAGTGACCCATGGCGGATTTGTTGCCGGTGACCGGGATACGGGCGGCCCGCTCCCCGAACACGGTGTGCAGCGCCGCGGCCTCGCAGGTGTCGTTGGCCTCGGTCGAGGTGCCGTGCGCGTTGACGTGGTCGATGTCGCCCGGGGTGAGCCCGGCGTCGGCGAGGGCGGCGCGGATGCACTCCGCGTAGTCGGCGCCGTCGCGGGAACTGGACGTCATCTTCACGGCCTCGGTCACCCCCGCGTACCCGGCGACCCGGGCCAGGATGTGCGCGCCGCGGGCCTCGGCGTGCGCCCGCGACTCCAGTACGAGGAAGGCGGCGCCGTCGCCGATGACGAAGCCCGAGCGGTCCTTGTCGAAGGGGCGGCTGATCCGGCCGGCGTCCCGCCCGCCGGAGGGGGCCAGCGCCCCCACCCCGTAGAAGGCGGCGACGGAGGTCAGCGTCGTCAGGCTCTCGGCGCCCCCGGCGAGCGCCACGTCCAGCGCTCCGCTGCGGATGTAGCGGTAGGCGCTGCCGATCGCCATGCCGCCGGCGGCACAGGCGTCGGCGTGGGTCTCCAGGACGCCGGCCGCGCCGAAGTAGTCGGCCAGGCGCACGGTGGCGGTGTCCGGCTGGATCTGCTCGTAACGGCGCGGGTCGAGGCCGCCCTCGTCGAGGTAGCCGTCCAGGTCCAGCGCGCCGCCCTCGAAGTCCACATGGCCGGCCAGGCCGGTCAGTTCGGCGGGTTCCATGACCATGCGGTTGCAGGCGAGGAAGACGCCGCCGCGCTCGGTCGCCAGCCGCCGGGGCAGGCCGCTGCGCTCCCAGGCCTGGGCGGCGGCGTGCCAGGCGAGCGTCCCGGCCGGCCCCAGCGGCCCGGCCTCCTCGGGCACCGCGTCCGCCAGCGCCTGCCGGACGTGGGGGTCGATGTGCGCCGAGACGGCGCAGGGCACCCCCCACTCCTTGTGCAGCGGGTGCTCGGCGATGAGCGTGTGCCCCTGCGCGAGATGGTCGAACAACGACTCGGGGTCGGTCAGTCGACCGGCCACCAGGCCGATCCCGGTCACCACGACCTCATGACCGGCCCCGGCGGGTGTGTGGCGGTTCAATTCCGTTCCTTTCGCACGACGGGCGCCATCTGCGACTGCCCGCCGCCTCAGCCGACGGGCTGGGCGTGCCCCAGCGCCTCGAGTGCCGCGCGGACGCCGTCGGCCATCACCTCGTCACCGGCGGCCGGCTCCAGCACCACGCCGCAACCGGCGCACTGGGCCTTGCCGGAGGGGGCGATCTGCGCCTTGTCGGCGGCGCACTCGGTGCACACCTCGGGCAGGTGGTCGAAGATCCGGTGGGTGAAGGCGGCCCAGTGCGCACTGGTGGCCGCCCCGGCGACCTCGTACGGGCGCATCCCGGCGTGCACCTGCTCCTCGGAGTAGCCGAACGCGCTGCGCCGCAGCACCTCGGCGGCCAGCTCGGAGATGCCGCCCCGCTCGTCGTAGAGCTGCTCCGAACCGCCGAGCGCCGACGCCAGCTGGTCGAGCACGTTCGACTTGGGCAGCGCCACGCCGAGCTTGGTCTCCATCTCGAAGCGGAACTCGACCAGGTCGAGCGATTCGGCGCCGAGGTCGGCGACGAGGGTGGCGTCCGCGGTGATCTCGTCGATACCGCTGCCCAGGACCTGTGCCAGGCCCTCGCGCACAATGTCGTGGATCTGCTCCGTCTCGAAGGGGTTCTGCATCGTTCTCTCCTCGTCTCCGCGCACTGCGGACGCATGGACACGCACTGTGGATACGGCCGTTTCCGGCCATATAAAATCCGGGGAAACGGCAGCCGAAAGACAGCCGGAAACACGCTTCGTCGCGCATTTGAATCGACAGGCCGGCGCCGGAAAGAGAGCGTCGGCGAAGGGCACTGGTAAGACCTGAATAAACCCGCGGCAAAACAGACCGGAGCTACTTTGAGTCGGTCCGCGCGAAGAGTTCAGAAATTCACGTCAGGAGTGCCCGACAAGAGGTGACGGCCGCCGCGGCGGCGCACTCAACCTAGGAACACAGAAGGTCGGAACACGCTTCCCGCCTGCGGGAAGGTCCGATTTCAGACACCGATTCAGACACGGCTGAAGGTGCTACACATGCCATCCCCCGTAGCAAAAGATCCCCCGGAACCTGCATACACAGGAACAGGCCAGAAATCGTCGGCGAGCACCTCGTCGTGATCCCCCACAAGGCCTGCACCGCCTCTCCTGGAGGCGCGATAAAAACGTTACCAGAGCCGTCCGACACCGTCACGGAAATGTGCGATAGGTCACCTGACCCAATCATATCCGGAGGGGATTAATCCAAAAGCATCCGTGGTAATGGGAACCTTAACGACGGGTTCACATTCCCGAGGTTTTGTTTTCCCCCGGCCCGTTCCACCGCTCCGTGCGCAGCCGCCGCGCGTACGCCGGCAGCAACCGCCCCTGGTCCACACTCACCGCACCGACCAACCGGTCCCCCCGGTAGTGCGCCACCAGCACCGCCCCCTCGGCCGGCTCCCCCGCCTCCACGACCACCCGGTCACCACTGCCGGGCAACCCGACCGACCTGATCCGCAGCCCGAACGCCGACGTCCAGAACGAGGGCACATGGTCATACGGCTCGGCCGCCGCCGGCCCGGCCAGCAGATTGCGCGCCGCCAGCTCCCCCTGCGCCGCCGCATTGCTCCAGTGCTCCAGCGGAACCGGCCCGTCAGCCCCCCGCACCGCATCGCACCACGCCGCGTCCCCGGCCACCACCACCCCGGGATCCGGCGCCCCCGGCGCCCCGGCACCCCGCGCGAACAACCGCTCGTCACAGTGGATCCGACCACCCGGCAGCGCCAGCCCCGACCCCGACAGCCACCGGGTCGCGGGCTCCATCCCGATCGCCACCACCACACAGTCCGCGGGCAGCACACCCCCGTCGACCAGCTCCACGGCGCCGACCCGCCCGCCGGTGGCCCGAAAACCCCGCACGCCGACGCCCAGCCGCAACGCCACCCCCGCACGCCGCGCCGCCGCGGCCACCACCTCGGAGACCACCCCGCCCAGCGCCCGCAGCGGCGCGTTCGACGGCTCCACCAGCGTCACCCGCACACCCAGCCCGCTCAGCGACGACGCCAGCTCCACCCCGACGAACCCGGCCCCGACGACCACCACCTCACGGGCCCCGCCGGCCACTTCGGCCCGCAGCGCACGGACGTCCGCCAGCCCCCGCACCGTAAACACCCCGGCCGGCACCGGCGCCCCGGGCCAGGACCTGGCCTTGGCACCGGGCGCCAGCACCAACCCGTCGTACGGCAGCGCCCTGCCGTCGGCGAGCCGGACCCGCCGCCCCTCCCGGTCCAGTCCCACCGCCGCGGTCCCCCGGAGCCAGCGGGCGCCGAAGTCCTCGGCGCCCGCCAGCCGGATATCGGCCTCCGTCAGCGTCCCGGACACCAGCTGCTTGGTCAGCGGCGGCCGGTCGTAGGGCAGTTCCCGCTCGTCCGACACCAGGGTCAGCCGGCCGGCGAACCCCTGCGCCCGCAGCGACTCGCCGGCCCGCACACCCGCCAGGCCGGCCCCCACCACGACCACCTCCCGCAAGGTCAGGCCCCTTCGACCGAGATGGCCCGCACCGGACACGCCCGCGCCGCCGCGGCCACCCTGCCGGCCAGCTCGGGAGCCGGGTCCGGCGCCACCACCAGCCGCTAGTCGTCGTCCAGCGCGAACACCTCGGGCGCCACCAGCGCACACTGCCCGAGCCCGTCGCACAGCCCGTGATCCACAGTGATCTTCACCCTGCCCACTCCCCCACTCCTCAGCGCGCGTAGCGCAACGGCAGCTCGACCAGTCCCCGGATCGCATCCGACGGCAACCACCGCACCTCTTCGGCCGGCACCGCCAGCTCCAGCGTGCCGAACCGCCGGAGAATCTCGGTGAGCGCGATCGTCGCCTCCTGGCGGGCGAGGCGCTGCCCCAGGCAGAAGTGCGCCCCCATCCCGAACGCCACATGCTGTGCGGTCGCCCGGTGGATGTCGAACGCATGCGGATCGGCCCGCACCTCGGGATCGCGGTTGGCCGCGGTCAGCAGGAAACGGACCAGCTCCCCCGCACGGATCGTCACACCCCCGGCCTCGATGTCCTCGCGCGCCACCCGGTTGACCGTGGTCATCGCCGAGCCCCGAAAGCGCAGCGCCTCCTCCACCGCCGCGCCCACCAACGACGGATCGCGGCGCAGCGCGGCCAGCTGCCCGGGGTGGGTCAGCAGATCGTGCAGCGCGTTCGCCAGCAGATTGGTGACCGTGTCGTGCCCGGCGATCAGCAACACCGCGGCGAACGACGACAGTTCCTCGTCGCTCAGCGCACCGCCGTCCTCGAACCGCGCGGCGATCAGCTCGCTGAGCAGATCCTCGGTGGGCCGCTCCCGCTTGGCGCCGATCAGCCCGATGCAGTAGCCGAACAGCTCCACCGCCGCCGACTGCATCGCCTCCGCGGACGGCGCCGCGGAGATGTCCATCGCCCACTTGCGGAACGGCTCGCGGTCCTCGGCCGGCACCCCCAGCAGCTCGCAGATCACCTCCAGCGGCATCGGATAGGTGAACTCCTCGATGAAGTCCGCCGTACCGCGGTCCCCCAGCTCGTCCAGCAGCTGCCGGGTGATCTCCTCGATGCGCGGCTCCAGCTGCCGCACCGCCCGCGAGGCGAAGGCCGCACTCACCAGCCGCCGGTTCCGCGCGTGCCCGGGGTCGTCCTGCTCCAGGAGCATCACGGCCATCCCCGGGACCAGCGCCCCGTGCGGGGCGTGCGTGTGCACGTCGTTGGACAGCCGCGGATCGCCGAGCAGCTCCCGCGTCAGCCCCGCCCCCAGAACCGTCCAGGTCTCCTGCCCGTTCAGCTGCCGCGTACGGATGATGCCGTGGCTCCCGGCGAGCCGGTCCAGCTCCTGCTCCAGTCCGGCCGTCGAAGCGAGCTCGGCCAGATCCACTGACTCGGTCATGTACAGATCCCCCCTAGATGGCCCCGGGCCCTTCAGTCCCGGAGCAACTGCACCGCGAAGTACGCCAGTTGTGCATCCATCGCGGCCGACCGGCTGCCGGCGATACCCGACCGCATCAGCGCCGCCCCCTCCACCAGCGCCACGAACGTCTCGGCCCTGGCCCGGCACAGCTCACCGGACCAGTCCGGCCGCCCCTGCTGGACGAACGCCTCCACATGGGCGACGTACTTGCGGTAGAACTCCCGCACCACCGCGGCGATCTCCTCGTCCCGCGCCGCCAGCGCCCACACCTCGACGTAGAGGCGGACCAGCTGCGGATCCTCCTGCTCGGCGAGGACCACGGCCACCACCTCGTCGGGGTTCGCCGGGCCCGCCGGGCTCTTGAGGGCGGACGGGTCGTCATGCACCACCCGCAGCCCCGTCGTCTCGGCCAGCCGCTCCAGCGAACGCTCCAGCGCCCGCTCCAGCACCGCCTTGATCAGATCGGCCCTGGTCGGGAAGTAGTGCTGCAGATGCCCGACCCGCACCCCGGCCTCACCGGCGATGGCCCGCAACGAGGCATCCGCCCCCTTGGCCACCAGCACCGCCTCCGCCGCGTCCAGCAGGCTCGTCCGGCGGATGCTGCCCTGCCGGGTCAGCGTCGAGCCCTTCCCGGCGGCGCCCGGCCCCTTCTCCTCCGTCATGACACCTCGACCTTCACGCCCGCCTTCTCCAGCGCGGCGACGACGTCCTGCGGCACCGGCGTCATCTCGGGGAAGGCCACCCCCTGCGGCGCGGCGGCACCGTCCTCACCCAGCACCCGGCGCAGTCCCAACAGCCCGCCCAGCGCGGTGAGATGCGCCTGCCCGGCCGGATCGGTGAGCGTCGCCGTACGCCGCTGACCGCCCCGTCCCCGCACATCGATCCGCAGCAGCGCGCTGCCGCCCTCGCCCGGCGAGTACAGCATCGACCGGCGCGCCGACTCGAAGCGGTCCCCGCGCCCCCACCGGAAGAACCCGGTCTTCTTGAGCGCCAGCAGCGTGGACGTCGAGGAGTTGGCGCTGAAGCCGATCCGGGTGAGGGCCGTGTCCACACCGAGCACCAGCGGCAGCGTGAACTGCTCCGGCGTGTCGATCCGCGCGACCTTGGTCCGGTGCCCGCCGATGTCCACATACCCGGCACCGCTCAGCGGCATGATCATCCGTCGCCGGCCGCCCTCGGTCACCTCGTAGTCCAGACCCAGCCGGTCCATGAACTCCACCGAGTCGGTGCCCGCGCGGTCCTTGAGGTCGTAGCGGATGGCGATCTCCACCGCCGACGCCCCGTCGACATCCGCCGCCAGCGCCGCCGCGACCAGCCCCGTCACCCCGCCCATCCAACTGGACGACAGCAACACCGGCGCCTCGACCGACTCCACCGCCGCCACCGCGGTGGCCCGCTGCAGCCGCGCCGTCCAGCGCGTGATGTCCACGTACGGGACACCGCCCCGGATCGCGGCCAGCAGCACCCGGTCCTCGGGGTCGTTCACCGTACTGATCACGGCCCGCACCTTGGCCGAAAAGGGCTCCGGATCGCTCAGATCCCACCGCCGCACCGACGCACCGACCTCATCGGCCAGCGCCCGTCCACGCTCCGGGGTACGCCCCGTGAGCAACAGCGGCCACAAGGGAGCCGCGAGCCGGGCCAGATCCCCACCGACGGTGCCGTAGCCGCCGACCACCAAGACCGGCCCTGTCACATCAAGCTGGATGTCATCGTCCACACGGACGAGACTAGGTCACGCGACCTAGAAAAACAACGACAACTTTCCCGCGCCGCCCACCAGCGCCAACACCCCCTCCCCGCCCCCAACCGACCTGCGAAAACGAGGAGTTGCAGATGCTCGAAGCCGTTCTTCCCACGACCGCGGTGGCGAGGACCCCTTCGACGACCCGGCTCGGCCTTCCCTCGACGCCACTACTCCCCCTGCCTCCTCCGGCGCCCCGCCTGGCCCCGGCATCACCGGCAGCCTCACCCCCTGCGCCGGCCACCGCGCGGCCGCCGTCGCCGTCCCCCCGCACCCCTGACATCTCCGGTCCCGAAAACGCACAGGCCGGTAAACGCAAAAAAGCCTCGTTCCCCGAGTCGAAACTCGGGGAACGAGGCTATTTCAAAATTTGTTCGGCGGCGTCCTACTCTCCCACAGGGTCCCCCCTGCAGTACC